>JBAWZW010000066.1:0-14055 GCA_037142835.1 Verrucomicrobiota bacterium
ATTTGGGGGAAGTCGATCGAGCGAAAGGCGGTGAGTGGGAGGATGAAATCGCCCGCGAAGTGGGTATGGATGTGGACCTTACCGGAATCGAGGCTGAGGGAGGAGGCGGTGAGTTCGCCGCGATGGGTGAGGCGGACGCGAGCGATGGTGGGTGGTGGAGCGGTTGGGTTGGGATGGGGAGCGAAGCGGAGGAGGGAGACTTTTTCGCGGGGGAAGGAAGTGGGGCCGAGGTGGATGGTGTCGGCGGTGATTTGGGAGACGCGACCGGCTTCGCGGTCGCCGTCGGCGAGGATGACTTGGTCATTGCGAGGGCGGACATTGGGGATGGCGTCATCGACGGGAACGAAGCCATCCCAAGGGCTGACGCGGATATTGGAGAGGGAGAATTCGGCGGGTTCGCTCCAGTTTAGGGGTTGGAAAGTGAGGCTTCCGCGATTTTCGCCGGGGTTGGCTTTGGGGGTGGACCATTCGCCGACTTTCCGGCCATTGATGAGGATGACTAGGCGACCGGCGGGGCGGTCTTCAAAGATTTGCCACTGGAGTTTTTGGTTTTTGGGTTTGGGGGATTGGTCGGAGGCTTTGGCGAGAGCGGGGACGAGTTTACTGAGATCGACTTGTTCTTGTTTGGCGCCCGAGGAGTTTTGGGTCCAGAAGAGGAGTTGGGAGTCATTGATATTGAGGCGAACCATGCCGACGCCGTAGCCCCGGACGGAGGGTTCGAGTCCATGGAGGAGGATTTGGTAGGCGCGACTGCCGCCGGTGTGATCGATATCGACGCGGTATTCGGTGAGATCGGGAAGGGTATCGAACATCCGTCCGATGGTCGTGGATTGGGAGGAGCGGAGGGCGCCGTCGCGGTAGGTCCAGCTGCTATCGGAGGCCCAGCCGGAGGTGGATTGGGGGCCTTCGTAGGTTTCGGTGGCGGTATTTTTGGCGAAGTAAATCCATTCGACGTGGGAGCGGTCGATGGTGATGGGTGAGCCGTCGGGGAGTTTGAGGTGGAGTTGATCGTTGGTGAGATCGACGAGGTCGGCGGCGAGCCAATCGTTGCCGATGAGTTTGATGGTGGCGCGGGCTTTGACCTCGGCTTTTTCAGGGGTGGGAGAGGTCCAGCGGAGGATTTGGCTGATGGGGAAAGCGAGAGATGCGGAGGCATCTGGGGTGGTCCAGAGGAGTTCCTCTTTGGAGGCATCGAGTTTTTGGAGGGAGCCGTGGAGGCTTCCGCCGTCGGCGAAGTCGAGGAGTTGGCCGAGTTCGTTTTGGGTGGAGGGATTGGTAGTGGGGCGATTGATGATCAAGCCGTTACCGCCTTGGATGACCACGGGACCGCCACGAATGACGCCGCCGCCGCCGGCTTGGATTTGGAGTTGGATTTGGGCTGGGGCTGGGGTGGAGAAAGGGAGGATGGCGAGGGTGAGGGTGAGGGCGAACTTGGAGAGGGTGATCATCGTTCGTAGATGGGAAGGTAGCGATAATTGAGGGCGATGGAGAGGAGGCCGAGGCTGGTGGAGATACCGGAGCCGAGACCGCCGTCCCAGCTACCGTCCTCATTTTGGAGAGAGGCGAGTTCTTTGACGCGTTTGGCGTTCCACTTTTCCCAGAGTTGGACATCGCTTTGGAAGAAGGCCTGAGCGGCGTAATATTCGTAGTAGAAGGGGTAGCTACCGCCGGGGCGTTCGTCGCCGTCTTTGAGGGCTTTGAAGCCCCGGACGTAAGTGGGGAGTTCTTTTTTGCGGGCGTAAGCGTAGGCGGTGACGCCGATGGCGGTGGTGGAGTTTCCGTTACCGCCGGAGCCGGGGACATAGCCGATGGCGCCTCCGCCTGGGACTTGGCAATCGGAGTAGAATTTCAGGGCTCCTTCGATGGCTTTATCGGGGACGCGGAGGCCGGCGTTGCGAGCGGCGATGAGGGCGACGAAGCAGGCGCCGCTGACGGTGGAATCGGCGTCTTGGGCTTCTGGGGTGTAGCGCCAGGCTTTGAAGCGATTTTTTTCTTGGGAGGAGAGGATGAGATTGATGGCTTTTTGGAGGGCTGGGGCGATGCGATCGTCTTGGACGGCGCCGTAGGCTTCGGCGAGGGCGAGGGAAGAGAAGCCATGATTATACATGGAGTTGCCGATGTAGCCGGTTTTTTCGTCGGCGCTTTTGAGGAGGAAATCGAGCGAGCGTTTGATGGGTTTGGAGTAGGGGCCGTGATTGGGGTCATCGCCGTGGGCGAACATGGCGAGGATGGCGAGGGCAGCGGTGGCGGGTTCTTGGCCATAATTTCCGGGGAAAGTGCCTTCTGCGGACTGGGCTTTGGCGAGGAATTGCAAGCCTCGGGAGTAGATGCGTTCGACTTCTGGGGAGACTTGGGTGCCTCGGTAGACCGTGGAGTCTTGGGCGTGGAGGGAGGCGTGGAGGAGGGAGGTGAGGGCGACGAGGCGAAGAACGGATCGAGTGAGGAAGTGCATTGGGGATTACTTGGAGCCGTCGAGTTGTTGGAAATAGGATTGGAGTTGGTCGCGAAACTCCTCGGGCCAGGAGCCGGCATCGGTGGCGCCGGAGCCTTTCTCGACTTGGCGGGTGCCGGTTTTATCTTGGCCGAGGACGCCCTCGGTGGACTTTCCGGTGAAGGAGGAGGCCTCGTGTTGATTATTTTTGCCGGGGGTTTTTGATTTGGTGACTTGGGCGGCGACCTTTTGGATCATTTCGGCCATTTTGGAGGAGGGTTTGGACTGGGAGGGATCGTCTTTGCTTTTATCGTCTGGGGGGACGAGGAGTTCGATGACCGTGGATTGGATGGCGGTGACCGTGGGATCGGTTTTGGCTTGGCGGAGATTACTGGCGGCTTCATCGATGAGGAACTCGACCTTTTCGAGGAGGGGTTTGACTTCGGCGAACTTGGTTTTTTCGCGGAGGATGCCGAGGGTATCGCTGAGGTCGCTTTCTTGGTTGGCGAGTTTTTTGGAATCCGCGGGGTGTTGGGTGGAGGCGTCTTTGCGGGCTTCGAGGAGATCGGTTTGTTCGCGGATATTGTCTTGGGTTTGGGCGGCGCGAACCATGGCGACGACGAGTTCCATCATCTCGGGATCGGATTCTTGGGGTTCGCCTTCGCCTTTGCTGGGGGGTTTTTCTTTTTGGAGTTGGGAGGCCCATTCGTTGAGTTGTTTGCTCCAGAAGATGGCTTTGCTGATGGATTTGAGGCCGAGATTGGAGCGGACGATTTCTGCGAGGTTGTGGAGTTCGTTGACGACCTTTTTTTCCTCCATGGATTTTTGGACGGCCTGATATTTTTCGTTGGGGACGCGTTTGACGAAGGCTTCCATATCGTTGGCGATGCCTTCGACGTCTTTGGTGGTGAGTTCTTGGCGGGAAGCGGCGTGTTTAAATTCGAGTTGGTGGGCTTGGCTATTTTCGTCGGAGCGAAGGCCGAGGGTGGCTTTAGCGATGGATTTGATGCCCTCGGCGATTTTCATTTCGGCGGTGGCGGCGGCGCGCATGCGATTAAAAAAGTTTCTGGTGTAGAGATTTTCGTTTTCCTTGTTCATCTGTTTGGCGGCCTCTTTGAGGGCGGCGAGGGCTTCCTCCTGATTTTTTTCGGCTTCGGTGGCTTTCTCCTGGAGATCGGCCGGTTTTTGAGCGGCTTGAGCGAGGGCATTGGCGGCTTTATCCATGGGAGGAGCGGCCTTTTTTTCGAGGGCATCTTTGACCTTTTGCCATTCGGCGAGAGTGCTTTCGGGGATTTCTTTATTGCGGAGGGCGTCCTTCATGACGGCCGCCATTTCTTCGGTGAGTTTTTGGGTGGCGGCTTGGTTGGCGCGTTCGTTGGCTTCGGCGCGTTTGGCATCTTCGGCAGCTTTTTCGGCGGCTTTTTCGTTGGCGGGATCGGGTTTGGTTTCGGCGAGATTTTTACTTTCTTCGAGTTGGCGTTCTTCGTCGCGAATCCGGTCTTCGAGTTGTTTGAGGGTTTCGTCCATGCGTTCGCGAATATTTTCGGCGTGTTTGGCGAGGCTGAGAACGTAGATGGTGTGTTTGGAGGATTCGGAGGCTTTGCGATTGGGGAGATAATCGGCGGCGTAGGCGGCGATTTCGACCACGCTGTCTTCGGGGATATTTTGCCAAGCTGGGGAGAAGTCGGTATTTTTGGAGAGAGTTTTGGTTTTTTGGCTTCCTGGGGTGCGATCGATTTCGCCTTTGCTGACCGTCTCGGTTTTTTCGCCGTTGGGGCGAACGGACCAAGCGAGCCAAGTGGATTGGAGGCCGAAGTCATCGGTGGCATTGAATTGGAGTTTAAGGACTTCGGTGGGGAGAATGGCGATACTTTGATCGAGGCCGAGCAAATCGACGCGGGGTTCGGCGTCTTTGGTGGAGGCGACTTTGACGGTGTAAGGTTGAGTGGGTTCGAGGCCGTGTTGATCGGTCCAGCGGAACGTGGCGTTGCCGAGGATTTCGGCGAGGGGTTTGAGTGGGGTGAGGAAGGAATCGTCGAGGAGATCGGCGGGGGGATCGATGTCGCCGCTTTTCATGGCGGCGTATTGGAGATGGCGGCTAGTTTTGCCGGAGAAGCGGATACTGCTGCCTTCGAGAAACTCGGCTTTGCTTCCTTGAATCACTTGGTGGGCAGGGGGATAGCCGAGATAATCTGGGAGAGTGATTTGGGCGGCGAGTTCTTTGAGTTCGGGGCGATAGAGTGGGCGGACGGTGATTTCGTGGGAGGCGTCGCCGATGCGGAGGGAGAGTTGGCCGTTACGGGTTTGGCCTTGGATGCGAAAGATGGCGCGGTGATGGTCGTCGAGGGAGGCGGAGGTGGGGGAGGCGGAGTTCAGGCGAGCGGTGGCGGTTTGGGGAATCCAGGCGGAATTTTCTTTGAGGCCGCAAGCGACTTCGAAGGGTTCGCCGTGTGGGACGATGAGTTCGTTGGGGAGATCATCGAGAGAGGCGAAGGTGTAGCGTTCGATGGATTTCCAAGGGAAGAGCCAGCGGGAGAGAGCGTTAGTGGCGGCGAGTGGGGTGAAGACGAAGGGGGCGGCGGCGAGGGAGAGGAGGATGATGGCGGCGAGGGACCATCGTCTGGCGGGGCGGGTGGGTACGGCTTCGGCGAAGTTAAAGTGAGTGGATTCGTCGGCGACTTGGCGGATGGCGGCGCGCATGAGGGCTGGGGAGATATGGGGTGGGAGATGGGGGGTATCGGCGAGTTCGATGACGCCTTGGAGTCGATCGCCGAGGGATTTGAAATGGGACTGGAGGATTTTCCCGAGTTCGGCGGGGCCGCGTCGATACCAGAGCCAATCGTGCGCCCAGCCTTTGGTGAGCCAAGCGGCGAGGGCGGCGCTGGTCAGAGTGAGGATGGAGCGGGCCCAGCGGGGGGTATCGCCGAAGCGATCGAAGACGAAGAGGAGGAGGAAAGTGGTGAGGAGGCCGACGAGGCCACCGGCGATGGCGGCGCGGGATTCGAGTTGACGGAGTCGGGATTCGAAATTGCGGAGCTGGAGGAGGAGCGAATCTGGTAGCGTGATCGGATTCATGTTGGGAGAAGTTTAGCGAGAAGTGGAGTGAGCGAAACTTTTCATTTGGGGGAGGATCAGATTAAGCCCGCGGCCTTTCTACCGATCCAGTAGAGGGTGAGGATGGTGAGGAGGGCGGAGCACCACCAGGGGTCGCACCAGAGGCGGAAGCGTTGTTCTTCGGGTTTGCGTTCGGGGAGGAGGTGGAGATTGGAGATGACTTGGGGGAGTTCCTCTGGGGTGGCGAATTTACCGGCGGTGAGGGTGGAGAGTTCGCGGAGGAGATCGAGTTTGGCGGGGAGGCCGATTTTTTCGAGGGTTGGGACGGTGACGATGATTTGGGTTTTGAGGTGACGGGAGGCGGAGGGGCATTGGACATCGACGGAGTAAGTGCCGCCTTCGCGTGGGGTGAATTGGCCAGCGTGCATGGCCCACTCGTCATTTTCGGTGGAGAGCTCGATGGTTTCTTGGGAGCCGCTGGGGGCGGTGAGGGTGACGGAGACCTTGCCTTCGCTGATGGGGATTCCGAGGGGTCCGAGGACCGTGGCATTGAGGCGGACTTTGTCGCCACGTTTGGGGGTTTCTGGGGAGTAGAAGAAGCGGACGCCTTCGTCTTGGGAGAGGTGGCGTTGGTGAGCCATCCAGCGGACGACTTGGCCCCAGAAGCGATAGTGGTAGGTGTCTTCGACGCCGCGGCGCCAGCGCCAAGCGGAATCGGTGCCCATATAGAGGACCTTGCCATTGCCAGCGGAGCGGGTGACGAGGAGGGGGAGTCGGCCGGTGGCGGAACGGGCGGCTTCGTGAACGGCGAGGACTTCGGCGCCTGGTTTGGCTTTGACGACTGGGGCATACCAATAGAAGCCGGGGAGGGTGCGCCAGACGGATTGGTTGGCGGTGGGGTCGGTGGAGAGCATGGTCAGCCAGTGGTCGCGTCCGCGGGCGGTGAGGTCGAGGCGGGCTTCGGCGCCGCTGGCGAAGCCGGAGCCTTTGGAGTAATCGGTTTCGACGGGCAAGAGATCGGCGAGGGGGGAAGTGGCGAGGGATTTTTGGCGGCCGAGGGGGCCGGGGAGGAGGACGAGGCCGCTGGCCTGTTGTTCGACGAGGCCCTTGATCATTTGGGCATTTTCGGTGGTGAGCATTTCGGGGCCGACGCCGACATCGCCGAGGAAGATGACATCGTAGCCTTGAAGATCCTCGCGTTTGGCGGGAAATTCTTTGAGGTAACCTTCGCCTTCGCCGAGGCCGATGGAGGGATGATAGAGCACCGTATTGAGGGAGACGCCGGGGTCGCGGAGGAGGGCGTTGCGGAGGTAACGGAATTCCCAACGGGGTTGGGAATCGACGACTAAGACTTTGAGGGTTTCTTTGCGAACGGCGAGGTGGAAAGTTTGTTGATTATTGGTGGAGGAAACTTCATCGGGTTCGACGGGGAAGCGGACGGTGTAATCGCCTTCGCCTTGGGTGATGGGGGTAAAGATGAGGGAATCTTGGACTTGGCTCATCGGGGGGAGGGTGACAATTTTCGAGCCTTTGACATCGCCTGGGCCGTTGAGGGTGACGGTGGTTTTGACTTCGCGTGGGAGATGATTTTGGATGGTGAAGAGGACGCTGATGCGTTCGTTGATCAGGCCGTAGGTGGGGGCGACGACGGATTGGAGTTCGAGATCGGGGAGATAATTTTCGCTGCCGACGCCGACGGTGAAGATGGGGATATCGCGTTGGGCGAGAGCGGTGGCTGGGGTGATGGGGGAGGGGCCGAGATTGCGATCGCCGTCGGAGAGGAGAACCACGGCGCGGAGATCGCCGTATTGTTTGAGGAGGCGATCGAGTGGGGCATTGAGATCGGAGCCGACCTCGGTTTCGAGATTAGAGTTTGGGGGATTTTTGGGAGGTTTTGCGAAGGGTTCGATACTGACTTCGTATTGTTTTTCGAGGGGGAGGAAGGCTTGGGCATCGAGCTGGGATTTGATCCAGGCAGCGCGAGAGATCATTTGTTTTTCGGGGGCGACGACGTCTTTGGTTTCCATGCTTCCTGAGGCATCGTAGAGGACGACGACGCGGGGGCGTTCCGAGCGTTTTTTGATGAGGACGCGTTCGGGTCGGAGGAGGGTGAGGGAGACGAGGAGGGCGGCGAGGAAGCGGAGGGAGTGGAGGGCGAAGCGTTTTGGGCTATGGCCTTCGCGGTGGAGGCTCCGGAAGAAGAACCAGAGGGAGGCGAGGGCGAAGGTGGCGGAGGCGGCGACGACCCACGGGGAGAGATTGAATTGCCAGTTCCCGATCATGGGTTGGGGAAGCGGATCATGAGGATGCGCGGGTGGTTGGAGGTGGTGTTGGCGTGGCGGGGGAGGTGACGGCTTTGCTGGTGGCGAGGGCCATTTCTGCGCACATGAAGAGCATGGTGACGAGGATCATGGCCGTCCAGATTTCGCTTTGGAGGCTATCGGCTTTGATGTTGAGAGCGTTGGTCATGACGGTGAGATTTAAGTCATGGAAGAGAGTGGGGAGGGAGGTGGGATCGAGTTTTTCGGGGAGATCTTCGATGGCGGGTCGATTGAGGGCGAGGCGTTGGGAGCCGGACTGGTAGACGCCGGCGTTCCACCGCCAATCGTGGGGGGAGGATTCGCCGAGAGCGGTCCAAGATTCTAGAGGATCTGGGGGTTGCCATTCGCCAGCGACGGCGAGGTTTGGAGGGGAGAGGCGTTGACCGCCGAGGGAGATGAGGCGTTGGACTGCGGGGAGGAGAACGAAGCCATCGGCGAGGTTACTCCATTGGGGATCTGGGAGAGTGGCGAAGGCGGCGAGGAGGCCGGTGCCGAGTTTGCGGGTGAGGAGGAAAGGTGGGCCATCGGAGAAAGTGGCCACGGAGTGGGAGGAATCGGTGGTGGGAATTTGGCGGCGAGGGATTTCCAATTTGGGGAGGGGGAGAGGGGGGCCACTTTCGGTGTGGGCGAGTGGTCCATCGAGGTCGTCCCAAGTGCCGACGCGGAAGGGGGTGTCTTGGGTGGAGGCTTCGATTTTGGACCAAGCGAGGCCGAGGGGACCTTGGGTGGAGGAGTCGCTGGGGGGGAAGCAGAGGAGAACGCCTCCTGATTCCACCCAGGACTTCAGGGATTTTTCGACGGGGGCAGTGGGGGTGGAGGCGGTCCAGATGATCAGGGAAGTATTGGCCCAAGCGATGGAATCTGCGCGGTTCGGTGGGAGGAGGATGGCGGTGCGATCGGGGCGGGTTTTGTCGGGAGCGGCGGCGAAGAGAAGTCGTTGGGCGGCAAGGGAATCGCCGACGATCACTGTGTGGAGGGTGGGAGGTGGGGCGTAGGCAAAGTAAGCGGAGTGATCGGTGAGAGAATCGTCGGCGGGGAGTTCGACCTTTCCCCAACCTGACTCGAGTTTTGGGAGATCGAATTGGAGGGATTGGCGTTGGGTGGTGGAGGAGAGAGTGAGATCGACTTGGGTTTTGGTGCCATCGCGGGTGATGAGGATGGGGAGGATGCCTTGGCGATCGGCGGGGGTTTTGACTTCGAGGGCGAGGTGGAGTTGGCCTTGGCGATTTTTGGTGGGGCGGAGGCGGAGATCGGCGGATTGGACGGCGACGGAGAGATTTTGGGTGGAGGTGGAGGAGAGATCGAGGACGCGGAATTTGATTTGTTGGGGGAGGCCGGTGAAGCGGTCGACGACGTCTTGCCATTCTGGGCTATCGGGTCGCCAGTTGGAGGTTTGGAGGTCACTGGCGATCCAGATTTCGGCGTTGCCCGGTTTATTTTTGACGAGGTAATCGAGGGCGGAGCGGAGCATGGCGGGGAGATCGGCGGCGGTATCGGTGGGGGCGGTAAATTGGAGGGATGAGAGCGAGGAAGCGCTGGGGAGTTCGAGGGGTTGGCGGAGGACATTTTCGATGAGGGCGAAGTGGCTTCCGGGGTTTTGGGAGGCGGCTTGGGTGAGGAGGGAGAGGGCGTGGGAGCGTTTGGATTCTGGGGAAGCTTGGGGGTGGGCTTCCATGCTGGCGGAGCGATCGAGGAGGATGAGGATGGTTTCTGGGGCACCGGAGGCGGCGGCACCGAGCCAGCCGCCGGTGAGGGGTCTGGAGAGGGCCCAGATGAGGAAGAGGATGGCGAGCATCCTCGAAGCGAGGATGAGGTATTGGCGGATTTTGGCGCGTCTGGTGGCGGCGCGATTGGCTTTGCGGAGGAAGGGCATGGCGGCCCAAGGGACCGTCTTATAGCGCAAGCGATTGAGGAGATGGATGACCACGGGGAGGAGGACGGCGGGGAGGGCCCAAAGCATCCATGGTTGAAGAAAAGCCATTGATTTAAAGAGAGCGGTCGGGTTGGCGAACGACTTGGTTATTGAATCGTGGGGGCGAAAGGGTCATCGGCCGCCTTTCTTGGCGATGCGGAGGCGTTGGAGCATGAACTGGGTGAGAACGGCGTCGAAGGGTTGGTTGATTTGGGTGAAATGATAATCGACTTGGAACTGGCGGCAGCCGTGTTGGAGATCGGCGAGATAGGATTGGAGGGCGGCGAGGTAGGGGTCGCGAATGATGGCGGGATCGGTGATGAGATCGGCCCCGGTTTCGAGGTCGACGAAGCGAGTGGGCCGAGTGAAATCGAAAGAGAACTCTTGGGGGTCGAGGAGGTGAAAGACGGCCACATCGTGTTTATAGAAGTGGAGATGTTTGAGGGCATCGAGGAGGGGGGGGACATCGGTGAAGAGATCACTGATGATGATGACGAGAGCGCGTTGGCGGATGCGTTCGGCGAAGTCGTGGAGAGTTTGGACGATTTGGGATTCGCCAGCGGGTTGGATATCGGCGAGGCGACGTTGGAGTTGGCGCAAGTGGGATGGGGTGCGTCGAGGGGGGAGATCGACGGCTTTTTCGGCGAAGCAAGTGAGGCCGACGGCATCGCCTTGGTGGACAAGGAGATGGGCGATCGTGCCCGCGAGGCGTCGGGCGTAATCGAAGCGGGAGCCGGTGGCTGGGTTACTGGAGAACTTCATCGAGGCGGAGGTATCGACGACGAGATAGCAGCGGAGATTGGTATCGGCTTCGAACTCGCGGATGAAGAACTTATCGGTGCGACCGAAGACGCGCCAGTCGAGGTGTTTGATGTCATCGCCTGGGGCATACTTCCGATATTCGGCGAATTCGACGGAGGCGCCGCGGGTAGCGGAGCGGTGTTGGCCGTTGATGTTGCCGAGCATGGGGTTGCGGACATGGAGCATCAGCTTGGAGAGGCGCGCAATGGCCCGATGATCGAGGAAGTCGGGTTCGCTCACGGGCTTAGGAGCTGGGGGAGGATTTTTGTGGGGATGAGAGGATCATTGGACGGTTTCCTTGATCATCCTGCGGATGACTTCCACGCTGGAGATGCCTTCGCTTTCGGCGTGGAAGTTGACGAGAATGCGGTGAGCGAGAACGGGTTCGGCGACGGCGTGAACATCTTCGAGGCGAGCGAGATAGCTTCCTTGGAGAACGGCGCGGGCTTTGGCGCCGAGGACGAGGTATTGGACGGCGCGAGGGCCGGGGCCCCACATCACCCATTTTTTGATCCAGTCTGGGGCTTCCTCGCCAGCGGGTCGGCATTTGCGGACGAGTTTGACGATATGTTCGTAGACGTGTTCGGGGACGGGGACGCGTCGGACGACTTCTTGGAAGCGAAGGATATCGGCGGCGTGGAGAATTTTCTCGAGGACGGGCATGGCGCCACCGGTGGTGGATTTGGCGATTTGGAGTTCTTCTTCGGCGGTGGGGTAGCCGACATTGATGAGGAACATGAAGCGATCGAGTTGGGCTTCTGGGAGTGGGTAGGTGCCTTCCTGTTCGATGGGATTTTGGGTAGCGAGGACGAAGAAAGGTTTTTCGAGGGTGAAGCTATGTTTACCGGCGTTGACCTTTTGCTCCTGCATGGCTTGGAGGAGAGCGGCTTGGGTTTTGGGTGGGGTGCGGTTAATTTCGTCGGCGAGAACGATATTGGCGAAGATGGGGCCTTTGACGAATTCGAAAGCGCGGCGACCTGGCTGATCGGTTTCTTGGAGGATTTCCGTGCCGGTGATGTCACTGGGCATGAGATCTGGGGTGAACTGGACGCGATTGAAGTTGAGGGACATCAGGTCGGCGAGGGAGTGAACGAGGAGGGTTTTGGCGAGGCCTGGGACGCCCATGAGGAGGGCGTGACCGCGGGCGAAGATGCAGGTGAGGAGTTGTTCGATGACCGTGTGTTGGCCGACGATAATTTTCCCGAGTTCGGCACGGATCCGGCCATTGAGTTCGCGGAGTTCATCGATAGCGGCGACATCGGCTTCCTGTTCGGGGTTGGTGTTTGGAGTTTGCATAGGTGGAATAGAGGGCGGTGGCGATGGGTGGAGAAAATTCAGCGTGGCACTGATGAAATACAAAGGGAGAGTGTAACAGAGGAAGCGAGGGAAATGTTCACGGTAAAAGTGCGATTGATTGGAGTGGAAGAGAATGGAGAGGAAAAAAAGAGTAAAAGCAAATCGGAGCTTGAACAAAACTTCCTTGAGGCGGTCTGATGCCCAGCCATGTCCACCACGCAGGAAATTACCGAAGAAGTAAAAATTGCCAGTCAATGGATTAAGCCATTGCAGGCGGAGATTGCCCGAGTCTTGATTGGGCAGAAATACCTTGTTGACGGGCTCCTGACGGGGTTGCTGACCAACGGGCACATCCTTTTGGAAGGGGTGCCTGGTTTGGCGAAGACGCTCGCGGTGAAGACATTAGCGAGTTGTATTCGCACGGGGTTTCAGCGGATTCAGTTTACTCCGGATTTGTTGCCTGCGGATTTGATTGGGACCTTGATTTACAATCCGCGGACGGGGGAATTTACGACGAAGAGGGGACCCTTGTTTTCGAATTTGATTTTAGCGGATGAGATTAACCGGGCGCCGGCGAAGGTGCAGAGTGCGCTTTTGGAAGCGATGCAAGAGCGGCAGGTGACGATTGGGGATACGACCTATCCGTTGGCGGATCCTTTTTTAGTTTTGGCGACGCAGAACCCGTTGGAGCAGGAGGGGACGTATCAGTTACCGGAGGCCCAGTTGGACCGGTTCATGTTGAAGTTGCGGGTGGGATATCCGAGTAAGGCGGAGGAGCGAAAGATTTTGGATTTGATGGCGACGAGCGCCCCAAATTTGCAAGTGGAAGCAGTGACGGAGCCTGGGGATATTTTGCGGGCGCGGGAGGTGGTGAACGGGATTTATGTGGATGATCGGGTGAAGGATTACATTGTGGACGTGGTTTTTGCGACGCGGGAGCCGGCGAGTTACCGATTGAAATTGGAGGGGATGATTCGTTATGGGGCGTCGCCACGGGCGACGATTGCTTTGACCTTAGCGGCGCGGGCGTCGGCGTTTATTGCGGGTCGAGGCTATGTGACGCCGCAGGACGTGAAGAATGTGGGGACGGATGTGTTGCGGCACCGGATCATTGTGAGTTACGAGGCGGAGGCGGAAGAGATGACGAGTGAACGAATTATTGAGAAGATTTTTGCGGGTCTGGCGGTGCCGTGATGGATGCAACGTGTGAGTATGAAAGTGTTTAATGGGGAGAGCGTTGGAATTTAAATTACCATGGAATCTGCTCGTGATATTCTGAAGAAGATTCAGCGTCTGGAGTTGAAGACGCGAGGGTTGGTTTCGGCGACATTTTCGGGGCAATACCGGAGTGTTTTTAAGGGGCGAGGGATGAATTTTGAGGAGGTCCGGGAGTATCAGGCTGGGGATGAGGTGCGATCGATTGATTGGAATGTGACGGCGAAGTATTGCGAGGTGCATGGGGCGGCGTATGTGAAGAAGTTTACGGAAGAGCGGGAGTTGACGGTGATGTTGGTGGTGGATGTGAGTGCGTCGGGGGAATTTGGGAGTGTGCATTTGAGCAAGCGGGAGTTGGCGGCGGAAGTGGCTTCGTTGTTTGCGTTTAGTGCGATTCGGAACAACGACAAGGTGGGATTGATTTTGTTTTCGGATGAGGTGGAGTTATTTATTCCGCCGAAAAAGGGTCGGGTGCATACCTTGCGGCTGATTCGGGAGATTTTGTATTTTGAGCCGAAGCGTCGGGGGACGGAGCCTGGGGTGGCGTTGGATTATTTGAACCAGGTATTGCATCGGCGTTCGGTGGTTTTTTTGATTTCGGACTTTCAGGCGGAGGATTTTTCTCGGCAGTTGGCGGTCACGGCGCGGCGTCATGATTTGATTGCGATCCCGATAGTGGATCCTCGGGAGGAAGATTTGCCGGATGTGGGGTTACTGACTTTGGAGGATGCGGAGACTGGGGAGCAGATGGAGATTAACACCTCGGATCGGGGGACGCGGTTGGCGTATCTGCGAGCGGTGGAGGTGCGGACGGCGGAGCGGCTGAAGGATTTTCGGAAGAAGCGGATTGATGCGATTTCGCTGAAGACGGACGATGATTATTTGCCAGCTTTGCGGGCATTTTTTCGGACGCGGGAGCGGCGTCTGCAAATCCGATGATGGCGATGATTTTGGCGGTTCTTTCGACACCAGCGCCACGGTCCACGCCGGCGGTGGGTAGCGGGGCTGTGGGCGGTGGAGGGCCG
>JBAWZW010000067.1:0-13933 GCA_037142835.1 Verrucomicrobiota bacterium
GGATTGGGACTGGGGGTGGGGTGGCGGCGACGGACTTAGGGATGACGATCTTGTCAGGGAGCCCGAAAAAGTCGATGGCGCCAAGCGCAACAGAAGCGCTCAGCCCGACGGCGAGAACCAAGGAGGATAGCTTTGTCATTGATGAAAAGAAGATGACATTGAAGAGGGATTCAGCCAAGGCATGGATTGGAAATAAATTTGTTTGAGAGGAGATACCGGGTACAGGCGGGTGAAGTGAGGGAGAGATTGGAGATTGGAGAGACTTGGACTTTGCCGATGCGTTCAATGATTGGATGAGAGATGGACGAGAGTTTGAATGATGGTGATGATTGGGGGACTCTATGAACGCCAAACTGGACGGATTGCTTCGATTACTTCGTGATGACGACCCCTCGACTTCTGGGCTGATCAAGGGGCAACTGGCGGAGCGTGGCATAGGGGCACTGGCCGAGATGCGGATGTTGCTTGCTGAGGCGGATGAGGTTGCGGGGCGCCACCTTCGAGAAGTCATTGGATTGATTGAATCGAACCAAGCGCAAGCGATCTTCGGGAGGACCTGTCAGCAATTTTCTCGAGGGGGAGATTTAGAGGAAGCGGCTTGGGAGTTGGGAGCCGTGTTTTGCCCTCAGGCTAATTTTTTGGGGGAGCGGGAGCAGTTAGATCGGTGGGGTGAGGAAGTAGCCCGCCGATTTGGCAAAGCGGTGACCGCGGTTGACCAGATTGAAACCCTTGTGGAATTTCTAGGGGAGGAGTTGGGGTTCCGTGGGAATGTTGAGGATTACAATAAATTAGATAACTCCCTCTTGCCCAAAGTGATCGAGACACGGTGTGGGATTCCGATTACCCTTTCGCTCGTCTATATACTGGTGGCAAAACGGGCAGGCATGACGATTTCTGGAGTGGGAATGCCCGGGCATTTTCTGATTCGGCATGAGCAAAGCTTTTTCGATCCGTTTCATGGTGGAGTACAGATTGGACTCGAGGAGTGTCGGCAACGGATGGCAAAGCAAGGTCTTCGACTGTCCGCCTCGTCTCTGCAACCGGTTTCTGCGGAACAGTTTCTGGTTCGCATTCTTAATAATCTGTGCGGGCTTTCCGAGCAGATCGACCCGCCCCTGATGGCGAAACTGGAAGAATGGATCGAAGTGCTCAACGAGGGCGGGAAGACGGCAGCGGGGGAGTGATGTGGTTTGGGTAAAAGAGGGCGTGATTGTTGGTGGTCACGGGGGGGCGGCTCTTTGGGCGGCGGATCGGCTGGGTTTAGATTCCTTGGCGGGAATTTTCCTTGGTGAGTTTTCAGCGTAGCGAAGCACTGAGGAAAGGGACTGCAGACCCCGGTTTCGTCGCCAGCGTTTGTCGCCCGCTTATGAGGGTTGGGCCGCGGTAAAGGGGCGGAGTTTGTACTCAAAACTATCGACCAAGGCCAGCCAACTGGCCTCAATGATATTGTCTGAGACGCCGACTGTGCCCCAATGGTCTTCGCCGTCCGTCGAGTCGATGAGAACCCGGGTCCGAGCGGCGGTGCCCATTTGCCCGTTACTGATTCGAACCTTAAAGTCGTCGAGTTGGATGGTATCGATTTGGGGATAGAAGGGGCGGAGCGCTTTGCGCAGGGCGGCGTCGAGGGCGTTAACGGGGCCATCGCCATCGGCCACCGTGTAGGCTGGACGATTGTCGACGCTGATTTTGACGGTGGCCTCGCATTTGTTCCAGCGCGGATCGGCGGCCCGGCGAAAGGAGCAGGAATATGCTTCGAGTTGGAAGAGTGGTCGGTGCTGACCGAGATGGCGACGGAGGAGTAATTCGAAGGAGGCTTCAGCGGCCTCGAATTCGTAGCCTTCGCTTTCGAGGCGTTTTACTTCGGTGAGAATCTGGGCGACTTCCACTCCGCCTTTGGCGAGAGAGAGGCCGAGTTTTTCCGCTTTAATGAGGACATTGGTCTGACCAGACATATCCGAAATGGTGATGATCCTTTCGTTGCCGACCAGTGCAGGGTCAATGTGCTCATATGTTCGTGCAAGTTTTTGGACCGCATGAACATGGAGTCCTCCTTTGTGGGTAAAAGCGGCGGCGCCGACATAGGGTGAGCGGATATCGTGGGCGACGTTGGCGAGTTCATCAACAAAGCGGGAGAGATCGCGCAGGCCAACGAGATCGAGACCGAGGTCGAAGCCCATCTTCAGTTGGAGATTGGGCATCACCGTGGTGAGGTTACAATTGCCGACGCGCTCGCCGTAGCCGTTGATCGTTCCTTGAATTTGGCAGGCGCCTCCGCGGATCGCGGCAAGGGCATTGGCGACACCGACACCTCCATCGTTGTGGGTGTGGATTCCCACTGCTTGGCCGAGTTCGGCAATGATCGTTCGGGTGACTTGCTCGACGAAATCGGGGAGGCAGCCGCCGTTAGTTTCGCAGAGAACGATCAGATCCGCGCCGGCGTCGCGGGCCGCTTTGACCGTGCGGAGTGAGTACGCGGGATCTTCTTTGTAGCTGTCGAAAAAGTGTTCGGCGTCGTAGAGAACTTCGCGTCCATGTTTTTTTAAATAGGCGACAGTGTCGCTGATCATCGCGAGATTTTCTTCGAGAGAGACGTTGAAAACCTCCGTGACATGGAGTGGCCAAGTTTTGCCAACCACCGTGACCGCGGGAGTTTTTGCATCGAGGAGCATTTGGACTTGGGGGTCGTCTTCCACGCGGATTTTCCCTCTCCGCGTCATTCCAAAGGCGGTGATCTTGGCATTTTTCCATGAGAGCTTCGCGGCCTCTTCGAAAAAAGCGGCGTCCTTAGGATTAGATCCTGGCCACCCACCTTCAATGTAGTGCACGCCAAAGGCATCGAGCTTTTCGGCGACGCGAATTTTGTCGACCAAAGAGAACGAAATTCCCGTTCCTTGCGTGCCGTCGCGCAGGGTGGTGTCGTAGATGGTCAGTTTTGGCGTGCTCATAAATTAGTGAATGAAAATTGTAGTGGAGGTTGGGGGCGAAGGCAAGGCAGGGGCGAGATTCTCGGCTGAATGATTCCAGCGGAATAGAACGATTTACGATCACGGGCTCTAGCGGACTGCATTAATCTTGGCGGCGCCAATTTGATCACGCTTGTCGTGGGGAGATGATTCCGTTTTGGTCAGAGTGCATTGTTATTATTGCCCGATGGTTTCTATTACGATTGAAAATCTCACGAAGCACTTTGGTCAGGTTGTCGCCTTAGACGGGATCAATTTGCGGATTGAACCGGGGGAAATCTTCTTTCTCCTTGGTCCTAGTGGTTGTGGCAAAACGACTTTGCTCAGGAGTATTGCGGGATTTTGCGCAATCGAGAACGGGCGAATTTTTTTTGGGGAAGAGGATGTCAGTGCGGTTCCCCCGCATCGGCGGAACACGGGGATGATGTTTCAAAGTTACGCGCTTTGGCCCCATTTAACCGTCGCGCAGAATGTGGCATTTGGTCTGGAGGAGCGAAAGGTTTCCGCGCGTGCAACGGCTGAGCGGGTCGCTTTAGCCTTGGCTTCCGTCAAGATGGAAGGGTTAGGTGGGCGGAAGATTCAAGAACTCTCGGGTGGCCAACAGCAGCGGGTGGCACTGGCTAGGGCGTTGGTCATTCGGCCCCAGTGTCTGCTGCTTGACGAACCGCTTTCGAATTTGGACGCCCGTCTTCGCCTGGAGATGCGAGGAGAAATTCGTCGAATTTGTCAGGAGTTTGGCCTCAC
Organism: Verrucomicrobiota bacterium; assembly: GCA_037142835.1. Taxonomy (GTDB): domain Bacteria; phylum Verrucomicrobiota; class Verrucomicrobiia; order Chthoniobacterales; family Chthoniobacteraceae; genus Chthoniobacter. Next base: position 3,708 of record JBAWZW010000067.1, read on the forward strand.
CGCCATTTATGTCACTCATGATCAGAAGGAAGCGCTTTCGATAGCCGACCGGATGGCGGTTCTTGATGCGGGTCAGATTCGGCAAATTGGGAAGCCTGCGGAAATTTATCGGCGGCCACAGTCGCGATTCGTGGCCGACTTCATGGGGGAGACGAATTTCCTTGTTGGGAAAATCGTCTCGATCGATTGCCAGTCGGTGGAGGCCGAGACGGGACTCGGCACTTTGAGGGGCACTCTCGGTGGGATGGGGTGGGAGCCACAGATCGGAGGGGAATGTCTGCTTTCGATTCGGCCGGAAAGCTGGCGATTGGAGGTCGAATCTGGGCGGGAGAATGAGGTTGCTGGTCGACTGACGGAGCGAGTGTATTTGGGTGAAGTGGGGCAGTATCAATTTGAGACGACATCTGAAACATTGAAAATTTTGGAGTTGAATCCCCGCTTTATCGAGGAGCAACCAGTTGGCGGACTATTTGCGAGCGTTCATCCCGAGGATGTCCTCGCCTTGCCTCTTTGAAATGAAACCTGCTTGGCCGGTTTTTCTTGCGCTGATCATTGTCCTAGTTGTGCCGATACTGCTTCGGCCTCAAGCGCCACGAGTTGAGAAAACAGACATTGCCGTCCTGACCATCATTACCCCGCACAGCGAAGCAATTCGCTCGGAATTTGGTCGGGCTTTTGGGGCGGCACATTGGGAGAAAACGGGACAGCGTGTGCAGATTGACTGGAGGAGTCCTGGTGGGACGAGTGAGATTTCACGAATGATCAGTTCCAGCTATCTTGCTTCGTTTCAATACTATTGGACGGCGAAACTTGGGAGAAAATGGAATCGAGTCGTGGAGACTAGTTTTGACAATCCTCAAGTTCAGATTGGAGGGAATCCGTTGCGGGATGGCTTGGCGGAACAAGCTCGGCGGGAGTTTCTGGGATCGGAGGTTGGATGTAAGATGGACCTTTTTTTTGGCGGGGGAGCGTATGATTTTCAGCAACAAGCAAGGGTGGGGCGGATCGTCGACGCGGGTTTTCTGGGCTCTCATCCTGAGCTTTTTGGATCTGGGGTGGGCGAGATTCCTCCGATGTTGAGTGGCGAGCCGTGCTGGGATGAAAAAGGTCGATGGATTGGGACCGCCTTCTCTGGATTTGGGATTTGCTCGAACCGCGATGCGCTCGCCCGGATCGGAGTTGATGTCGCTCCTGCTCGTTGGTCGGAACTTGGGGATGCGCGCTTTTTTCATGAATTAGCGATTGCGAACCCGATCCAGAGTGGTTCGATTAATAAGGCATTTGAGATGCTCATTCAGGAGCAGATGAGTGAAGCGGTGAGGGAATTTTCAAAGAAGGGTGATGGAGAGGTTGGGCGATTGGATGAATCGATCGGGGTCGCTGAGGGGTGGAAGCGAGCCCAACAACTGCTGATGCGCATTGGGGCGAACGCCCGCTACTTTACCGATGCCTCGACGAAAATCGCCCTTGATGTGGAATCTGGCGAGGCGGCCGCGGGGATGGTCATTGATTTTTATGGGCGGAGTCAGAGTGAATTTGTGCGGAAGCCAGATGGAAGTTCTCGGATGGATTATGTCAATGCGGTCGATGGGACTTCTATTGGGGTGGATCCGATCGCTCTTTTTCGCGGGGCGCCCAATCCTCAGCTGGCCAAGGAGTTTATGGCTTTTGTTCTTTCTCTAGCGGGGCAAAAACTTTGGAACTGGAAAGTGGAAACGCCTGATGGTCCAAAGCGTTATGCGCTTCGCCGACTCCCGATTCTTCCATCGCTTTACCGCGAGGAGTATCGTCCGCTCCGCTCGGATCCTGATGTGAATCCCTATTCGACGGCCAGCGGGTTCATCTATCACCCCTCGTGGACGGGGGCGCTCTTTCGGTCGATTGCGTTTACTTTTCGGGTGATGTGTATTGATCCGCACGAAGAGTTAACGGAGGCGTGGCGAGCCCTGATTGCGGCGGGCTTTCCAGCGGAGGCGTTGGCGACATTTTCTGATGTGAGTGCGGTGGATTATGGGATGGCGAGCGGACGGATGCGGGAGGTCTTGGCTGGAGATAAGGTGGGGGAAGTGGAATTGGCTCGAGAATTAGCCGAGCATTTTTCTAAGCAGTACCGTCGGGCTGGGGAGTTGGCGAGAGCTGGTCGTTAGGCGTGGGGCTTTGGGAGGCGAGGCTTGCCAAAGTGCGTGGAAGTGCGGTGACGGAAAAGCAGGGACTTGCCAGTAGGTGGCTGGCGGGTAGGATTTAGATGTTTTGAAAATATTTCTCTCTCCCACCTCTTGGTTTTTTGCGGTCATCTGCTTTGTCTCCCTGTTAATCCAGCCCAATGGGTCGGCGCAAACCGTTGCTGCGTATGTGATTAGCGATTCTACCACGGGAATGATTCTCGAGCAGTCTGGTGGGGCGAAGAAGTTGCAAATCGGGAGTTTGACGAAGATTGCCACGGCCTTGGTGGTGCTGGATTGGTCGACTCAAGCGAAGGCTGACCTTGGACAACTTGCGACCATTCCGAATTCAGCGGCGCAGTTGAGTGCGGCTCAAGGGGTGGGGTGGCAACCTGGTGATCAGTGTCCGCTGCGGGATTTGATTTATGCGGCGCTCGTGCAGTCTGATAATGTGGCAGCGACCACCCTTGCCGCGCATGTTGGGGCACAAATGCGCACTTCTCAGATCTCTGCGGAGGATGCTTTTGTGGCTCAGATGAATGCGTTGGCGCGTCATCTTGGGATGACACGGACGCGGTTTATGAATCCGCACGGGCTGGATCACCTTGAGCGAGCGGTGCCTTATTCGACTGCCGAAGATTTGTCAAAGTTGACGAGTTACGCGATGGCGAATTCCGCCTTTCGATTTTATGTATCCCAGAAGGAGCGGAAGATTACTTTTCTTACGGCGAGTGGCGATTCTTCGTCTTACCTTCTTCGCACGACCAACGAGTTGCTGGGCATGCACTCCATTGATGGGGTGAAGACGGGGTCGACTGCGCTTGCGGGATCTTGTGTGATTATCTCCGCCAGCAAAGCACCAGAAACGCGACAACAAGGGACGCAGCATATCATTACCCCGCGTCGTTTGAATGTGGTGGTTCTTGGCGCAAGCGATCGATTTGCAACGGCGGCGGCTTTACTGGAGCGCGGCTGGGTTCTTTATGATTCGTGGGCCAGCGCTGGTCGTCCACTCAAGGGATGGAAGGCGTCCCGTTAATTGGGCGGACCGATGAAAAGGATTGGAGTTTTGACGAGTGGTGGCGATTGCCCTGGGCTGAACGCCGTTCTTCGGGGGGTGGTCCGAGGTGCGACCAGTCTTGGTTGGGAGGTGATGGGATTTCGGGATGGGTTTGAGGGATTACTTCCCGATGGAGGCGATTGTTTGGTTCTGACCTTGGCAAATACGGAGGGGATTATGCGGCATGGAGGAACGATCCTTGGGACAACGAGTAAGGGGCACTTTATTGCCAAAGTAGGAGAAGGAACGAACCGTCAGCGGGTGTCTCCTGCCATCCTCGAGCAGACTCGGCGGACCCTTGCCACTCTTGGAGTCGAGGCTTTGGTCTGTATTGGAGGCGATGGATCGTTGGCGACCGCTGAGGAGCTGCATCAAGCGGGAATTCCCGTGATTGGAGTGCCGAAGACGATCGATAACGATCTTGATGCGACGGCGACGACCTTTGGATTTGACAGTGCGGTGGCCTGCGTTGCCGATGCCCTTGATCGGCTTCACACCACCGCGAGCAGTCATAAGCGGGTGATGGTCATGGAGGTGATGGGGCGTCATGCGGGCTGGATTGCGCTCCATGGTGGGCTGGCTGGTGGTGCGGATGTCATTTTGATTCCAGAAATTCCTTTTGATCACGAGCGGGTGGCAGAAGCGGTCCGCCAACGGGATGCTGATGGGTGCTTGAGCAGCCTGATTGTGGTCGCGGAGGGGGCGTTTCGGAGTGCTGGGCAAGAGCATGTTAGGTCACTTTCTTCTGGGGAATATCAGATGGGAGGAGTGGGTGCGGTGGTTACGGATGAGGTTGCTCGGCGGACGGGGAAGGAGGTGCGAACTTGTGTTCTTGGGCATCTCCAGCGGGGGGGGGCGCCGACCACCCTTGATCGCATCTTGGGGATGCAATTTGGGCTGCAATCGGTTGAGTTGATTGCGGCGGGAAAGTTTGGAGAGATGGTTAGCTATCAAAACTCCGAAGTGGGGAGCGTTTCGATCGCCTCCGCCGTTCGCCGGATCAAGCTGGTCTCTCCGCAAAGTCAGATCGTGCGGACATGTCGGGCGATGGGGATCAGTTTTGGAGACTGAGCTTGCATTCGCTTCCTGATGGTTTTGGTTTGAGGTGATGGTAATTTAGCCAAGTTTCTCTGAGTTGAATGATTTCATTTTTATGTTTTGTCGCCTGCTTCTGGTCCTTTCTTTTTTCGTTGGTCTTAAAGCCAACGCTGCGGTCACGTCCGAGCATGCGGCGGAGATGACTCGTGGATTGGATATTTTTGAGCGTGATGTGGCGAAGTTGCTCACGGATCATTGTGTGAAATGTCACGGGGGAGAGAAGGGGGTGAAGGGTGAATTGGACTTATCGACGAGGGATTTGCTCATGCACGGTGGTGAGGGGGGGGCGGCCATAGTGCCGGGCAAATCGAGTGAGAGTTTATTGATGAAGTCGATTCGCCATTTGGACAAGGATTTGAAGATGCCAAAAAAGGGGGAAAAGCTTGCGGATACGGCGATCGCAAAAATTGCGGAGTGGATTGATCTGGGGGCACCTTATGGGAGGGCGTTGATTGAGGGGAAGGTGAAGCGCGACCGATCAAAGGTGACAGCGGTGGATCGGAGTTGGTGGGCATTCCAACCACTCGCAGAGCCAAAACTTCCGCAATCTGCGACTCTGAAGTTTGCGAGTAGCAATCCGATTGACCGATTGATTTTAGCGAAGTTGGAGGCGAAGGGAATCGAGCCTAACCCGATCGCGGAGAAGCGGTTGCTGATTCGGAGAGCCTACTTTGATCTGATTGGGCTCCCTCCCACTCCCGAGGAAGTTGATTTATTTTTAAAGGATTCGGGTCCAGGGGCTTTTGAAAAAGTAGTCGACGGGCTATTGAGCTCGCCACATTACGGAGAGCGTTGGGGGCGTCACTGGTTGGATTTGGCACGATATGGGGAGAGTCACGGCTACGAGCAGGACTATGACCGGCCAAACGCGTGGCATTACCGAGACTATGTTATTCGGGCGTTGAATGCGGATCAACCGTTTGACGAATTTGTGCGGTGGCAGATCGCGGGTGATGAGTTGGCCCCTAAAAATTTAGAGGCGTGGAAAGCCACGGGTTTTCTGGCGGCTGGTACGCATGCGACCCAGATTACGGCTAATCAAGCGGAGAAAGAGCGTTACGACGAACTGGATGACATTGCTTCGACGATCGGGACGTCGATGCTGGGGCTGACGGTTGGTTGTGCCCGTTGCCATGACCATAAGTATGACCCGATTCCAACGCGGGATTATTACCGATTGATCTCCACTTTTACGAAGACGGTGAGGAGTGATTATCCGTTGGGAGATCTTGATGAAAAGTATCAACTTGCTAAAGCTTTGTGGGTGAAGGCGAAAGCCGAGGGGATTGCGGCTCGCAGTCTTTTTGAAAAGGAGCGGTTGCCGGCGCTTCTGGCGGACTGGGAGAGTAAGGGTGGGGGCGATCCGGTGCCTCCAGCGGCGGTCAAGGGAGTGCTTGAGCTAGCGGAGAATCAGCGGACGGAGGCGCAGCGAGCGGTGCTCTTGAAGTGGTTCCGCAGTCAAAATGCCGAGTGGTTAAAGCTTGATGGGGTGGTCAACGGATTGGCGGCTACGGAGCCGAAGTCGGAGAAAATTACCGCGTTGATTGCTTCAGAAGGAGTTCCCGCGGTTCGAAACCACACCCAAGGTCCGGATTTTTTTGAGCAGACATTTTTTCTTTCGCGAGGCGATTTAACGAAGAAGCAAGGGGAAGCGCCCCCGGGATTTCTGGAGGTTTTGACCAATGCCCCGGAGAACCAATGGCTGACCGTTCCGCCAGATGGTGCGCGGACGCTTTGGCGGCGGGCCTCCTTAGCGAAGTGGATAACTGACGAGAAGGCGGGGGCTGGGTTGCTGGTGGCGCGGGTGATTGTCAATCGGCTTTGGCAGCACCACTTTGGTCGTGGGCTAGTGGCGACGCCGAGTGACTTTGGATTTCAAGGGGAAAAGCCATCTCATCCAGAACTGCTGGACTGGTTGGCGGGAGAGTTGATTCGGAGTGGATGGAAGTTGAAGACGATCCACCGCTTGATGATGGCGAGTGCCGCCTACCAGCGGGATGGCAAGTTGGATTCGCGATCGGCGTTGATTGACCCGGAGAATTTACTGGTCTGGCGGCATGATCGGACTCGTTTAGAGGGCGAAGTGATTCGTGATTCCTTTCTTGCGGTGACTGGGGTGCTTGATCGGAAGATGTTTGGGGCAGGAACCCTTGACGCAGCGATGAAGCGCCGTTCGATTTATTTTCAGGTGAAGCGGAGCCAGCTCCCGGCGATGATGATTACCTTTGACGCACCCGACACTTTGAGTGGACTGGGTTTGCGCACCAGCACCACAGTTGCGCCTCAGGCGTTGCTCTTGATGAACAATCCGCAGATTCGACAAGCCTCACAGAGTTGGGCGAAGCAATTGCTTGTGGCGTCTCCTCTTGAAGCGATTCAGCGGGCCTATCAAGTCGCCCTTGGGCGAGCTCCGACCGAGGGGGAGTCGGAGAAGTTAATGGAGTTTTTGCGGGATCAGACGGCTTCGTATCTTCGTTCGGGCAAGGGGAACGCGGCAGAGTTGGCGATGACCGATTTTTGTCAATCGGTGCTGAGTTTGAACGAATTTGTTTATGTCGACTGAGTGGCTTTTTGCTCCGTTTTTGGAGATCAACCTGAATTTTTAACCTATGAACTTACCGCATCTTTTCGCCGAACCGGCCTCGCAATTTCTTTCGCGTCGAAGCTTTTTGGAGCGGACGGGATCGGGGTTTGGAATGGTCGCGCTCGCTTCGCTTCTCGCCGAGGCGGGGCTCTTGGAATCGAGCGTGGAGGCGAATCAGGGAGCCGGCGCGGTGAATCCATTAGCCCCGAAGTCCCCGAATTTTCCCGTCAAGGCGAAGTCGGTGATTTGGCTTTTTATGAATGGGGGACAGAGTCAGGTGGATACTTGGGATTACAAGCCCGCTTTGGCGAAGTATGACGGCAAGCCGATTGCGGGGTTCGACCAGAAGACGGGATTTTTTCCGAATGAAGTCGGCGGGCTGATGCAATCGCCGTTTGCTTTCAAGCAACATGGAAAGAGTGGGACTTGGGCGTCGGAAATTTTTCCGCGAACCGTCGAGCATGTGGATGACCTCGCCTTTATTCACTCATGCTACACGGCGACCAATAACCACTCCCCGGCGCTCTTTCAAATGAACACGGGGATGTCGCGGATGGGCTCTCCCTGTCTTGGCGCATGGGTGAGTTATGGGCTGGGGACAGTGAACCAAAACCTTCCGGGCTTTGTGGCTATGTATGACACCCTTGGCCGCGGATTGCCCAAGGGGCACGCGAGTAATTGGGGGGCGGGTTATCTTCCTGGAGTCTATCAGGGGACCGCGTTGAATGCGCAGGGGTCGCCGATTAACAATCTTTCTCGGCCTGGGGAAATGGAGGATGTGCAGCAGCGAGCTCAATTGGATTTGATTGCAAAACTGAATCGGGGGCAGACGGGTTCGAGCGATCCTGAGCTTGCGGCGAGGATTGAGAGTTTTGAGTTGGCTTATCGAATGCAGATGGCGGCTCCGGAGGCTCTGGATGTGGCGGGAGAGCCGGAGTCGGTCCGCGCGCTCTATGGCACGGAAGAAAAGCACTGTGGGCATTTTGCCAAGCAGTGTTTGATGGCTCGGAAGCTCGTGGAGCGAGGGGTGCGCTTTGTCCAGATCTACAGTGGAGGAATGGAAAATGAGCGATCTTGGGATGGCCATATTGATATCGCGGGGAACCATCGCAAGTTTGCTGGGGAGACCGATCAGCCGATCGCGGCCTTGCTGACGGATTTAAAACAGCGGGGATTGCTGGAGTCTACCCTCGTGGTTTGCTGTGGCGAATTTGGGCGGTTGCCTTTGGCGCAAAAGGGGAAGAGCCCGGGGCGCGATCATAATCCGCATGCCTTTACGACTTGGCTGGCTGGTGGCGGGGTGAAGGGCGGTGTCCACTTTGGGGAGACGGACGAGTTGGGGCATAAAGCGGAGGTGGATAAGGTGAGCGTGAATGATTTGCACGCGACGATTCTGGCGCTTTTAGGATTAGATCACGAAAAACTGACTTATCGATTTAACGGGCGGAATTTTCGTCTGACGGATGTCGCGGGGAATGTGGTGAATCAAGTGATTGCCTAATGTTCGGATAAAGGCCGAGCTGACCTTTCTAAGTTGGCGAAAGGAAGCGTTGCTAGGAATTTGCTTTCGCGCCCGGCGCATCGGGGACGGCCAGAACGGGGATCGGCGCCGGGGAGTGAGGGGGTCTGGTCTGTTCGCCTGAACTGTCCGGGCTGCCGACTGATTTAGTTTTCGCTTTCACGCCAACTAGCCTGTTCAGCTGGTTGGTGCATTCAAGAGCTACTTTACGGATAGTCGCGGGTTATTGGGTGGTTGCGGATCGCAAAAGCGAGAGGCTGGATGCCTCTTCCAATAGGGCGAGCGCTGTCTCACAATCGTCAGGGGTGTTGAGGCAGAAACTGATCCATGCTGATGGGCCGAAGACATGATGTGGTTCAGCTATGCCACAAGCGACCAATTCGGAAGCGCGCTCGCGAGTCAGCCAAACGTCCAGCAGTCCATTGCCGTGGATATGTGCGAACTCGTGTCCATCACGCTCAAAGCCGATTCCACCGAGACGATGTGTTGTCCGCTTCACGCCGGGCATTCGTAGCGCCGCAGTTTCCAAGGCTTCGATGGCCCGCAGCTTTTCGCGGTGAAAGAGCGCTGTCCACACGAGCAGCAACACGTCAAAAAATTGCGCTGCAAACGGGACGCGCGCCAAGCAACGCAGGTGACGGACTACGAAGCGGAACATTTCAACTTTCGCTCTCAGAAAGTCGTTTCACGTGTTTCATCACACGGAGATGCACTGCGCGGAAGATGTCGTGTGTCCACCAGTCGAAATAAGATGATGGACGGACGTGCAGCGAATACCAAGTGCGCCCTATGAGCGTCGTGGTGCCGTCGCCATTGTCGCGTAACTCGAATTGTCCTCGATGCGCGTCGAGGTGGCCGAGCAGTTCTGGATCTGGCGGTGATTCTATGATGTCGAAAGTGAGCAGTCGCTCAGGCACGAACTCAGCGATCTTTTCCTTGAACACTGCGTCGCCGCTGAATTTACACGCGCGATCCGCGCCGATAAAGTTGCCTCCGTTGGTCGTCTCAGTCGGATACGGCAGGCCAGCGCGGAAGAGCCAGTAGTCGGGCGCATCTGGGATTTCAGGAAATGCAAGGACGTGCGGCCAGACTTTCGATGGTGGTGCGCTGATGCGGATTTCGTCCGTAACCACTCCCCTGTGTGACCCTCGCAGTCCTGGTTCTGCAGCCACGGCGAGAATGAGAATAGGTGCCATGCACAGATTCAATCGATCCCGTTTCGCGCGAAACCAAACCCGTCCGGTGAGCGCACCTGCTGCTGTGCCGATGTAGAGAATCGGCGCACCGATAATCAGGCAAACGATACCCTCGCTTCCCAAAAAAAATGCGGCGCTCACTCCGAGCAAGGTGGACGAAAGTGAATGCAGTAGTATGCCGCTGATGCTCAGATCGAGTGGCTTCCAAACCCACGCCGCGACGACTCCGACGGCGAACGGTGCCAATATCAAGCTCGGCCAGATAATGAATAATCCGAGTGGTTGTCCCACAAGCATTGCGAAGCCCGTAGCTAGCAGGATAGTCAGAGCGCCCAAAGCAGTCCCTGCCAGCATTCCGTAAAATAGTCGCTTGGCCCTCATCTCTCAGAGAGTTTACGACACCAGCGGCAGCAGTTTGCCTAGCAGGTCGCTGATTTTCACGCGCTCCTGCGAGTCGTCGTCGCGGTGGCGGAGGGTGACGGTGTCGAGCAGTTCGGGGCCTTTTTCGCCGCGCGTGTCGAAGTCCACGGTGACGCAGAACGGCGTGCCGGGGACGGCCTGAACGGAGATCGGCGCCGGGGAGTGAGGGGGTCTGTTGAATTCTTCA
>JBAWZW010000068.1:0-13883 GCA_037142835.1 Verrucomicrobiota bacterium
GGTGCTTGGTGATTTGAGTCAGCCGAAAGCGGTGGTCAAGCCGGTGGCCGAGTCGCGAAAGTTTGTCAAAGATTGGAAGACCGCCGACCTTTCGCCCCGGTTGGATGAGGTGGGGAAAGGTCGGGATTTTGCGCGGGGCAAAGCGGCCTTTACGACGGCTCAATGCGTGCTGTGTCACCGTTATGGTGATCAGGGGGGAGCTGCGGGGCCTGATTTGACGGCGATCGCCACCCGATTTAAGCGGCAGGACATCTTAGAATCGATCACCGAACCGTCTAAAGTGGTTTCTGAGCAGTATATGAATACGGCGTTTACGCTTGCTGGGGGCAAAGTGGTTGTGGGGCGGATTGCTCAGGAGTCGGGCGACAAAGTGGTTATTTTGACCAACCCATTTGAGACCACTCCGACGACGTTGAATCGCTCGGAAATCACGGGACGAGAGCTTTCGAGGGTATCGATCATGCCACCGGGTCTTTTGAGCACCTTAAGTGAAGCAGAGATCCTTGATCTTTTGGCTTATTTGGAGTCGCTGGGCGATCCTAACCATCCGAACTTTCGGAAATAAACTGAGCTGCGAGATGGGCTGGCGTTGGGATGAAGGCGGGGGTTTCTGTGGGGTTTGCGTCAATGATTTCGGAGCTCGTGGCGATTTTGAAAGTGCTGGTGATTTAGCAAAAGAGGATCTCGCGGTGAGGCCTGGTTGATCGCCTGCAGTTTTTGTGCAACTTCAACAACGATGCTCTGTTTGATGGCGAATGTTGTCTTATTTGAGGTTGGAAAATTTGGTGATGTTTAGAAGTGCCAGCCTGTTTTTGGTGTGGAGTGGGGTGATGGTTTATGGCCACGATTTGGGAGGTGGGGGAGGTTTTGCGCATGACGATGGTTCGGTGCGGGCACGGGAATTACTTTTCGTGCAAGCGCCGAGTGGGCTGCCGAATGGGGGTGCAGTCGTGCCGCAGCGGCCAGTGCAGGCGGCAGTGTTTGCGGCATTCGCTCCGGGGGTGAGATTGCGCTGGGATGGGCGCTTTCTTTTTGTCGAGAGCAACGGGTTGCCGACGCACAACATGATGGTGGGTATCACGGCGTGGCAGCAACAAGTGCCTCTTCCTCAGCAGTATACTGGTGGAAATGCTTGGCAAATTCCGCTGGTTCCAGTGCCAGCTAAAGAGCCCGCCTCGATCAAGAATCGGTTCCTTCGCGGGGCGATCGCCTTGGCGGCGAATGGAATTCCCATTTTCAATCCGCAGAACAATCGTGGGGAAATTTCTGCGGAGATTGGGGAATTGGATCAATGGGGTGGGCATTGTGGGAGGGCGGACGACTACCACTACCATGCGGCGCCGTTGCATTTGCAGGCGATCTTGGGGAGGGATCGGCCGATTGCTTACGCGCTCGATGGGTACGCGATTTTCGGGTTGGCGGAGCCTGATGGTTCTGTGCCTGTTGGGCTGGATGCTTTCCACGGCCACAGCACGGCGTTGTTGGGCTATCACTATCATGCTTCGACGAAGTATCCGTATGTGAATGGGGGATTTCACGGTGAAGTTACCGAGCGGGACGGGCAAGTGGAGCCGCAGCCCCGAGCGCAACCCGTGCGCGAGTCATTGAAGCCTTTGCGGGGTGTGAAGATCACCGCTTTTGAAGGGACTGGGGCGAATAGTTCCAAGCTTTCCTATGAGGTGAATGGGGAGAAGCGCGCGGTACTTTACGAGGCTAAGGCGGACGGGACATTTCCATTTGAATTTCAGAATGGGCAGGAGGGAATGACCCGAGAGATTTATCACCTTCGGCAAAAGGGCGGTGGTGGCGGTGGCGAGGGGCCTGAGGGGAGAGGTTCACCGCTTGAACAGGGAACAGGCGGCGATCGGCCTGCGCGGCCGAAAGCATCTGGAGGATTGGAAACGGCTTCGGCGTTGGGGGTTGATGCGATGAAAAAGCCAACCGTCGGCTTTGTTTTGACGAGTCCTGAGGTGAAGGACGGCGGTGTGCTTCCTGTAGAATACACTGGCGATGGGAGGGGAGCGACTTTGCCACTTGGGTGGAGTGGGTCGCCTGTTGGGACGAAGAGTTACGCGTTGATCATGGATCATTTGGCCCCGGGCAATGTGATGAAGCATTATTGGATATTGTGGGACATTCCTGGGACGACGACGACCTTGGCGAAGAATGTGCAGGGGGTGGGAAAAGTGGGTGCGAGTTTCAAAGGGCAGATCGGTTATGAGCCACCCCACTCCCAGGGACCGGGGGCGAAGACTTATGTGGTGACGATCTATGCGCTGTCGATGCCACTGGAGATTGCGCAGCCAGCACGCGAGGTCAATCGCGATGTTTTGCTGGCGGCGATGAAAGGTAAGGTGCTGGCAAGTTCTTCGCTGAGGGTGGTTTACAGTCGTGGCGGCGGCACCTCTGGGGAAGGGCTGCGTCCGCCTCCAAGGGAAGAAGCGGTCGGTCAGTCGCCCCCGTCTCCGACTGAGGGACAGAAACCGCCCGCCCCTTTCTTGGAGCGCAAAAGTGGTCTAGAGGGTGGGAAGGGTGGAGTTAGTGGAGGGGGGGAGCGGCTTGATGAAAAAGGATCATCTAGTCCGGCATCACCGATACGATGAAGCTGAGCGTCGCTCCTGAGGATGGGTGTGCATTGAGGTGAATGGCCGAATCGTTGATGGTGATCCAACCAAGTTTGCATGAAAATGAAGTGGCTATTATTAAACATCCGACTCCAGTTTGCAGTGGTTGTCATCGGCATGATGGGATCTTTTGTTGATGCTGGCGTCGCCGAGGTCGTTAGGCCAAATTTTATAGTGATCATGGGGGAGGCGCAGGGGTGGGCATCGATGTCTGTGGAGCTTGATGACGCGGTTCCGGGATCGAAGGATGGGTTTTCGCGGACGCCGAATTTTGAAAAACTGGCGGCGAGCGGGATCCGATTTGGGAATTTCTATGCAGCATCGCCGCGTTGCACGCCGACGCGGGCGGCTTTGCTCACGGGAAAAAGTCCCGCGCAGTTGCACATGACTTTTGTGGGTGAGGGTAAACGGGAGGAAGGGACGATTTTGGTGCGCAAGGTCGTTCCACCACGTGGGGTCCTGGAGTTGGCGGAGGTGGAAACTACGATTGCCGAAGTACTACGGCGCGAGGGGTATGCGACTGGGCACTTTGGCAAATGGCATCTGGGCCGGGCTGATTTGGGTAAGCATGGGTTTGAGGAGAATGATGGGGCGAACAATAACGGTGGGCCGGAGAATGTGGAGAATCCCAATCCGAAACAGGCATTTTTGATCACGGAAAAGGGGATGGATTTCATGGCGAGGCAAGTCAAAGCGGGGAGGCCATTTTATCTTCAAATCTCGCACTATCCGGGGCGAGGGGGCACGGATGCGCGGCCGGAGACTTATGCGGAGTTGCGGAAGCGGGCGGTTTCGGATGAGGAGGTGAGAAAGATTGGGGCGGCGGCGGTGAGAGAGGATATGGATGCGACGCTGGGGATGTTGCTGGCGAAAGTGGATGCGCTAGGGATTGGGGCACAGACTTACATTATATACACAGCGGATCATGGTGCGCAGGGGGGGGACGCGAACGGACCGTTGAGGGGAGGAAAAGGGACGGTGTGGGAGGGGGGAATCCGGGTGCCGTTGTTGATGCGGGGACCTAGGATTAAGGCGGGTGCTTGCACCCATGTGCGAGCGAGCACGGTGGATATCTTTCCGACAGTGGTGGCGCTTGCAGGCGTCCGAGAGCCGTTGCCGAGCGGGATTGAGGGTGGGAGTCTTGTTCCCGTCTTTGGCGGTGTGGACGACGCCCCGGTGAAGCGTTCGCGAGAGGAGTTCGTCGTTCACTTCCCGCATTACGACAAAGACAAACTGGGGCCAGCGTCGGCGATCGTGTTGGGGAACTACAAATTGATTCGGCCTTATGAGACGGGCGTGGCGCGACTATTTGATCTGACGAAGGATCGGGGTGAGGTGCATGATCTTGCGAAAGAGAAGGGGAGAGAAGTGGCGGAATTGGAACGGCGTTTGAGTGATTATCTCGTGGCGGTGAAGGCCGAAATGCCCACGATCAACGCCATATTTGACCCGAGCACAGCGAAGCCCTTTGAGGAGCGCAGGGGTGGCAAAGGAGGGAATAGAAAAGGAGATGAACAATGAAAACGCGATGCGTTACTATGGTTGGATTATTGGTCACTTGTCTGGCTGTCGTGGGCTTTTCTCAGGACGTCAATCGTGTCGGACCTGGCGGTGGAAAAGACGGCTCGCGTAAAGGTGGGAATGGGGGAGACGTATCGATTGAGGAACTGGCGAAGCTGTTTCGCACCGACGTTCCGGAGCATTCGTTGGATGTGGTGCTCGGGCGTCCGGGGAAGCGTTCAATCACGGCCAGCGTGTTAAGTTATCGGGATCAGGAGGGGGTTATTGAATATGGAAACAAGGCTGGGGCGATGACGTCGAAGACTGGGGCATTTGTGCTGAAAGCGGGGGAGCCAACGGAGATCGAGATTTCTGGTTTGCAGGCATCTCAGCAGTATTTTTACCGTCTGAGCACGCGTGCCGGAGATGCGTCTTGGAGTGCGGAGCCGGAGGGGAGATTTCGCACCCAGCGTGCAGCGGGCAGCGCCTTCACCTTTACAGTGCAGGCGGATCCCCATCTCGATAGCAGCGTTGAGCCGAAACTGCTTGAGCGCTCGATGCGCAATTGCTTGGCTGATTCTCCTGACTTCTTCATTGATCTTGGAGACACCTTTATGACTGACAAGTACCGTGGCGCGCGGTCGCTTCAATCGAAGCACTATATTGCGCAGCGTTATTATTTTGGTCTCATTGGGCATAGTGCGCCCGTCTTTCTCGTGCTGGGGAATCATGATGGGGAGACGGGATCGCCGCGTCGGCAGGCCGAGGCGGCTTGGGCAAACACAATGAGGAAGAAATATTTTCCGAACCCGATTCCCGACGGATTTTACAGTGGCAACGAGGGGAAGCATCCGACGCTTGGATTGCTTGAGGACTACTACGCGTGGGAGTGGGGTGATGCCCTTTTTGTGGTGCTCGATCCTTTCTGGTTCAGCAATGACCAGAAAGGCGATCTCTGGTCGTGCACACTGGGTGAATCGCAGTATCAATGGATGAAGAGCACCCTCGAAGGGAGTAAGGCGAAGTTTAAATTCGTCTTTCTTCATCACCTCGTGGGAGGTGCGACGCCTGAGGGGCGTGGCGGTGTGGAGGCCGCGCCGTTTTATGAGTGGGGTGGCAAAAATCAGGATGGCACCGATGGGTTCAAGGAGCGTCGCCCGGGATGGTCGATGCCGATCCATCAACTGCTCGTGAAGAATCGCGTGAGTATTGTTTTTCACGGGCACGATCATATTTTTGCGAAACAGGACCTCGACGGTATCGTTTATCAGGAGATTCCGCAGCCGGGGAATCCAGAGAAGAACGGGTCTGGTAGCATTCCACGGAGCGCGGCGGAGTATGGCTATGTGAACGGTAAAATCCTTGGCAGCCCTGGCTACATGCGAGTCACTGTGGCACCGGATAAAGTGACCGTTGCCCTTGTGCGTTCGTATCTTCCTGAACAGGAAAATGCAGGGCATAAAAACGCGAGTGTGGACTACAGTTACGAGGTCGCAGTTCCTTGAATGGGGTGATGGGGATTTTGGTATGGGTGGTGATGGGCGACTGGGTGGACTTTGGAAGATGAAATTTGAAGTTGTAGGTGACGCTGGAGGTTCGGGGTTTCGGTTGAAAGAAAATCAATGAGGAGGAGAATAAACTTGGAGGGATGGGGGTTCGGGAGTTCCATCGGCGGTCTGTGAAAGTCCCATTTAGTCTATTTCTGGCGCTGCGTTATTTGCAGCCGAAGCGAACTTTTGTTTCGGTGATCACGGTGATTTCCGTGTTGGGGGTGACGTTGGGGATTGCGGTATTGATCGTGGTGATCTCGGTGATGACGGGATTTGACCGGACGTTGCAGAGAGCGATTTTGGGTTTTGAGCCGCACCTTCGGGTGATGAGTGGGGAGATGATGGAGAATTGGCGGGAAGTTTTGCCGGAGTTGAGAAAGATTCCGGGGATCGTGGGGGCGGCGCCGTATGTGACTGGGGCGGTGTTGGTTCAGCGCGATGATGAGGAGCGTGGGCAGACGAGAACCGTGCAAGCGATTATCCGAGGGATTCAGCCAGCGGAGGAGAAATCGCTCTTGGATTTGACAAAATTTGTGAAAGGGAAAACGGAAATGGGGAGTGACGAGGTGATTTTGGGGCAGACATTGGCGCGGGATTTGGGGGTAGAGATTGGGGATTCGGTGACGCTGTACGCGCCTGGGAATGTGGGTGGGTTGATGGCGGCGTTGAAGGAAGACGGGGGTGAGGTTGGGGGGAAGTCGAGGACGTTAGCGGAATTGAAGGCGGATGGGGGGATTGTGATTCCTGCACCGATGAAAATTGTGGGGCTATTTAACTCGGGAACGAACGGGTTTGATTCGACGTATATTTTGATGCCTTTGCATAATGCGCAGGAGCTGTATGCGTTGAAGGATATGGTGCACGGGATTGCGGTGAAGACGGTGAATCCGTATGAGATCAAGGCGGTGCAAGAGGCGATTGACGTGGCGTTTGGGGGTGGGCTGGGGACAGTTACTTGGTATGACGAGAACCGGGCTCGATTCGATGCGATTCGGATGGAGAAGCACGTGATGCTGACGATTTTGATGTTTTTGGTGGTGATCGCGGCCTTTTGCATTATGAACACACTGATCACGGTCACCGTGCAGAAGACGCGAGAAATTGGGATTATGAAGGCGCTGGGGGCGAGTTCGGGGCAGATTATCTGGGTATTTTTAGCGCAAGGAATGTTTGTGGGTTTTTTGGGGAACGCCACGGGGTTGGGGGTTGGATTGGGGGTACTTCATTATCGGAACGACTTTCGGGAATGGCTGTCTGCCCGATTGGGCATCGAGATTTTTCCGCCGAGTATTTATGAATTTAACGGGATTCCTGCGGAGGTCGTGGTTGGGGATGTGGCGGGAATTTGCTTGAGTGCGTTTGTGATTTGCTCGATTGCGGCTTTAGTGCCTGCGTGGATCGCCTCGCGTTTGGATCCGGTGAAGGCGCTCCGCTCGGAGTGAAGCGCGGAGAAGTGGGGGGCTGGCGGAAGGGGGGGAACCCTTTGAGGAGGAACGATTAGCGGGTGGTAAATTCGGCGACTCGGGACTCGATGATTTTCGATACGAAGCCCGTATGATATTTGCCCCGAATAAAATCGGGGTCGCGCATGATGGCTTCTTGGAAGGGGATGGTGGTCTTAATGCCCGTGATGAGGTATTCGCCGAGTGCGCGACTCATTCGGGCGATGGCGTTTTCGCGGGTCGTGCCCATGGCGATGACTTTGGCGATCATCGAGTCATAGTGTGGGGGGACGGAGTAGCCTGCGTAGGCGTGGGAATCGATGCGGATGCCGCGTCCACCTGGGGCATAATAGAGGTCAATTTTTCCTGGGCAGGGTTGAAAATTGCGGAAGGGATCTTCGGCATTGATGCGGCATTCGATGGCGTGATACTTTAACTTGGCGTTGTACATGTACTGCGAAAGGGGTTCGCCAGCGGCGACCTTGATCTGCTCTTTGACGAGATCAACGCCGTAGGCTTCCTCAGTGATGCAGTGTTCCACTTGGATGCGGGTATTCATCTCCATGAAGTAGTAGTGTCCATGGTCATCCATGAGGCATTCGATGGTGCCGGCGCCGACGTAGCCGACTTCTTTGGCGAGGCGGACGCAATCTGCGCCCATGCGTTCGCGGATTTCGTCGGTCATGATGGGGGAGGGAGTTTCTTCGATAATTTTCTGGTTGCGACGTTGCATGGAGCAGTCGCGTTCGCCGAGGTGGACGACATTGCCGTGCATATCGGCCATGATTTGGAACTCGATGTGGTGGGGATTTTCGATGAGTTTTTCGAGATAAACGGCGGAGTTTCCGAACGCTTTGTCGGCTTCGTTTCTGGCGGCATGGTAACCGGAGACGAGAGAGCTATCGTTGTGGGCGGGGCGCATTCCGCGGCCACCGCCACCAGCGGTGGCTTTGATCATCACGGGATAGCCCATGGCTCGGGCGATTTGGAGGGCTTCTTTTTCGGTGTCGACGATGCCATTGGAGCCTGGGGTGATGGGCATTCCCGCGCGGCGAGCGGTTTCTCGGGCGGTATTTTTGTCACCCATGGCGCGGATGGCGCGGGCTGGAGGGCCGATGAATTTGATATTACAGCTTTCGCAGATCTCGGCGAAGTGGGCATTTTCGCTGAGGAAACCGTAGCCTGGATGAATGGCATCGACATCGCCGATTTCTGCGGCGCTGATGATGCGATCGATTTTCAGATAGGACTGGGCGCTGGGGGCTGGGCCGATGCAGATGGATTCGTCGGCGAGTTGGACGTGGAGAGAATCGACATCGGCTTCGGAGTAAACGGCGAGAGTTTTGACGCCGAGTTCTTTGCAGGCGCGGATGACGCGGAGAGCGATTTCGCCTCGATTGGCGATGAGAACTTTTTTAAACATGGGCGAGCTAGCGCAGCCTGAAGAGAGCCTGCCCGTATTGGACGGGCTTGCCATTTTCTGCGGCGACCTCGGCGATGATTCCGCGGGTCTCGGCCTTGATTTCGTTCATGACCTTCATTGCTTCGATAATGCAGACAACAGTATCTTCGGTAACTTCTTGCCCGATAGTGACATAGGGTGGAGAATCAGGTGAGGCTGATCCATAAAACGTGCCGACCATTGGGGAGGTGATTTCGCTGAAGACGACCGCTTGGATGGTGAGGGGAAGCGGTTCTTGATTGGGAATCGTGGTGGTCTGCGGTGGGGTTGGGGCGGGGGTGTGGTGGGTGATCACGGGGTGATCCTCGACACCCTTTTTCAAGGTGATTTTAAACCCTTCCTTCTCCATTTTAAAAACGGAGAGGTCATTTTTTCTCATCAAGGCGATGAGTTCTTTAATTTCTTTTAAGTCCAAGATGATGTGTTGCCTCGGTGGATAATTCGGGCGGATGCTAAGTGGCAATTTGGTGACGAGTCAAGTTTGGGATGCAGGGCTTTTGCGGGAATTTTGGGGATTGGTGGGGGCGATTTCCTCAAAAATATCCAGGGTTTGGGAAGTAAAGGGTTGGAGGCCAGGGAAAATTTCCGATAAGTTTGGTTGCTTGAACGAGTCCGACGCCTCTCCTCAGTCCATCACCGATTCAATGGCGGAGGGATTTTTTCGATTCCTGAGCGTGGAGCGCAACTTGTCGATGAGGACTTTGGTGAACTACCGGCACGCGTTGAAGGAGTTTCGGGAGGCGGTTCCGGCGCCTAGTTGGTTGGAATTGAGGCCTGATCACTTTCGCCGGTACTTGTTGTCTTTGGGCAAAATGAATCGGGCGAGGCCGACGATTCGCCTGCACTTTGCCGCGTTGCGGAGTTTTTTTAAGTATCTCGCCCAGAGGCATGGATTGGAGAACAATCCGCTTCAGGAGGTGATGTTACCCAAGTTAGAAAAGAAGCTCCCTGTGGTGTTGACTGTGGCGCAGATTGAGGAATTGTTAACTGCGCCGCTTCGGGTGGAGAAGCAAGCCCAAGCGCCTTTATGGATGCCTACGCGTGACGTGGCGATTTTGGAACTCTTTTATAGTAGTGGACTTCGGTTGGCGGAGTTGGTGGGGATTGATGTGAAAGATGTGGATCATTTTTCGGAGAGTGTGCGGATTTTGGGGAAGGGAAGAAAAGAAAGAGTCGTGCCTGTCGGGATGCCTGCTTTGGAGGCGATTCAGCGTTATCGTCAGGCGGCGAGGGTGGAGTTTGGGCCCCTTTTTCTGAGTAAAGTGCGGACTCGGTTGTCGGCGACGAATGTCTGGCTAGCGATTCGGCGATATTTGCCGTACACGACCATTCCGGTGCGGATTAGTCCGCATAAGCTTCGGCATAGTTTTGCCACGCACCTTCTTGATGCGGGGGCGGATTTGCGGAGTGTGCAGGCGTTGCTGGGTCATGCGAGTCTTTCGACGACGCAGATTTACACTCAGGTGACGACGGAGCGATTGAAAAGGGTTTACGATCAGGCGCATCCGCGGGCCTGAGGTGCAGGGGGGTGGGTGGTTCTTTTCGTTCAAATGATGGAGGAGTGGTTCTTTTTGTTCAGGGACTGGAGGAGTGGTTCTTTTTGCGCAGAGGATTGAGGGAGGTTGGGGAGGGTGGAGGGGGGGTTACTCTGGAAAATGAATTAGTTTGGGGGTTGGCACGGTCGTTGCTAATGGGCTCGAAACCAACTGCGACGGAGTTTTTCACTTGAGGGCAAATGGCTGGGTAAAACTAGCCACCTGAGGGGAAAGACGAAGTTGGCAGACAATCAAAACATCAAAAATAGAGCTAACACATGAAAGTCACCCAATATTTTACCGCGCTGATCGCGACTGCTGCCCTGCTGTGGGGCGGGAGCGCCGAGCGAACGTATGCAGAAAATCCAGTGCCGGCAGTCGCGCCGGTGGCGGCCCCAGCAGCCCCAGCCCCAGCAGCTGAGCCTGCGGCGGCGGCGGCCCCGGAAGCGGCGAAGAAGCCCGAGCCGACGATTGAGCAACGGCTTGCGGGGATCGAGGCATATATGAACAACCTGGATCCGGGGGCGGCATTGAAGAATGCCAAAGGGGAAACGCCTGAGGGATTGACTACGGCATCGGTGGGGATTCCGGGGCCCGGTCACAACGGATGGATGATGACCTGTGCGGCGCTGGTCTTGTTTATGACCCTGCCCGGGCTGGCCTTATTTTACGGGGGGCTGGTACGAAGAAAGAATGTTTTAAGTGTTCTGGCGCAGTGCCTTGGCTGTGCGGGAATGGTCACGGTGATTTGGTGGGCGGTAGGGTATAGCTTGGTTTTTGGCAAAAATTTTGGATCCCCATACATTGGGGGGACGGAGTTTTTCTTTCTCAAGGGAGTGACGAGTGCCCCGAATACGGATTACTGCTTTTGGATATCGCAGAATGTCTTTGCGATGTACCAGCTGATGTTTGCGATCATCACGCCTGCGTTGATTGTGGGGGCGATCGCGGAGCGGATGAAATTCAGTGCGGTGCTGGTGTTTATCGCGATTTGGATGTTCCTCGTTTACTTCCCGATGGCGCACATGATTTGGGGGGTGAATGGTCTGATGAACGGGGTATGGAATGGGGATGCGAAGATTCAGGCGATCGACTTTGCTGGGGGCACGGTCGTGCATATGACTTCGGGGTGGAGCGCTTTGATTCTCTGCATTATTTTGGGGAAGCGGCTGGGATTTGGAAAAGAAAAGATGGCCCCGCACTCGATGGTTCTTTGTATGGTGGGAACGGGGATGCTCTGGGTGGGATGGTATGGATTCAACGCGGGATCAGCATTGGCTGCGGATGGGGTGGCGTCTAACGCCTTTATGACCACCACCTTAGCGGCGGCCACGGCGGGATTTGTTTGGGCGTTGGTGGAGTGGATTCATAAGGGTCACCCATCGATCCTTGGTTTCTGTTCGGGGATTGTGGGAGGCCTGGTAGTGGTCACGCCGGCCTGTGGGTTTGTGGATGCGAGTGGGGCGATGTTGATTGGGTTATTGGCAGCGATTGTGCCGTATATCTTTGTCGTCTTCGTCAAGGGGATGCTGGGATATGACGATGCTTTGGACACCTTTGGGGTGCATGCGGTTGGCGGGACACTTGGGGCGATTCTGACGGGGGTATTGGCGACGAGCAGTGTGAATGGAAACTTGACTGACGCGAACACTTACGCGAAGACCAACGGCTTATTTAAGTTGGTGGCGGAGGGCGGGTTGCTTTCGCAGCAGTTGAAGGCGATCGCGATCACCTTGGTGATTTCGGTTGTGGCAACGGTGGTGATCGCCTTGTTGGTGAAAATCGTCATCGGCTTGCGTCCGACAGTTGAGGAAGAGCGAGAGGGACTCGACACCACCGATCATCAAGAAGAGGGATATATTCTTTGAGCTGAACAAGTTACAACATCAACCAAACTCTGATTAAACATCTATGAAAAAAATTGAAGCGATTATTAAGCCATTCAAACTGGAGGAAGTGAAAGAAGCCCTCGCCGAGATTGGGGTGGAAGGGATGACCGTCTCTGAGGTCAAAGGATTCGGACGGCAGAAGGGGCACACGGAGATTTACCGTGGGAGTGAATACACGGTGGATTTTTTGCCGAAGATCAAGATTGAGGTCGTTTTGATCGATGACCTGGCGGAGAAGGCGGTGGCGGCGATTGTGAAAGCGGCGAAGACGGGAAAGATTGGGGACGGGAAAGTCTTTATTTCGCCGGTCTTGGAGGCCGTGCGGATTCGGACTGACGAGACTGGGGAGAAAGCCGTCTAAATTCCGGAAAGGCGAATGTAGAGAGCCGGCGACTGGGAAACTGGTCGCCGGCTTTTTCGGGTGAAGAGGGAAGTGGTTTAGCGGGAGTGGGTTTGGGAGGATTGGAAGAGGGGGGCGGCTTTTTGGACGGATTTGAGGACGCCCCAGCCGAGGGCGGAGATGACGAAGAGCCAGGAGAGGAGGAGTTTCATTAGGGAAGAGGGTCTTCGAGATGATGTTTTGGGTGGACTGGTCGGACGAGGAGATTGGCGGTGAAGCCGACCATGAGGAGGGCGACCATGAGGTAGAAGATGGGGTTATAGGCGTGGGCGGGGTCGACGCCGGCGTCTTTTTGGGATTTGGAGATGCGATCGACGAGTTGGGGGCCGAGGATGGCGGCGATGCTCCAAGCGGTGATGAGGCGTCCGTGGATGGCGCCGACGCGTTGTCCACCGAAGAGATCGCGAAGGTAAGCGGGGATGGTGGCAAAGCCGCCGCCGTAGGTGGTGAGGATGAGACCTGAGACGATGACGAAGAGAGTGACGTTGTTTTGGTGCTGGATCCACGGGACACTGGCGTAAAGGGTGGAGCCGAGGATGAAGTAGATGAAGTAGATGCCTTTGCGTCCGGTGAGATCGGAGATCGAGGACCAGAAGAAGCGGCCACCGAGATTGCAGAGGGAGAGGAGGCCGACGTAGCCGGCGGCGGCGGCGGGGGTGACATTGAACATGTCTTGGATCATGGGGGAAGCTTGGCCGAGAATGCCGATTCCGGCGGTGACATTCATGCAGAGGACCGTCCAGAGCAGCCAAAACTGGGGGGTTTTCCAGGCGACATCGACGGAGACGTTGGCGGTGGTGACGAGTTTTTGGGGGCTGATGGTGGAGACCCATCCTTGGGGATGCCAGCCGAGAGGGGGGACGCGGATCAGCCAGGCGCCGAAGGCCATGGAGGCGGCGTAGAGGGCGGCCATGGTGAGGAGGGCTTCGGAGGCGCCTTGTCCTGGGTAGGTGCTGGTGGTTTTGAAATGGGTCATGAGCTCTTGGGCGAGGGGGCTTCCGATGAGAGCGCCACCGCCGAAGCCCATAATGGCCATTCCTGTGGCCATGCCGGGTCGATCGGGGAACCAGCGCATCAGGGTGGAGACGGGGGCGATATAGCCGAGGCCGAGGCCGACCCCGCCGATCAAGCCGTAGCCGACGTAGAGGAGCCAGAGTTGGTGGGTGCGGACAGCGAAAGCGGAGAGGATGAGGCCTGAGCAGAAGCAGAGGAGGGAGGCGACCATGGTTTTGCGAGGGCCACTTTTTTCGACCCATTTGCCGAAAATGGCGGCGGAGATGCCGAGGAGGGCGAGAGCGATACTGTAGGCGATCCCGATTTCGGATTCGGTCCAGCCGGTGGTGGCGAGGGGTTTTTTAAAGACGCTGAAGCCGTAGACTTGGCCGATGCACATTTGGAGGGCGATGGCGGCTGGTGGGACGAGCCAGCGGTTGAAGCCGGGTGGGGCGATGGTGTGGGAGCGGTCGAACATCTTGGAGGGG
>JBAWZW010000069.1:0-13717 GCA_037142835.1 Verrucomicrobiota bacterium
GAAAAGGAGGCTGTTCCGGTATGGTTGAGAGTCAGGTTGGCATTATTGGACAGGGTGATGCCACTGGTGGCGAGCGTCGGCAGGGCTCCCGTGCCGTCGCCTACGGCAAGCGTTCCGCCAGTAACTGCCGTAGCTCCCGTGTAGGTGGATTGGGAACTGGATAAAATCACTGTGCCGGAACCAGCCTTGGTCAGGTTTCCGCCGCCGCTGACCGCGCCACTGACGGTCAGCGGGTTGACGGAGTTGTTCGTCCAGGCTTGCCCGGCACCCAGAACCACGGGCGTGGCGATGGTGACGGTTGCGCCGGCATTGACGGTAATGCCGCTGGCACCGACCGTGAGCTTGTTGCCATCGGCCTGGAGAGTCGTGGGGGTGGTGTCACTGGCCACG
Organism: Verrucomicrobiota bacterium; assembly: GCA_037142835.1. GTDB lineage: Bacteria > Verrucomicrobiota > Verrucomicrobiia > Chthoniobacterales > Chthoniobacteraceae > Chthoniobacter. The sequence continues at coordinate 391 of JBAWZW010000069.1, forward strand.
ACGCCCGCGACGCTCATGTCTGCGCCGAGGACCATCGCGCCCTGATTTATGGCGCCACTGGCTGAAAGGTGGACCGTGGTGGTCGGGCCGGCCACCTGACCGGTCCGGGTTCCTCCACCGGAGTTCGTAGCCCAGTTGCTCTGGTTGTTTCCATTTGAGAGAGCCCAGACGTTATCGCCGCCGTTGTAGCCACCCTTCCAGTGGAGGTCTGCGTAAGCCGCCACGTTGCTGGCGTTCACGGAAATCGCCGTGTTCGTGACGGTTAGTCCGCTGATCGCAAAATTTGTGTCGTTATAAATCTGGACCGCGTAGCTCGGAGATCCCGCAATCAGTCCGCCGGCGGCGGTGATCAGGTTGTTGACTCCGGGCGTGAAGGTGTTGCCGACGAAAATGTTGACGGTGACATTGCCGGAAACCGAAGCCGCACCCGAGGTGCTGATGACCGACTGGCTGGCCGTTCCGCTCAAGGCCGTGCCGATGGTGCTGTTGTTGGCGAGGGTCAGGCTGCCCGATCCAAGGTTCAGCGCGCCGGGAGCCATGGGCTTGTAGGCGAAAGTAGCACTGCTGGAAACACTTAGGCCGCCACCGCCCCCGAGGGCCGAGCCATTGGTGGCGATGAGCTGCCCGGAGTTGACGCTCGTTAGGCCAGTATAGCTGTCGGCACCACCCAAGACAAGGGTGCCAGCGCCACTTTTGGTCAGGCTTCCAGTGACTGCCGGAGCGTTGGCTACGGTGCCATTGTAAGACAGAGTCGAGCTCGGGGAGACGCTGATAATGGCGCCGGCACCGAGTTGCAGATTGCGGCTGGAGTCGAGGGTGAAGGACGAGGTGGCTTCGACCGTGCCGCCCTTGACCACCAAGCCGCCCGATGCGGCGCCCAAGCTCGCGTCTTGGCTCAGAGAGAGCACGCCGTTTTCAACGGTGGTGCCGCCGCTGTAGGTGCTGGAACCGGCTAAGGTCAGCGCCCCGACACCCTGTTTTTTTACACTGCCGCTGCCGGAGATCGGTGCGCTAAAGCTAACAGCGCCAACGTGATTGAAGCTGAGGACCCCATCGTTCGCCACGCCGCTGGTGGTGTTGGAGCCTCCGCCGATCACGAGCGTTTTGCCGCTCCAGATGGTCGTCGCCCCCGTGTAGGTATTGTTGCCGCTGAGAGTGAGCAAACCGTCGCCGGACTGCATCACTGATCCGGCACCGGAAATGTCGCCCGACAAAGTCTGCGTTGCCGAGCTGTAGTAGTTGAGGATGGTATTGGTATCGAGAGAAATGGCCCCCGCGTAGCTTCCACCGCCCAGTTTTCCCGATCCCTGAACACCATCGTTCGGATTGTTCCCGTTTCGGGTAAAAACCCCGCCAATCGTCAGGTAAGCCGAAGTGACGTTTTCGCCTTTGACCAAAGTGATGGGACCGGTGAAGCTGTTGTTGCCATTGAGATTCACATAGCTCTGAGACCCCGACTGGGTGGTAAAGCGAACATTGAGCGATAGCGGGTCCACCCCAGCATCGGGGATTCCTTGGACGAAGGTCACTGACTCGCGGTCGCCATTTCCCTGAAAGCCCGTCTCGATGGCGAGGGTCTGCGCCCCGGTCGCTGTGGAGGTGATCGGGCCGTTGAATCGGTAGTCCGTGTCGTTGTTATTAAACTTCAAGCTGATCGTGCCCGCTGTGCCCGTGAAGATGAGGTTGTTGCTGAAGGGAATATTGTCGTTCTGGCCCGGGTGCACCTGAAGCGTTCCGCCGTTGAAAATCGTCATCGAGCCGGCGTCGTTAAACGTCGTCGTATTGCCCGTAGCGGTGGTGTTGCTGTTGTCGATGTCGAAAGTATCTCCAGGGTTGATCGTCGTGCTGGCCCTTACGGACTGCACCGCGAGGAGTGCGGCGATAGATCCCGCAAGGATAAAAGCGGATTTGCGGCTTTGTGATGTGGTCGTTTTCATGGGGTTGGTTTGGGGTTGTGGAAAGTGATAATTTAGATTGGCGCCGTGATTTCGCAAGGTTTTTTTATTTTTTTCAAAGTGTAAATATCTCTGAGTTAGATTGTTAATGGTTATACTATCCAGAATTGGCGAGTTGAGATTTTTCCTAAATATTATTTTTATATAAAAGCTTAGGTGTTCTATGAATTCGTCGGTTTCGCGTCGGGAAAACTGCGAGGAAATTGTGTTGGGATTGGTGACGCTGTATTTAAATCTCCGAAGTGAGAAAATCTTCCCGCCCATTGACCGCGCTGGAGGCGTCAACCGTTTGCCAAACCGGTCGCAAGAACCGGGCATGGACGCTCATTGAGACGGCCCAGATACTGGAAGAGGTTTGGTCTCAAGCAACCGAGTCCGGTTTGGCGTTCCGTCGCATCATCGACCTGCGTTTGGCCCAAACGCTCCGGCATTATGGCGTCACTGACTTTGTCACCTCCAATGTAACTGACGTTGCAGGACAATGATTTAACCGGGTTTTGAATTCACTTCTGCGAGGATAATGGGCCAAACCACCCGCTTTCTGCAGCTCCGTTGGCGGCTCGCAGTGAAGTTCGCCAGCTCCCTTGGCCGCAAAGGTGCTACCGAACCCATGGGCAGGCATCCTGTAGCCTCGGCGCGGTCGGGGTATTTCAAGAGCCTGCCAATCCGCTCGCCGGGCTACGTGGAGTCGCCGGGCAGCAGGTGTTCGCTGATGCGTCGGGTTTCTTCGTGGATGACCCGCCCCTCGTGGTCGAATTTCAGTTGAATGACCCAATCGAAAACTTGGCTTGGCCATTCGCCGTTCGGTAGCAGGGTCTTGGGCTTGGCGCCGAGCGCCCGCAGGAGGTCGGGTATTTGGCCGTGGTGCCAGCAGACGAGGAGGTTTTTCCCCTGTTGCGTGGCGCGGAGTTCATTCGCAAGTTCGTCAATTTCTTTGTTGCTGTAGCGTGTGTTGACTGGGATGCCCATGGCGTTTGCCAGCGGCGCGATGGTCAGGTTTGACCGCTGACTGGACGCGGAATCGGCGGTGGCGAAAATGGCGTCGAGGCGCAACGGTTTCGCATCCCCTTTGAAAGGGCAAAAATAACCAGGGTAGGCCTGCGCCCGCTGTTCGCCGCGGGGCGCGAGACCGACCCCGTGGTCGGGCTTTTCCGCGTGGCGGATCATCAGCACCACGGCGTCTTTCGGGCCAACTCCAGCGCACGCCGTGGATGCGAGAGTGCCCAAGAGGAAGATGAAGGCGACAAGATGGTGAGACATGGTGAAGGGTGGTGTTCCATTAGAAAAATCAAGTTCGCGACAAGGTCTGGGAAATTTTTTTCGAGATCCAGGCCTGATCCCGAAGGGAAGGCAGATGCTCTGGACCACTTTTAATCACATCTTTTAAAGAATCCCTTCGGTCACTGGGAACTTTGGCTGGAAGCAGGCCCGAGGATGGGGGTGTTGGGTTAAAAGCGTTGGAGGCCCATGAGCTGGGGGCGTTTTGGAATGGGCAGAAGGAGAGGAGGTGGGATAAAATGATTGTCATGGTTTGGAATATTTGGGAGAAGGGAGGATGCGATTGAATCTTGTTACCCTCCGCTTAGCCTTTTTGACGGGGATGATCATGTTGAGTGGGGGGTGTTTTAAGCCGGGAGAGCCTGAAGGGGCGGGGATGGCCAAGGTGCCTGTGGTGCCTGTGGTGCCTGTGGTGCCTGTGGTGCCTGTGGTGCCTGTGGTGCCTGTAGTTAATTTAGAGATAGTGGTGCCTACAGAGATGGTGGAGGTTGCGGGAGGAATATGGTGGGTGGACTTTCAAGGCAACCAGATGAAGGTTCCGAGCATTAAAATTGAAGATAAAGAGGGAAAAATATCGGAGTATCAGTATGTGAAGAGGAGCAGTGAGAAGTTTTGGATGGGGAGGAGAGAGGTGACCTGGGGAGAATGGAATGAGGTTAGGGAGTGGGGAAAGGGGAAAGGGTATGAGATGGGGAAAGGCCAAGGAGAGGGAGAGATGTATCCCGCGACGGGGGTGAGTTGGTATTCAGTGGTAAAATGGTGCAATGCGAAGAGTGAGAAGGAAGGGTTGACGCCCGTGTATGTGGTGGAAGGAGCGATCTATCGAGAAGGTGTAAAAACCCCGGAACTGAAGGCTGGGGCGAATGGGTATCGGTTGCCGACTGAAGTGGAGTGGGAATGGGCGGCGAGGGGAGGAGAGAAGGGGCGAGGGTGTGATTATAGTGGAAGTAATGACTTAGGGGAGGTGGGGTGGTATGAGGGAAACTCTTTGCGAAAGATGCATGCCGTAGGAGAGCAAAGGGCGAATGAGTTGGGGATCTATGATCTGAGCGGGAATGTTTGGGAGTGGTGCTTTGATTTGTGGGTATCTACGGACAGGGTGATTCGGGGCGGGGGCTGGAACAGCGCGGCGTGCTATGCGCGGGTATCGAGCCGGAACGCCGACGACGGGACGAACGGTCACGACGACCTCGGATTCCGAGTGACTCGGAGTGCAATTCCTTAGGCAGATCGGGACAGAAAAGGAGAGAGACAGGATTTTTAAAAATCGAGAAAGAACGGTGGAGGTGAGGGCAGAACTGCGGTCACTGGAGCCCCGACGCCACAACCCTCCTGAAGTCTCGTCGCCTTCTGGAGGCGGATGATTTGCCCAAGCAGATTTTTGGGGAAGCGGGGGAGGTGCTCAGCGAGAGGATTTTTTTATCGAAGAAGGGTTAATTGTGGATTGCGACAACCATCGGCGGGTTGTTGTCGACATAGAACCCGAGTCAGAAACGCGACCATGAAATCTGCGTCGGATTTGATTAAGCAATGGCGGATCTGGTGAGGGTGCCGTCCACGATACGCATAATTCCGCAGGGGTTGGCGTCGAGAAGTTCGGGAGGAAGAGCGGATGCGGGAAGGTTTTGATAACAAACTGGCCGGGTGAAGCGGAGAATCGCGGCCGTGCCGACGCTGGTAAATCTTTCGTCAGTGGTAGCTGGGAAAGGTCCTCCATGATGCATGGCGGGGGAGACCTCGACGCCGGTGGGGAATCCATTCACGACGATGCGACCGACTCGGCGTTGGAGGGCGTGAAGCAGTTCGGCAGATTGAGCTAAGTCCTCGTCTGTTCCGTGGACTGTCGCGGTTAATTGTCCTTCGAGTTTTTCGGCTATTTGAGTTAGCTGAGGCAGATCGACTGCATTGACGAGGAGGGCGTATGGTCCAAAAACCTCTTCTTGGAGAGTGGGTTGGGCGAGAAAATTTTTGGCATCGGTCGCGAAGATCACGGGTTGGCCGTGCGTCTGTGCGGGATCGGGTTCTGTGGTGCTGGCAGCAATTTTCAAGACACCATCGACCGATTCCATGGTTTTAAGTCCCGTTTGAAATGCTTGGCAAATTCCTTGGGTAAGCATTGTCCCTGGGAGAGTGGTGCGAATGGCTTCTGCAAAGCTTTGGGTAAAAGCTCCGAATTCTGTTCCAGCCACTCCGAAGATCAGGCCGGGTTTAGTGCAGAACTGCCCGACTCCCATGGTCACGGAGTTTTTCAGTCCTTCAACAAGTTGTGCCGACCGTTCTTTAATCGCTCCGGGCAGGAGAAAGAGTGGGTTTAAACTACTCATCTCGGCAAAGACGGGAATGGGGTCGGGTCGGGTGGCGGCGGCATCAAAAAGAGCGCGACCCGCGATTCGAGAACCCGTAAAACCAGCGGCCCGGGTGAGGGGATGCCGCACCAGAGCCGTGCCTATTTCTGCTCCACTGCCGTGAAGCATCGCAAAGATTCCCGCTGGCAGACCGAGTGACGCGATGGCTCGGACGATCGCGCCGGCGACCATTTCTGAGGTGCCGGGGTGGGCGCGGTGAGCCTTGACGATGACGGGATTTCCGGTGGCTAAGGCGCTGGCGGTATCTCCGCCAGCGACAGAAAATGCCAGAGGAAAGTTGCTTGAACCGAACACGGCGATGGGACCGAGAGGAACGAGCATTCGTCGCAAGTCGGTGCGCGGGAGTGGTTTGCGATCAGGCAACGCCGGGTCAATCCGAGCATCGCACCAGGATCCTTCGCGAATCAGGGCGGCGAAGAGTCGGAGTTGACCGACTGTCCGACCTCGTTCGCCGGTCAAGCGGGCCAAAGGTAGACCGGTTTCGAGGTGGGCACGTTCGAGGAGGGCGTCGCCAAGGTCACCGATTTCCTCGGCGATCTTTTCCAGCAAGTTGGCTCGAGTTTCGGCGGTCGATCGTCCGAATATTTTGAAAGCGGACTCGGCTAATTGCAGTGCTTGATCGACTTCATCAATACCGATCTGATGAAAGGCGGGCTCAAGTTGGGTATTGGTTATCGGGCTGATGGCGTAAAAAGTTCGGTGGCCTTCGGCAAGCGGAAGGCCTGCGATCAATGATTTTCCGTGGAGCGACATAGGATAGAAATAGTTGGTTGAGCTTTTGTAGGGCGACAACTCACCTATCTTTGGCGATGGCGTCAACAGACAGATCAAAGGATTTTGACAATTTTTTTGCACACGGCTTGACCGAGCGAGATGGATCGCTAGTCTGGCCGTCCGCCTAAAGCACCACCTGATTGAAGCATCATAAACCTACTCACGAGTGCGGCGTTTTCGCCGTTTTTGGTCATCCGAACGCCGCTGTCCTGACTTACTACGGACTTTTTGCATTGCAGCATCGTGGGCAGGAAAGTGCGGGCATTGTGACGGCCAGCGAATCGAACAGCCTATTCAAGCGTCACGTGGCGATGGGCTTAGTTTCGCAAGTTTTTAATCCTGCGGATTTAGAGCAATTGAGGGGGACGAGAGCGATTGGGCATGTGCGTTACTCGACCACGGGTTCGAGTAACCTGACGAATGCGCAACCCTTGATGGTGAATTGTGCTCGTGGGCAGTTAGCGATTGGGCACAACGGCAACCTCGTCAATGCGGGGGCTTTGCGTGATGAACTGGAGGAGCGGGGATCGATTTTTCAGACGACCGTGGACAGCGAAATCATTCTTCATTTGCTGGCTCAGCCACAGGAGTCTGGCGGGGTACTCGGGGCCTTGCGAAAAATTTCGGGGGCATTTTCTCTCGTCTTGATGAGTGAAAAGCAGATTATCGGAGTTCGTGATCCGTTTGGCTTTCGCCCGCTCTCGCTTGGCATGCTGGATGGGGCTTATGTGCTTTCTTCCGAGACCTGCGCTTTTGATCTGATTCACGCGGAATTTATTCGCGACATTGAACCTGGAGAAGTGGTGATCATTGATGAAACGGGTATCCGTTCGGAGTTTCCGTTTAGAACGGAAAAGCGAGCCTTCTGCATGTTTGAGTATGTTTACTTTGCGCGGCCTGATTCGATTATTAATGATATTAACGTGGCGAGGGTTCGCACGGAGATGGGGAGAGAATTGGCGCGGTTGCATCCCGTAGAAGCGGACTTGGTCGTGCCGGTTCCCGATTCGGGAAACTACGCCGCGCTCGGATTTGCGGAGGAGTTGGGAATCCCTTACAATCACGCCTTTGTGCGTAACCACTACATTGGGCGGACTTTTCTTCAACCCACCCAACTGATTCGTGACTTTAACGTTCGGGTTAAGCTCAACTTGATTAAGGAGGCCGTGGCAGGGAAAAGGGTGGTGGTGGTGGATGACTCAATCGTCCGAGGGACGACGGCGCGGGCGCGGGTGGTCAATCTGCGGGAAGCGGGAGCCAAAGAAGTGCACATGCGGATTTCCTGCCCGCCACATAAGAACGCTTGCCACTATGGGATCGACTTTCCTGATCCAGAAAAGCTTTTGGCGAACCAGTGTACGATTGAGCAAATTCGCGATTATCTTGGAGCGGACAGCATTGGATATTTGGATGTGGGTGGGATGGTCCGATCGACTGGCCAAGACGAGGAAAACTTTTGTTTAGCCTGTTTCAATGGGAAGTATCCCGTTCCGGTTGATCCGAATTTGGACAAGTTTATCATGGAGCGGCGTCAGGAGAGGCAGGACCTTTTAGTATCCGATCAACACCCGAAACTTTTCGAAAAAATCTAAGCGTTTTTCCGCAGGAAATTCCTGAAAACTTAAGGAGGCCAAATTGCGGAAAACTCCATCTCAAGTGCCTAAACCAATTAATCCTCGTCGAGTGAAAACTAAGAAACCTGCTGTGGCCTCTTTACCGAAATCCCCTGTTAAAAAAGCGTACGCGGCCGCGGGAGTCGATGTGGATCTCGGCAATCAGATTAAGCGCGGAATTCACGCCTTAGTTAAGGGGACACACGGTCCAGAAGTTCTCGGCAAAGTGGGAGGCTTCGGTGGTCTTTTTCAACCCAACTTTAAAGGGATGAAAGAGCCAGTCTTGGTGTCGAGTGTGGATGGGGTGGGAACGAAATTGAAGATCGCATTTGAGATGAACCGGCATGATTCCGTCGGTCAATGCCTAGTCAACCATTGCATCAATGACATCGCGGTCGTCGGGGCCCGCCCACTTTTTTTTCTGGACTACATCGGTGCGGAACGGTTGGAACCGCCCGTTTTTGCTCAGTTGATCAAAGGGTTTGCGAAGGCGTGTAAGGCGGGAGGATGCGCTTTGATCGGCGGGGAAACTGCCCAAATGCCGGGGATGTATCAGCGCGGTGAATATGATCTCGCGGGCACGATCGTCGGGGTGGTCGAGCGAAAATTGGCCCTCGACGGATCAAGGATTCGGTCGGGCGATCTTTTGATTGGCCTGGCGTCGAATGGGTTGCACACCAATGGGTATTCTTTAGCACGGAAAGTTCTTTTTGAAGACCTCCAGCTGAATGTGACCAGTAAAGTGCCAGGAGTGACAAAGACTTTGGGCGACGAGCTCCTCCGCGTTCATCACAACTATCAACCATTGCTCTCCAGCTTGCCAGCGGGGATGGTCAAGGGGTTGAGTCACATTACTGGTGGGGGACTGGTCGACAATCTTCCGCGAATTCTTCCCAAGACATTGGACGCGGTGATTGACGCCCATGCGTGGAAAATTCCTGCGATTTTCCAATTGATCGAGTCCGGGGGAAAGGTGCCACGATCGGAGATGTATCAGGTCTTCAATATGGGCATTGGAATGGTGGTTGTCGTGGGGCCTAAAGACTGGGAGCGGGCCGTCGAGCTAACCAAAGGAAGAGTGATTGGGCAGGTAGAGAAGGGGAGTGGTCGGGTCGAAATCCGTTTCTAAATATTCGCGAGATTTGCTTGGCGATTTTTGGTCGTTTGGTTCATAGTTTTCCTTTATGAAGAATTCATTTTCGCTTTTGGCTTTAGGCATATCGCTAGCTTTCCTGAGTGCATGCGTGGACAAAACCAAGGTCACGACAGCGCATCCCAATAAACATCCTTCCACAACCACTCAGGTGCTGGAAAGACCCCCGACAGTAGTGGTTGATGAGGAGACCAAGCCTGAAAAGCATACGGCACCAGAGCCTTTGGTGAATTCTGTTCCTGAAACGGTCAAACAAGTCGGTGAATTGCCGATCGGAAAAAGTGTGCCTGGGAAACCTGGGTATGTGACAAGTCCATTTGGCTCAGTAGGTTTGATTGATGTCCGCGGATTCTCTCCTGGAACTGAGGTCAGAGATCCTTACTCGGGAAAGACTTTTCTTGTTCCCTAAAGCGATTGAACTCCAGGTGATCGGTTAATTTCTTTTAGCCTGGTTTGGATGGTTGCCATTCTGCTGGCTGGACTTTTTTCCTACGCATGAAGGCCCTCGCAATTCTTGGTCCCGGTCTCCTTGGGGGATCGATTGCCTTGGCCGCTCGACGGGTTGGGGGCTATCGGATTGCCCTCTGGGCTCGGCGACAAGAAGCGGTGGCTGAGGCGTTGGCCATGGGGATTGCCGATGTGGTCTCGGGAGATTTAGCCGAGGTGGTGGGAGACGCGGATTTAGTGATTCTTTGTGTTCCTGTGGGAGCGATGCCCCAACTTGCCCGCGAGGTGGTCAATCTCATCGGCACTCAGACGATCGTGACGGATGTTGGAAGCGTAAAAGGCATTCCAGTGGAAGCACTTAGTTTAATTTTTTCTTCGCGTGGGCGCTTTGTGGGGAGCCATCCGATGGCTGGTTCTGAAAAAACGGGGATCCAAGTAGCGCGGGCGAATTTATTTGACGATGCGGTCTGTTTTCTCACTCCTGATGCCTTCTCGACGCCCGAGGCGGTTCGGGAATTGCGAGCTTTTTGGGAGTCGTTTGGGTCTCGGGTGGTGGAGGCCTCGCCAGCGTCGCATGATGAGATTGTCGCTTTAATTAGTCATCTTCCGCATCTTTTAGCCGCCACGCTGATGCAGACGGTTGTTGGGGAAAATGTTCAAGCGCTGGAACTGTGTGGGAGCGGTTTTCGCGATTGTACGCGGATTGCTTCTGGTTCCCCGGTGATGTGGGCGGAAATTCTTCGTACGAACCGCGACGCGGTGCGAAAAGCGGCGGAGTCGATGATGAAAAAGCTCGGGAGCATCATCTCCGTTCTCGACGACGACGAGGCGACTACGCAGTTTCTTTCTCAAGCTAAAATGCACCGCGATCGTCTTACCAACCTTAAATAACCGATGTCCGACTGGAAAATTCACCGTGCCCCGATCATTCAAACTGAGCTGGAAGTCCCTGGGGATAAGAGCATTTCTCATCGGGCGGTGATGCTGGCGGGATTGAGTAATGGCCCGTGCTTGATCAAGGGATTTCTTTCAAGTGAAGACTGCCTTTGCACGGTGGGGGCGATGAGATCTTTGGGGGTGCAGATCGATTTCATTGATGAAACGACCTTGATTGTTCATGGGGTGCGCCGGGTATTTACGGCCCCGTTGGGAGACATTGACTGCGGAAACTCGGGAACCACGATGCGCCTGATGGCGGGGATTTTGGCGGGGCAACCGTTTCGCAGTCGTTTGGTGGGGGACGCTTCGCTTTCCAAGCGACCAATGAAGAGGATTATGGATCCGCTGGGGCAGATGGGGGCAAAAATCACCGCTGAGGGGAAAGAGGGTCGGCCTCCGTTAACCATTGAAGGCGGAAACCTCGAGCCGATTCACTTTCTTAGCCCGGTGGCGAGTGCCCAAGTAAAGAGCGCTGTCTTACTTGCGGGAATGTTTGCCAAAGGAAAGACGAGTGTGACGGAACCGACGCAAAGCCGAGATCATACCGAGCGAATGCTTGAGTATTTTCTGGTTCGCCCGCAAAAGCAGGGGCTGACTGTGGGGATTTTTGGTGAACAAACTCCCGAGTCGAGGGAGTTTCAGGTTCCTGGAGATATCTCCAGCGCAGCGTTTTGGCTAGTAGCTGCAGCGGCTCAACCGCAGTCCCGTTTGCTGGTGAAAAATGTGGGGCTGAACGAAACAAGGTCTGGGGTTCTGGCCGTATTAATCCGGATGGGAGCGGTGATCCGTGAGCGAATCACCTCTCCGCAAGCGGAGCCGATTGGGGTGGTGGATATTCAAGGTGGCTTGCTGAAAGGAACGGAGATTAAAGGTGCGGAGATTGCCAATGTGATCGATGAGCTTCCGATCCTCGCGGTCGCGGGCGCTCTTGCTCAAGGCAAGACAGTGATCCGGGATGCGGGAGAGCTTCGGGTAAAGGAGACGGACCGTCTGGCGGCGATCGCCACCAATTTGCGGGCGATGGGGGTGACCGTAACTGAAACCGAGAGCGGCCTGGAAATCATTGGTGGGAGTCCTCTTCGCGGTGCCAAGATGGATAGCTTTGGCGATCATCGGATCGCCATGGCCTTCGCAATTGCGGGACTTTTTGCTGATGGGGAAACGGTCATCACTGGCACAGAGTGCGTGAACACTTCTTACCCGAGTTTCTACGCCACGCTTGAGGGATTGTTTCGCGAAGGCAATGAGGATCAAACTCGAGTGATTACTTCACTCATCCCTCGCTAACCTGTGCTCTCTGAATTTGTTATTGCCATAGATGGGCCTGCAGCTTCTGGAAAAAGCAGTGTCGCCCGGGCGCTAGCCAGCCGATTTGGCCTCATTTATGTGAACACGGGCGCGATGTATCGTGCGGTCACATGGTTGGCAGTGTCTCGGGGCGTTTCCACTACGAATGCTCGCGCCGTCGTGGAGTTACTTGCCCAGACAAAAACTCAATGGGGCATCGCTAACAACGAGTCGACCATTTGTATCGACGGGATCGATCCCACATCCCAACTGGTCTCTGAGGCGGTTAATTTGAATGTCTCCAAAGTCGCGACCATTCCCGAAGTGCGGCGGACACTGGTGGAGCACCAGCGGGCCTATGCTAATGGGAATTCTCTGGTGATGGAGGGACGGGATATTGGCTCCGTGGTTTTTCCAGAAACTCCTTACAAATTTTACATCGACGCTTCACCAGAAGTCCGAGCTCTTCGGCGAGCCAAACAAGGGCTAGAGGACTCGGTGACCGCACGGGATCAAGTGGACTCGACCCGCAAGACATCGCCGTTGATCATTGCCCCAAATGCGGAGGTGATTGATAGTTCAAACTTGACGATTGATGGAGTGATTGGAGAGATTGTGGAGCGCTTAAAAATCAAGGGGCTGGACCTCCATCTTCGAGGTGGCAGTCGGGTCGATTGAGAGTTTTCTGGAGCCCTTAATCACCTTCTCCAAAATGGGAGTTCAATATCAAACCTGTTATCATCTCGCGAAGTTTTTTGCGCGGAGTTTTTTTGATTATCGCGTCAAATATGCGGAGCGGGTGATTCACAATCGAGGTTGTATTATTGCGATGAATCATCAGAGCTATCTTGATCCCCCCCTTGTCGCGATTTCGACTACGCGGGAAATTCATTTTTTGGCAAGAAAGACACTGCTTGATTTGCCAGTGATTGGTGGATTGCTTCCTCATCTCAATGTGGTTCCAGTGGATCAATCGCGAGCCGACATGAGCGCATTAAAATCAGTAATCAAGCTCGTGCTCGCTGGGCATTCCGCGCTGATTTTTCCTGAGGGAACACGAAGCCGCGACGGCGAGTTTCTTCCATCTTTACCAGGAATCGGTTTAGTGATTGCCAAGACGCTGGCTCCGGTGGTTCCGATGCGAGTCTTTGGGGCGAACATCGCCTTTCCGAGGGGTGGACGCCCGAGGTTATTTAGCCCGATTACGGTGGTCGTTGGCGAGCCGATCCACTTTACCAAAGAGGAGACGATTGGTGAAAAGCGGGAGGTTTACCAGCGTCTCAGCGACAGAGTGATGGAGCGAATTCAGCTTATCGAGATGCCGACTCCTTAAATTTCTTTAGGGATTCAGCCGATAATCATCTTGGGGATTTTTCCATAAATCCTTTGGGGATGATTGGCGATATTTGGGTTTGTTGGCGATGTTCGGTGGTTGCAATGATAGTCGGGGTGCAGAAACACAGCCAATTCTGGGAGTAAGCCTATCGCTAAGGTTTTTGGTGAATTTAATCTAAT
>JBAWZW010000070.1:0-13661 GCA_037142835.1 Verrucomicrobiota bacterium
ACGCGTCGGGCAGCTTCGGCCCCACCACCGCGGCACTCCCCATTCATCCCAAATCTTCCTCACGACCCCCGCGCAATTGGATCGATCAAACCCCCGCAGAAGCCCAGCGCAAAAGCGTCGGCTGCATGGATTGCCACAAGACCACCGACGCCCACACCATGCACACTTCCCCCAATGTCATCCTCGGGTGCACCGACTGCCACGGCGGCGATTCCCGCATCGGGCTGACTCTCAAACAGGCCCACATCGCCCCCCTTCACCCCGAACTCTGGCCCACATCCGCTAACCCGCCAAACTCCACCACCGCTCTCAATCACGAATCGCCAGAATTTATCCGCTTCATCAACCCCGGCGATCTCCGCGTCGCCAAACAAGCCTGCGGTCTCTGTCACGGTGATATCGTCGAACGGGTCAGCAATTCCATGATGAACCACGGCGGCATGCTCTGGAATGCCGCCGCTTACAATAACGGGGCCATCGATCTCAAAAATCCCATCGTCGGCCAAGCCTACGGTGCCGATGGCATCCCTCTCCAACTCAATAACCCCTTCACCCCCACCGCCGAAGAAACCCGCTTGCACGGTATTCTCCCCCTCCTCTACCCACTCGCCCGCTTTAATATCAGCCAACCAGGCAACCTCTTCCGCATCTTCGAAAAGGGTGGCGTCGAACCCCTCTCCCTCGGCGTCCCCACCCTCGATGAACCTCCCGGCAAACCCGAACGACGCCTCTCCGCCCGCGGCCTCGGCACCCTCAGTCGCATCGATCCCGTCTTCCTCGGAGCCCAAAAAACTCGCCTCCATGATCCCCTCCTTGGCTTCCTTGGTTCCAATGATCGCCCCGGCGACTACCGCTCCAGCGGTTGCTCCGCCTGCCATGTCGTCTATGCCAATGACCGCTCCCCAAGTAACTCCGGTTGGTGGTCAAAATACGGCAACCAAGGCCTCAGTTTCTCCACCGATCCCACCATTCCCAAAAACGAACGCGGCCACCCCATCCTCCATCAGTTCACCCGCGCCGTTCCCTCCAGCCAATGCATGAACTGCCACATGCACCAAGGCAACGCCTTCGTAAACCCCTACCTCGGTTATACTTGGTGGGATCAAGAAACCGATGGAGAATTCTTCTACCCCAAAGAACAGCACGATCCCACCGATAGCGAACTCGTCCGTTCCACGGTCGAAAGTCCCGAAGCCGCCTCCACTCGCGGCCTCTGGGGAAATCGCGACTTCCTCGAAAAAGCCGCCGAACTCAATCCCAAACTCAAACACACCCAAATGGCCGATTATCACGGCCACGGGTGGATGTTCCGCGCCGTTTTTAAACAAGATCGCCAAGGCAATCGCCTCGACCTCGATGACCAAATCGTCCCCCACAGCGATTTCAAACGCGCGGTTCACCTCAAAGATATCCATCTGACCAAAGGAATGCAGTGCGCCGATTGCCACTTCAATGTCGATGTCCACGGCAACGGCAACCTCTACGGCGAAGTCCGCAACGCCATCACCATCGCCTGCATCGATTGCCATGGCACGATCACCGAACGCCCCCGAAAAATCGTCAACGGTCAACCCACCATGCCCACCTCCGGCCCCAGTGGCGATACCACCCCGAAAGATCGACGCACCATCACCCCAGTCGATCTCCTCCAAACCATCACCGCCTGGAAACCCCGCTTCGAATGGGTCGGCGATCATCTCTTTCAAAACTCCACGATGTCCCCAGATATCCGCTGGGAAGTCCCCCAAACCGTCGACATCATCGACCCAAATTCTCCGATCTATAACCCCAAAGCACACTACGCAAAGACTTTACAACGCGATGGCCTCCGCTGGGGCAACGCTCCCACCACCGACTCCGCTTGCCGCGATCAACTCGCCCACAGCAACGCCGCCATGGATTGCCAAATCTGTCACACCGCTTGGGCAACCAGCTGCTTCGGTTGTCATCTCCCCATGAAAGCCAATACCCGCGTCGCCCTCAATAAATACGAAGGCAATGTCGATCGTAATTTCATCACCTATAACCCCCAAGTCGTTCGCGACGATGTCTTTATGCTCGGGATCGATTCCACGGTCAAAAAACATCGCCTCGCGGTCATCCGCTCCTCCAGCGCGGTGGTCGTCGGATCCCAAAACGCCAATCGGGAATGGGTCTATTCCCAACAACAAACCGTCAGCGGCGACGGCTACAGCGGCCAAGCCTTCAACCCTCACTTCGCTCACACCACCAGCGGGAAAGGCACCACAAAAAATTGCACGGATTGTCACCTCTCCAAAGCCAACGATAACCAAGCATGGATCACCCAACTCCTCGGTTTCGGCACCGGCACGGTCAACTTCTTCGGACGCTACGCCTGGGTCGGAGGCGAACACGCTCTCCACGGAATCGTCTGGACCGAAGACGAAGAACCCCAGGCCGCCATCGGAAGCTCTTTCCACAAAACCGCTTACCCACGCAATTATCAGGATCATCTCAAACGCCAAAAAATTCTCCCCACCGGCTACGAACATCACGCCACCGAAATCCATGACCTCACCCTCCGCGGAGAATACCTCTACACCGCCAATGGCTCCGCTGGACTCGAGGTTTTCGATGTCGCTAACATCGACCAAAAAGGCTTCAGCGAACGCATCCTCAGCTCCCCAGTCTCCCCACTCGGCGGTCAGCGCACCTATGTCCGCACCAAAGACGCCACCGCCGTCGCCATGCCCAGCACGCTCCTCAATGATCCCGTCCGCATCCAGTCCCCAGCCAACGAAGAACAACCCATCCATCCCTACCACGGTTACGTCTTCGTCGCCGATCGCCAAGAAGGCTTGGTCATCGTCAATGTCGCTTCCCTCTTCGATGGCGACCCTCAAAATAACTTCCTCACTCGCGCAAAAATCAAAACCCTCACCGGCCAAGTCTCAGGCGATCACTTCAACCCCGAAGGCAAACTCTCCGGCGCTGAACACGCCGTCTGCGCAGGCCACCGTGTCTACCTCTGCACCAAACGCGGCCTCGCCGTGGTCGATGTCGATCAACCCGAACGCCCTCTCCTCGTCGGAGAATTAGCCGATGGATTCCTCCGCAACCCCCGAGCGATTTCCATCCAGTTTCAATACGCTTACATCACCGACGACGACGGCCTCAAAGTCGTCAGCCTCGCCGATCCTCTCCACCCTCGCCCCGTGCCCGGTGCGGTCGTCCGCCTCGCCCACGCCGCCAAACTCTATGTCGCCCGAACCTACGCCTATGTCGCCAACGGCCAAGACGGCCTCGCCATCATCGATATCCAAAACCCCGAACGCCCTCGCCTCGATCAACACTTCACCGCCAACGGCCAACTCAACGATACCCACGCCGTCCAAATCGGATCGATCGCCGCCTCCATGTATGCCCTCGTCGCCGACGGCCATCACGGCCTCCGCGTCATCCAGCTGATCTCGCCTGATACCGTGGAAGGCGCCAGCGGCTTCAGCCCCCGACCCGCCCCCCAACTCATCGCCACTTACCCCACCAAAGAACCCATCTTCGCCGTCTCTCGAGGCCTCGATCGCGACCGCGTGGTCGATGAAACGGGTGGCCAAACCGTAGTCTTCGGCCGACGCGGTGCCCGCCCCTTTCAGCTCCAAGAAATGTCTCCCTTTCTCCGCTCCAAAGACGGATCCCCCTTCCGCGTGGAAGATGTTCGTATCACCGCTGGCCAACTCGAAACCAAGGCGGGAAAAGCCATCCGCCCTCCAGAAAAAAAATCCCTCGAGACCGCCAACCCGCCGAACGCGCTCTTGCCAAAATCCTCCCCCCCTCCAGCACTTTAACCGCCTCCAGCCCTCCAACCCATTACCGCCGAGGTTTTTCCGCCACCCGCGCCCCCACCGCCGCATCCCACCGCCCCCAGTCCTTCCCGTGATCCGCATCGAGAAGCAACCGCAGATCATCGAGTGCCGAAGGCCCAAACGAGTGAAGGGGATTCCGCGCGATCGCCACCAATGCCGGAAGGGCGATGGCGTCGGGTCGCTCCAGTAAATCCGCAAACAGGACGCTCAACGCCTGGCCGTGGGTCTGTGGGTCAGTCAAAATCGGCAGGACAATCGCCGCGTATTCTCCATCAGGCAACCCGTCCACCGCCTGGGCAGACGCCGTCGCCAACGCCTCAGGTGGCCACTCCGCAAAGCGCCCAAAGATCGCTTTCGCCCGCTCCCTTGGCGCAAGACCAGCGACCTCCGCAAGCTCCCCAACCCACGGAGGCGAGACCCCATCGGGGCGAACCATCGGAATCGTTTGGGGCGCAAAATCCCCCGCTTTTTCTCCGCTCAAATCACTCCCCAATCCGCTGACCCCATCCCCCTCCACCGCCAGTCTTTGGCGATCGGAACTCTTCGAGGAATTCTCAGGCATATTCCCCGTCGATCCGCCACCCCGATCACACCCCAAAAGCAGACCAACCAGCCCTACCCCCATGGAGCAACCCATCCACCACCGCCCACGACCAATGAGCAGTGGAGGCGCATTTTTTTTCGACCCTCGCACGAACATCCCTCACTCTTTTTCTAAACGTCACCCCAGAGCAAGCTATTTGCCCCAATCACATTTCACCGCCACTTCGCCCCCCTTTGCAAACCACCTACCACACTCTCATCGCCACGCCTCCGTGAAATTTCTTCGTTCCATCGCACAAAAACTTTGCGAGTAATCCCGCTTCAAACCACCATCATCACCGTATGAAAAAGCCTCTTTCCAATCTCTTCCTTTTTACCCTCACCCTCCTCACTCCCATGATGGGGTTCGGACATCCCGGTCACTTCGTTTTGGATTATTCGGAGACTCCCCCCCATCCAGGCCATCAAACCGATCTTTTCACGATCTGCGTTCTACTTGCCACTTGCACCAGCTTTGCACTTTTAGCCCGGTGGATTTCCCACCGCGACCGCTGATCCTGATCCCCTCCTCGCGACCAAGAAAAATCTTCAAGATTGTATTCACCGGCCCCGCGTGCCTCTGGCCAAATCGCTTGCCCGATCTTCTCTGATCCTCCCAGCTTTTGCCCGATCATCCATCCACCAACCAACATCTAAACCACTCTCCACCAAACCCATGACTGAACGATTTTCCCAACTCTACCTCCAGATCAAAGAACAAGTCACCGGCGCAGAAAACTGCCTCAAAGATTTAGTCCATCACTTAAAATCTCCCCATGAATCCAGCCTCAAAGAGTTCGATCACCACCTCAAAAGCATCAACGAACGATGCCACGCCAGTTGCGAGCAAGCCGTCGAAGCCGGTCACCGCCTCAAGCACTTCATCGAAGAAGCCAAGACCGAAGCCATCGCTCACTTCGAAGACTGGAAAACCGATCGCGCCATCGCCCATCTAGAAGCGCAAGCCGACAAAAAAGAACACCACGCGGTCGACGCCCTCATCCTCGCCGCTCACTCCATTCTCGAAGCCGAAGTCGCCATCGCCGAAGCCCTGAAAGCCCGAAAAACCGTCATCGAAGTCAGCGGCTAATTACCCCAAGCAGCTAGGCCACTCGCCATGTCTCACCTCGAAGTTGTCGCCAGCACTTGGACGGTTGTCCTCTTCTTCTTACACGCCGTCATCCTCGCTCGGGCCATTCTCCGTCCTCACCGCGAACCCTCCTCCCGCCTCGCCTGGGTGGTGGTCATCGCCGCCGTCCCCCTCCTCGGCATTGTGGCCTATCTCCTCTTCGGTGAGACCAACCTCGGCCGCCGCCGCGAAGATCATATCCGCCGCATCAATCGTCACCTCCCAAGACTCAGCCAACTCGAGCACTTTTCCCCAGCAAACAACCCAACCAACTGCCTTACCCCAATCCCCATTCCCCAACCCTACGACCAAGCTTTCCGCCTCGGTTACGCCTTTAGTCACTTTCATCCAGTAGGCGGAAATCACGCCAAACTCCTCGACGACACCGCCGCCACCATCGACTCCCTCGTCGCCGATATCGATGCCGCCCTCTCCCATGTCCATCTCCTTTTCTATATCTGGCTACCCGATCACAATGGCCGCAAAATCATCGACGCCCTCCACCGCGCCGCCTCCCGCAAGGTCGCCTGTCGGGTGATCGTCGACGGCTTAGGTTCCCGTATTCTCATCAAGTCAACCTTCTGGACGGCAATGCGTTCCGCAGGCATTCAAGCCGTCGTCGCCTTGCCCATCGGCAGTCTCCTCCACCATCTCTTTCGCCGCCGCGTCGACCTCCGCAACCACCGCAAAATCGTCGTCATCGATAACCAAATCACCTATTGCGGGAGCCAAAATTGTGCCGACCCCGAGTTTCTCATTAAAGCCAAGTTCGCCCCTTGGGTCGATATTATGGTCCGGTTCACTGGACCCGTCGCCCTCCAAAATCAAAGGATTTTTATCGCCGACTGGATGGCCCACATTGACGAAGACCTCGCCGCTCTCCTCGAAGAACCTCTCGCCCCCACCACACCCGGAATCACCGCCCAAGCCATCGGCACCGGCCCCACCCTCGGATACTCCGCGATGCCCGAGATCTTCGAAATGCTCATCTTCACCGCCCGAACCTCACTCACCATCTCCACCCCTTACTTCGTTCCCAACGAATCCATGCTCGCCGCCCTCTGCGGTTGCGCCCGCCGGGGAGTCAAAACAACCATGATTTTTCCCGCCCGCAACGACTCCTGGGTGGTCGGAGCCGCCAGCCGAAGCTACTACGCCGCTCTTCTCGGCGCGGGCGTGGAAATCTTTGAATACCACCCCGGTTTACTCCACGCCAAAACCCTCACGATCGACGGCGATCTCACCCTCGTCGGCTCGGCAAATTTGGATCGGCGTAGTTTCGACCTCAACTACGAAAATAACCTTCTCGTCTACGATCCCACCCTCACCCGCCAAATCCGCGAACGCCAACAATCCTACATCAACGATTCCAACCCCATCACCACCGAATTCGTCGCCCAGTGGTCAATCGCTCAACGCCTTCTCAATAACAGCATCGCCATCCTCGGCCCGATTCTCTAACGAACGTCTCCCCCCTTCCTCTCCAAGTTTTCCACTCGTCTTGCCCTCATCTCCATCCACTATATTCCACTAATATGAACAAAAAATTTCGGATCGTCGGGATCAACTTCGATCACATGCACATGGGCGATCTCCTCCGCATGGCCCACTCCCACCCCGACGCTGAAATCGTCGGCCTCTCTGATACCCAAGCATCACGGATGACCGCCGCCGCCGAAAATTTTTCCATCCCCGCCGATCGTCTCTTCACCGACTACCGCTCCTGCTTAGAAACCACTCAGCCTGATCTGGTCATCCTTTGTCCAGCCACCGGAGAACACGCCCTCTGGACTCAGAAAGTCGCCGAATTCGGCGTCCATATTCTCGTCGAAAAACCCTTCGCCGCCTCCCTCGCCGATGCCGACGCCATGATCGCCGCCCAAAACGCCCAAGGAAAAATCCTCGCCATCAATTGGCCGATTCGTTGGTTCCCCAGCTACATCACCGCCAAGCGTCTCCTCGATGAAGGCTTGATCGGCGATCTCACTAATTTTCACCATTACGGTGGCAATCGTGGACCACTCTATCATCTCGCCGACAAAATCTCCCAAACTCCCACCCCAGAAATGAAAACCGCTAGCTGGTTCTACCAGAAGGCTCTCGGCGGTGGTTCGCTTCTCGATTACGCTGGGTACGGTGCCACGATCGGCACTTGGTTCCAAGGCGGTCGCAAACCCCTCGAGGTCACTTGCGTCACCGATGAAGCCCCTCCACTCGAAGTCGATGAACATAGCGTGACCATCTGTCGCTACGCCCACGGTCTCTCCAAAATCGAAACCCGCTGGGGGACCTTCACCGATCCCTGGATTCTCCAACCTCAACCCTTCTGCGGCTTTGTCCTCTGTGGAACCGCTGGCACGATCAGCATCCCCGATTACGCCACCGAACTCCGCGTCCAAACCCACGCCACCCCCGAAGGCTACTCCATTCCCGTCGATCGCGTCGCTCCACCCTTCGAAAACCCCATCCAATATCTCCTCAACGCCATCAACGGGGGCGACTTCGAACTCGGCCCACTCCACCCCAAGATCGCCAGAATCGGCCAGCAAATCGTCGATACCGCCGCCACCAGCGCTCGCGAAAAACGCACGGTTCCTCTTCTCGGATAAATGCCCACGAACCCCTCCCACGATCCTCTCTCCACCGATCTCGCCATCCCCGCTCCCTCGCTCCCCTATCGCCCAAGCACCCCCAAAAATTGCCACCTCGGCATCGGCCTGATCGGCGCAGGCGCCATCACCGAAAGCCACTTACAAGCTTACAAAAATGCGGGCTTCCAAGTCCTCGCCATCGCTTCCCGCTCCCCCGAACGCGCCACAGCCCGCCGTGATCAGTTCTTCCCCAAAGCCAAGGTCTACACCGATTACCGACATCTCCTCGACGACCCCGCAATCCGCATCGCCGACATCGCCACCGCCACCGCCTTCCGCGCCCCCATCATCACCGACGCCCTCCTCGCGGGAAAAGATGTCCTCTCCCAAAAACCTCTCGCCCTCTCCCTCCAAGAAGCCACCCGCCTCGTTCAACTAGCCAAATCTCTCGGACGCTGCCTCGCCGTTAATCAAAACGGACTCTGGTCACCCCACCAGGCCTACATTCGCGCCGCCATCAACGCCCAGATCATCGGCGAAGTTTCCTCCGTCGATTTCTCCGTTCATTGGGATCATCACTGGATCTGCGGCACCCCATTCGAAGCCCTCCCCCACCTCATCCTCGCCGACTTCGCCATCCATTGGTTCGACTTCGCCACCCATTTCTTTGGCGACCGCCCCGCCCTCCAAGTGTTTGCCTCCACCGCTCACGCTCCCCATCAGCGCGCCCTCCCCCCTTTTCTCGCCCAAGCCTCGGTCCAATTCGAACGCGGCCAAGCCTCCTTCACCTTCAATGCCTCCACCCCTTTCGGCCAAGAAGATCGCACCACCGTGATCGGTTCCACTGGAACCATCCGCAGCGTCGGCCCCACCCTCCTCTCCCAAAAAGTCACCCTCCATACCGCCACCGGCTCCTCATCTCCTTCCCTCAAAGGTTGCTGGTTTCCCGATGGATTCCAAGGCGCCATGGCCGAACTCCTCTCCGCCATCGAAGAAGACCGCGAACCCATTCACTCCGCCAAACACAATCTCCGCACCCTCGCCCTCACCTTCGCCGCTGTCGAAAGCGCCGAAAAAGGCCTGCCAATTCGCCTCCCCACCCCGCTAGATTCCCCCCACACTTCCCGCCAAGATCTCTACCCCCTTTGACCCGTCTCCAACTTAAAAGATGATCGGGTCCGGCGGATCCAACTGAATCGGCGACTCCACCCCAGTACTTTGCAACTGCGTCGGTCGCACCGGCTCCGCCCGACGAATCTCCACCTGATCCGGCTTCGGCAATTTCACCTTCGGAACATTCGTCGAACTCGTAATCGGCGCAATCTGCCCATCAAACGCCTTCATCGCCACCGCATTCGCAATCGCCGCCATCGAATTGTATGGGTCCACCCCGATCACCGTTTCCCCCTTCATCTTCACCGCCGGGATATCCGCGACACTCACCGCCAGCACCGCCCGCGGAATATCTCCCGTCGGCGACGCTTTCACAAAAGATCCCTCCGCCGCTCCCCCATGAACCACGCACCCCAATTTCGGCGCCTGCTCATCAGTACACCCAATCTTCGTCGTCGTGGGACGCGTCGACTTCTCCCCAGTTTGCTTGTCCACAATCGGCTCAAAACACTTCGCCGTCGCCAGTTGCCCAGAAACTTTGCAAATCTCACATTGGATCATTCCCCGAGGAAGCGGAAAGCTTTTCGGAGCATATCCCGCAAAGGTCGACTTCATCACCTCCGCCCAAATCGGCATGGCAATCTTGTTGCTAAATGCTCCCGAATAAATCGGACGCGGCTTGTCAAACCCCACCCAAACACCACACGTCACCGCACTCGAATATCCCAGAAACCACACATCCGTAAAGTTATACGCCGTGCCCGTCTTCCCCGCGAGCGGAAGCTTCTTCACCCCATACTCCGAATAAATCCTGTCCCCCGTTCCCGTATTCAAAACCTCCGCAAGACAACCATTGATCTCCACCGCCGTCGTCTCTCGCATCACTTCCACTTTTTTCTGCACCGATTGGTAGACCACTTTCCCGTTCTTGTCCTCAATCCGATGAATAATAAATGGTTTCTCCGGCCGCGTTCCCCCATTCGGAAAGGTCGTGTTCGCTAAGGTCATCTCCATCAAGGTCACTTCACTGCTCCCCAAAAACGTCGCGGGAAACTTCCGCAAAGGACTCTCAATCCCCGCCTTCTTCGCCAATGCCAAGGTCGAATCAATCCCTGCCATCATCCCAAATCGCACCGTCGCCGCGTTCTTCGAATGCACCAACGCCGCTTGCGCTAAAATTTTCCCCTCATACTTATTCTCCAATCGTTCCGGTCCCCATTCCCCTAAAATTCCCGTCTCCCCACCGATCATCACCTGCCGATTATCCATCTGCGCATCCTCCACAATCGTCCCCGGACTCAACCCCTTCTCAAATCCTGCCGCATACACAAACGGCAGAAATGCCGTCCCCGCTGGTCGCCTCGCCGAGGTCGCCCGATTGTATGGACTATGCGCAAATTCTCGACCTCCAACTAAGGCGAGAATCCCCCCTGCTTTATTGTCCAGCACCACAATCCCCCCCTGCAAATAGTCAGGCATTTCCGCCGCCCCAATCTCCCCTTCAATCGTCGCGGCTTGGCGCTGCCTTTGCTTAAATTCCTGCTCAAATTTCGACGCCAATGGCCCCGTAAATCCTTCCTGCCGTTCGACTTCATTCAATTGCTCCTTCAACGATTTTTCCGCCACTTTCTGCAACTGGGCGTCGATCGTCGTGTAAATCCGATATCCATCGCTCATCGCACTGCCCCGACCAAACCTCTGCGCAACCTCCTGTGCCACCATATCTGCCGCATACGACTCCTGATGAATCGGTCGACGATTCTTCACCACAATCTCCGACTTTAAGGCCTGCTCGTATTCCGCCAAAGTAACCAAATCGATCTCTTTTGCTCTGCTCAATACGTAGTTCCTCGCCTCAATACACGCCTCGCGGTTCCGCCAAGGGCTCAACTTCGTCGGACTCTTCAATAACCCACAGAGCATCGCCGCTTCCGATAAATTCAAATCGCTCGCGTCTTTCCCAAAGTATCCTTTCGCCGCCGCTTGCACCCCGAAAAACCCACTCCCAAAAAAAACTCGGTTCAAATACAGCTCCAATATCTTCCGCTTGTCACAGCGCCGCTCAATCTCCCACGCCACCGCCAATTCCAAAAGCTTCCGCTGATAACTCCGATCCTGCGGCGGAAGCAAATCAGGAAAGGTGTTCCTCGCCAATTGCTGGGCCAAGGTGCTCGCCCCTTGAACAGTTTTTCCCGCCCGATAGTTCTTCATCATCGCTCGCAAAATCCCCCGGTAATCCACCCCCCGATGCTGATAAAAACGCGCATCCTCCGCCGCCACGACCGCCGTCAATAACGCGGGCGACATCTTCTCCACCCCCACCTGATCCCGATTCTGCGTAAATAATCGCCCCAAGACCTCCCCATTCCGATCGTAAATCACACTCGCTGATTCCATCGATTCCAGCCGACTATAGTCAAACCCTGCCGCCTGCTTTTCCAGCTTCCCCTTCCCAATCAAAAAGATCACCGCCCCAGTTCCCAAGGCCACAACGATCAGCCCAACCGGAATCAGAAACCAGAGACGGAGAAAAAAACGTTTACGCTTAGGTTGATAAGAATCCCACATGAAAAATGTCGCCAATATGCGACATCTTCATTCCCACGATTCTCACTCCACCGCAACTTCATTTTCCTCCAGCCCTCAACGAATCGTCATCTCCATCTTCCCTCGCTCACCCTTTTCCTCTATCCTCACCAGATGCCTAAATTTTTCCTCATCCTCCCGCTCCTCATCCTTCTCCTCTCCCTCTTTTCCTGCGCCCACTCCAAACCGAAATCCACCGCCAAAATTTACTCGGGCGACGCCCCAACGATCAACTACTCCCAACATCACGACAGCGCAGGCGGCTCCCTCTCCACAAATTAACCTCCGCCATCGCCCCTCCCTCTAATCCCTCTTCACTCTCTTTCCCAATGAAGCTTCGCAACCAAATCCTCGCTCTCTTTTGCCTCCTCACTTTCGCCGCCGTCGGTTGGCTCTATGTTCGCTCTTGGGTCGTCCAAAAACCCTTCGGGATCGTCCTCTTTGTCAGCGATGGCCTCATCACCAGTCATCTCACCTCCGCTCGCCTCTACGAAAATGGCGCCAATCATCGGCTGTTTCTCGAATCTTTTCCCCATCTCGCTCTCCTCCGGAATCCCGCCCGCGATTACGCCGTCCCCGACGACGCCGCCGCCGCCACCGCCTTCGCCACCGGCACCAAAGGATCTCATCGCTCCGTCGGCCAGGATTCCCAAGGAAAACTCCTCACCTCCATCCTCGACCTCGCCAAACAAAAAGGGCGCGCCGTCGGCCTCATCAGCACCAGCCAACTCACCGCCCCCAGCGCCGCCGCTTTTTACGCTCACTCACCCAATACCCAAAACCGCCAACCGATCGCCGATCAACTCCTCGCCCATCCTTCCCTCAATCTCATCTTCGGTGGCGGACGCAAAGACTTTCTCCCCGAAATCTCCGGCGGCCAACGCCAAGATGGACGCAATCTCCTCACCGAATTCCAAGCCAAAGGTTGGGAAATCATCCAAACCAAATCAGAACTCGCCAAGGCTCCCAACTATCGCACCTCCGGCATCATCGGCTTCTTTGCCAAAGAGGATCTCGCTTTCACAAACCAAACCGAGGCCGCAAATGAACAACCCGCCCTCGCCGACCTCGTCCGCCGTGCCATCGAATTCCTTCAAGTCCGCCGCGAAGGCTATCTCCTCATCGTCGACGCCACCCTCGTCACCACCGCCGCCGAACAAAATCACGGCGAACAGGTTCTCATCGAAACCCTCGCCCTCGACCGCGCCATCCACGCCGCCTCCGATTACGCTGGCGGAAAATCCCTCATCCTCGCCGCCGGCAAACACGCCACCGGTGGCCTCAGCCTCAACGGCTACCCCCTAGTCGACGACCACGGCGTCGGACTCCTCGGCATCAATTCCTCTGGCCAACCCACCCTCACTTGGGCAACCGGTCCCAATGGCCCCACCCCAAATGCCTCGCCCAAATCCAATCCCCCCCCAGAACCCGCCGCGTTTTTCACTCCTTCCGCCTTTTACACCGCCGAGGATGTCGTCGCCGTCGGAAAAGGCGACGGATCCGAAAAACTCCACGGCTTTCTGGAAAATACCGAGATTTTCGAAATCCTCCGCCAAGCCCTTTAACCCGCTTCACCCCGCAATCTCGCCAATCTCTTTCGACATCAAATAGTCATCCATCACATACCCGCCCCCAATCAAAAAAATCCCCTCACCCGTCACCGCAAACCCCGCCTTCCGATACGCCCCCATCGCCACCGTATTCCGCTTGTTCACTTGCAACCAGAGCGCCGTCGCCCCCACCGCCACCGCTTCCCCACCAATAAACTCCAAAATCGCCCTCCCCAACCCCCGCCGCTGCACGCTTTCCAATAAGTAAACCTTGCTGATTTTTACC
>JBAWZW010000071.1:0-13613 GCA_037142835.1 Verrucomicrobiota bacterium
CTTGGGCGCTGGCGCAGTTGCTGGCTTGGCGGCGGTTTTGTCTTCGCCGTAGCTGGCTTGGCTGCCTTTGAGATTCCGCTTTTGGATCCAAGGCATCAAGGCCCGCAACTTCTCTCCGGTTTTCTCGATGGGGTGCTTCTCGCCATCCTTGAGCAGGGCGTGATATTTTTTGTAACCGCCCTTGTATTCGTTGACCCAATCCTTGGCAAATTTGCCTGATTGAATGTCTTTGAGGGCCGCCTGCATGCGCTTCTTCACGCCGGCATCAATGATTTTTGGGCCGACGGAAACATCGCCCCACTTGGCCGTTTCCGAGATGGAAAAGCGCATTCCCGCGATGCCTGCTTCGTTCATCAGATCGACGGTCAATTTCAGTTCGTGGAGGCATTCAAAGTAAGCCATTTCGGGTGCGTAGCCGGCTTCGGTGAGGACTTCAAAGCCTGCTTGGACTAAGGCACTGGCACCGCCACAGAGAACGGTTTGTTCTCCAAAGAGATCGGTTTCGGTCTCTTCTTTAAAGGTCGTCTCGATGACACCACCGCGGGTTCCGCCGATGCCTTTTGCCCAAGCCAAGGCGACTTTTTTCGCCTGTTTGCTGGGGTTTTGGTAGATGGCGATCAAAGTGGGGACTCCTTTGCCTTCCGTGTATTGACGACGGACGATGTGTCCTGGGCCTTTGGGGGCGACCATGATGACGTCGATATCGGTTGGCGGAACGAGGGTCTTAAAGTGGATGGAGAAACCGTGACTGAAGACGAGGGTCTGGCCCTTTTTGAGATTGGGGCGGATGTCCTTTTCAAAGGCGTCGGGTTGCTTGGTATCGGGGACGGCGACAAAAATCACGTCGGCTTTTTTCACGGCTTCGGCGGTATCGAATACAGGAAAGCCTTTCTCGGCGGCGACGGCGCGGGACTTGGAGCCTGGGTAAAGTCCGACAATTACTTTGACGCCTGACTCTTTGAGGTTGAGGGCGTGGGCGTGGCCTTGGGAGCCGAAGCCGAGCACCGCACAGGTTTTGCCCTTTAGAACGGCGAGATCAGCGTCTTTGTCAGTATAGATTTTCATGGGAAATGAGTTGGTTTAGATTGGGTTAGAGTGGTTTATTGGGATTTTCTGGCGAGGGCGACTCGTCCTGTTCGGGTGAGTTCGGTGATCCCAAACTTGCCCATGAGCATCAGAAATTTATCGAGCTTTGATTCATTGCCGGTGATCTCGATGGCGAGATTATTGATTTGGACATCAATGATCTTGGCCCGAAAAATATCCCCGATTTGCATCACTTCCGCGCGGGTTTCGGAATTGACACTGACGCGCATGAGGACGAGTTCGCGCTCGACGACTTCATCGTCGCGAAAGTCTTCGATGACGATGACATCGATGAGCTTATTGAGCTGTTTGGTGACTTGTTCGAGGGTGGTGTCGTCGCCTTTGACCACGATGGTCATTCGGGAAGTGGTCGGGTCGAGGGTCGGTCCGACATTTAAGGAATCGATATTAAATCCTCGACCGCTGAACATTCCAGCGATCCGGGTGAGAACACCGAATTTGTTTTCAACGAGAACGGAAATGGTATGGCGCATGAGGAAAAGTGGGTGACATTGGGGAGAGGCGCGCGCGGAGTCAAACCGAAATTCTGGAGCGGTCAGTGTCTGGGGCGGTCTCTGGACGGGGCGCACTGGTTTCCCTCGACACTGCAAAGACCCACCTGCCACGATTGGGTAGTGCGTCTGATTGCTCTCACGAAAGCCGAAACCGCTCTTCTGGAGCCATTCCAAGGGCTTGCCTTGGAGTGTGTTCACTTCCCGACGAGCGTTCAGGGTATCGAGCGGGCGGGTCAGGAAATCGTTCTGGCGGGGACGGTGGGTTTTGATACGGAATCGCAACCCACCTTTAAGTGTGGGGAGAAAAGTCGTGGTCCACATATCGTGCAGTTTGCGCTTCGGGACCGGGCCTTTATCTTTCAACTTCACCGGCCCGAGTGTCGGGCGTTGGTTGCTGATTTGTTGCATTCCGAAGAGGTTTTGAAGGTGGGATTTGGATTGCGGAACGATCGGGCGCAGATTCGGTCCACTTTGGGGGTGACGCTCCGAGGGATTCTCGATCTCGATCATGTCTTCCGTGAGCGTGGGTATAAGGGACAGATCGGGGTCCGCGCGGCCGTCGGCACCGAGCTCCAGAAAAACTTTCGGAAGTCGAAGAGGATCACTACGAGCAATTGGGCGGCGCCAGATCTTAGTCCGAGGCAGATGCTTTACGCTGCCAATGACGCCTTTGCGGCGCTGTGCGTTCTGGAAGCCTTGGGTTTGAAGGACCGACAAGCCCCGCTCCCGTGACTTTTGCGTTCGACAAAATCAATGGCAGATTGTTGTTTAGCAGGATGAGACTTTGTCGCCACCATTGGATCTCCTTGCTCGCCGATGTTCGACGAGGCGTCGGAATTTGTATCTTTTCAGCAGATCTCTAGGCTTGTTTTTCATCGCCGATGTATTTTTTAAATCTCTTCCCTGATCTTCGCCAAAAGCTCGTCGAGCGGCCTCGTTCGTGGCTGGTCACTGGGGTTGGCGGTTTCATTGGGTCCCACCTACTCGAGACCTTGCTCCGCCTAGATCAGCGGGTCATTGGTCTGGATGATTTTTCCACGGGTTCACCGAAAAACCTCGAAGAGGTTCAAGCCGCGGTTACTCCCGAGCAGTGGTCTCGTTTCATCCTCCACCGGGGATCCGTCGCCGACCTCCCCACCTGTCAGATGGCCACCCGAGGCGTTGATTTTATTCTCCATCACGCGGGATTTATTTCCGTGCCGCTCTCCTTGGAAGATCCCCTCGGTTGTCACGAAACCAATGTCACGGGCACTTTAAATGTGTTGCTGGCGGCTCGCGAACACGGAGTTCAGCGGGTCGTTTATGCGAGCAGTAGCGCGGTCTATGGCGATGATCCTCGTCCCACAAAAATTGAATCGCAGATCGGGCGTCCTTTGAGTCCGTATGGGGCATCGAAGCGGATCAACGAAATCTATGCCGATCAATGCTTCGCCCATTATGGGTTGGCGAGTGTCGGGTTGCGTTATTTCAATGTCTTTGGTCCCCGTCAAAATCCTACGGGAGGCTATGCGGCGGTCATTCCGCAATGGATCACCGCGTTAGTGCGTGGGAAAGATTGTCAAATCCATGGTGATGGCGGCATCACGCGCGACTTCTGTCATGTCCACAATGTGGTTCAGGCCAATCTCCTTGCGGCGACCACTGAAAATCCGCGGGCGCTTGGGCAAGTTTTTAATGTTGCTCTTGGGGGAAGCACCACCCTGAGCGCCCTTTATGAGATGATCGCGAATCGGGTCGCCTCCGTGACGGGTCGCCCGGCAAAGCCCGTCCACAAAGGGCCGCCGCGCCCCGGGGATATTCAGCAGAGTTTGGCGGAGATTACGGCGATTGGTCGCGAACTGGGATTTGACCCGCAAGTCAGTGTTGACGATGGTCTTGAAGAAACCGTCCGCTGGTATGCCGCCCAACTGGGGTAGTTTCCTCAAGTTTCAACTCCGCTTTTCACTCTACTCCCTATTGGTTTCCTTCCTTTTATATGTCTGAACTCTGGTCTGCCTTACGTCCCGAAGCGCTTGAGCAGCTTTCTCAGCGCGATTATTCCTCAGCCACTCTTGCCGAGCGGCTTGCGACCAGCGGAGTGGATGCGGGAGAACTGATCGCCAACCGCGCGAGTCTGGGGGGTGCGTGGATTCCGGGCGTGGAAATTTTCCCTCGGAAAATCTATCCGCAAAGGCATCGGGGATTTTTCGGGGAGTTTGCGCGGATGGGCGACGGAGCGTTGGCGGCGATCGGTCTTTGGCCGAGACAATGGGCATCGGCGCGAATGTTTGCGGGCACGGCGAAAGGGTTTCACATTCACCCGCCGTATCTTCCTGAAAACACCACCGCCGAGGCGTGGTTTGCGCGACTTTATCAGGCTGAGCCTGTTGACTTTACGCTGCGGCCGTATGATCGCGAGCAGTGGGACGCGATGTTTTTTGTGCAAGGAAATGTGGAGATGCTTTTGGTGGATGAACGGGCGGGGATGGCGCGTCGGACGATGCGTTTTCTGATTGAGGGAGATGATCAAAGTGGGCCGCATAACGCTGGGGTGGTGATCCCAGCGGGGGTCGCGCACGCCTTGAGGGTGGAGGGTGCGGATGATGCGATTATGGTTTACGGCACGAGCACGGAGTTTCAGCCGAGCTTTGAAGGGCGGATTGCTGATGGGGTGGAGCGGGCGGCGCTTCCTGCGGAGTGGGTGACCTATCTCGGCAAGTAGCGCTGTCTGGGAGCTTGGCGATGATGAATTCCCGATGATCAACGATCCGCGATTTCCTCTGAAATTTTTTCCGAAGGTTTTCGTGAAGATGGGCGCTTTTGCTTTGCGGAGGAGGGGAAAAAGGACTGGGGGTGCGGCGTTAATTTTGACGCTGGGGATGCTCGTGCTGCTTACGGGGTTAATCCTGGCGTTTTTGGTGATGACTCGGTCGGAGTATCTGGGGGCGAAGGGGTATGAGGGGGAGACCAATGCTCGGTTGCTCACAGATTCTGCGGTGAATTTGGTCATCGGGCAGATCCGGGAGGCTTCGACGCAACCTGACTTGGCGTGGATTTCTCAGCCGGGGTTAATTCGCACTTTTGATGTCAAGGGTGCTCCGGTGAAAAGCTACAAACTGTATTCAGCGGATAGCCTGATTGAGGATGGGAGCTTTAACCCTGCGGAGAATGCGAAGAGTGGCAGTGGAGATTTGCCCCCAGCGTTTCCCGCGGCGGATTCGCGGAGTTGGGAGCAACAACCGGGGCTTTGGACAAATCTCAACGCTCCGGTGGCGGACCTTACGCGGACCGATCCCTTTGATCCCGCGAAGAAACGGCCACTGATGGTCTACCCGATCTTCGACGGCAATCATATCAACTCCACCGGTCAACTTTCGCTGAATAAAGACAGTAGTGTGGATGTCGAGGGATTCAAAGTGGATGACTACGCGACGCGGGGGGTGGCGATGCCAGTGAAGTGGCTTTATCTGCTCAAGGATGGGACGCTGGTGTCTGCGAAAGCCTCGGGGACGGCTGGCGATGTGGAGGTTTTGGTGCCAACTGGGCATCAGCAAACGGCTCAAGGAGAACGGAATAGCGTGGTGGCGAGGGTGGCGTTTTGGACGGATGACGAGACGAGCAAGGTGAATATCAACACGGCATCGGAGGGGACATTTTGGGATACCCCCCTTTCAAATGGGCAACCTGGGGTGATGGCGGCGGCGGCGACTTACGCTTCGAACCCCGAGGCGGTATTTGAATGGGATTTGGCTGATCGGCAGGGGGCCCAAAAAGAGTATCAGCGTTATCCTGGTCATCCTGCGACCACCTGCCTTTCGCCGATTTTTGGTCGGCAGTTACTCCTTCTTCCGTCGGTGAATGGGGATCGGGCAAAGATGGCCGAAGAAATTTTTAAGTTTAGCCCGCGGGTTTCGGGGGCTGAATATGAGAGTGCCGATACTACCTACATTAACCCGACCGCGGATTACTCCTCCTTGGCTGGCACAGCTCGCGCGGGCGGTGGAATGGGAGACTTGAGCGGAAAATTTGTTACGCCTGACGGAGACCGGCTTTATTCATCGATCGATGAGTTTTTGTATAACCCGAAGTTCGGGACGAATGCCCGGCTTCCGTGGAGGCTGGCCCTTCCCGCTACCAACCGCAATACCACTGGGGAGATGCTGGAAATGGGGAAGTTTTTCATCACCGCGAGTAGCAAGGCGCCCGAGCAAAATCTTTTCAATTTGCCACGGATTGCCATTTGGCCAGAGCAAGTGGAGGTTGTGGGAAAGCCGAGTCGGCGGACGGCCTTTGATAAACTGATCGCCTTTTGCTCCACCCTTGGGCCCAAGGATGGTTCGGACCCCAGTCATCCTGCTTTGCCGTTCTATTTCACGAGGCAGAATGGCGATAGTGCGACGGTCGACCTGTCCGCGAGGAATCTCGAGTTGATGAATTATTTGAAGGGGCTCACCGCTCGGCCGGTTCCTGGGTGGGATGCTCAAGGTGCGGCGGCGAATACCTTTGCGGATAAATATCAGGAGGATCGAAATCAAATTCTCACTCTGATGTTTGACTATGTCCGCTGTACCAATCTTGCGGATCGCTCGGAGAAAGGGGTGGATTCGTCTTACACGCAATCTTTGTCCACTGGGGCGGTGGGATACTTTGCGCGCAATCCTCTTTTGGGGCAATCGACTCTTGGTCAAGTGGTGCCGATTGAAATGCCTGACGGCACCCGGGGGATTGGGCGGATCGCCACGGTTTCGGAGTTGGCGTTGGTGGTGGTGATGAAGGGACCGGGTGAGCTTCCGGAAGCGGATCAGACCAAGAAGACGAAACTTCAGGTGGTCTTGTTGCCGAAACTTTTTTCTCCGATGGCGGGATTTTGCGATCTTTCGAATAATCTGCGGCTGAGTTTTGAGGACATCGAGATCACCTTGAAAGAGAAGAAGAGTGGCTCGGTGAAAAAGATCTTTCAGGAGTTTAATGACCCTCGTTTTACCAAGCAGCCGACGATGTACGACATCGGGCGGGTGGGGACGCCGGTGGGATTCGATTCGAAAGTCGGGGGGACGATTGGTTGGAACCGCTTGTGCGAGATGAACAACGGGTTAGGCGACGGGGAAACTCCGATGCCCGCTCCGTTGGATTCTGCGGTGCCGAATGCCGATGTGGTGGTGAGTAGCGATCCTGAGAATACTTTGACTTTTCAAGGGACGGTGACCTTAAAGATTTCCGCGCCTGCGCAATCGACCCCGATGAACTCGATGAGTGAGCCCGTGATTCAGACGATTCGGTTTCGCTTTCCTGAGCAGGAAGTGCCGATGCCTGTAGCCTCTCCGCCCCCTGATGGTGAGGCGGGCGTGCGGTTCTTTATCAAGGCTGGGACAGGGACGGGATCGAATGACAAGGGGATCACGGGGTCGGCGGCGGATGCCAATACTTCCCGGTGGTATGCGGGGCGAGGGGTCCGGAACTGGACGGGAATCACCAGCCAAGACACCGTCCGTTCGTTGGCGTTTACTGGCAAGCCAGCGGGATCACCTTCGGCGGGATTGCAGGGCGACCTTCGGCTAATTGCCGCTCGCAAAGACATTTCCGCCGATTATTTTGCGCCCTATAATCCGACCGCCTACGCGGTCAAGACCGAGCGCAATGCGGGGAGTCACGGTCTGCGGCATGGGTTTCCGTTAAAGGGAAGTGAGCCGGGGGCGATTTATGGGCGGCTCGTGGAAGGAATGACTGGCTATCTATCGCGGGTTTTGGAGCCTGATCTGCCGGCACCGATTAATGGGGTTCGGAATATTTTGGGCCAGGCTGGCGACTGGGATACGGGGCCGTTCTTGATCACCGATGGGGCCTACTGCAATAAGCCCGATGAAGGATCGACTCCGCAGCAGGCGGTTCAGGATGGCGATGGGGACGATTGGGATTTTAAAAAGCCCGCGCCTTACCTTGGGGACAACAGTGTTTTTCAGGATGTCCTTTTGGAGTCGACGACCTTTTTCTCTCCCAACCGGATGATTCCATCGGCGGTGATGTTTGGATCTTTGCCGACGGGGGTGAAGCGGAATTATCCTTGGCAGACGCTCCTTTTTCGGCCGGCAAAATACTATCTTCCTGGTGGCGATGGTCAGCCATTTACGGCCACGGCCGCGAATCGCTATGCCTCCATTGAGCACCCTGGAAGTGGGAAGTATGGCCCGTCCGATCACCTGCTTTTGGATCTTTTTTGGATGCCCATTGTCGAGCCCTACGCGATCAGCGAACCTTTTGCCACCGCAGGAAAGATCAATTTGAATCATCAAATTGTTCCCTTCACGAACATCCGCCGGGACACGGGGATTCGGGCGGTTCTCAAGTCGGTAAAAATCACCGCGATGAACCCCGATCAAAAAGATTTGGGTGGCAAGCGGTTCATCGAGACTTACAAGCTGATAGGGAATCCTGAGTCTGGCGATAGTTGGGGCGGGCCTGCGGCTTTTGGGGTGATTTCGCGTCGGTCGATCGACCTCGACAACACCTTGCGACTGATCACCGATCGGCTCGATCGGAACAAACCTTTCATCTCGGCTTCGGAAATCTGCGATATTCCGCTCATTCCCAAGGACGTGCCGATCGTTGCCAACCTGCCATCTCCGATGCAACCGCACGTCAAGGTGGGGATCGAATCCACCACCCCCTTGGCTGGTTTTGACGCTAAGTTAAAGACTTTCTGGGATGCCCATAAACTCACGGGAGACAACGGTTTAGAGAAGCCTTACGCCTTGATTTACCCGCGGCTCACGACCCGCTCGAATAGTTTCACGGTGCACGTTCGGGTGCAGACGCTTGCTCAGAATGTGCGGAACAGTTCGTTTATCATCAGGGCGAGCCAGAACCAGCCTACGGGAGAGTTCCGGGGATCGTTTTTGATTGAGCGTTATTTGGACGCCAACTCCGCGGGATTGATCGATAGCGATGGCAAGCCTGCGAAGTTGCCCGCGAGTGGCGATGCTACGGGACTGACCCTCGGGCCCTATCGTTTCCGGGTGGTGAGCAGTAAGCAATTTAGTTTGTAACCGATGGTGGGGGAGGGTTTTGGAGGATTAAAAAGCCTTCACTCCTTGAGGGGTTTTACCAATCGATAGACGAGGATTTTGAAAGTGTCGGGGAGAATTTTCGGGGGCCGTTGACGGGCAAGTGGTCCGTCTGCTGTCGGCCATTCCAAAGTGGCGGCTGGGAGGTAGATTTTGTGGGTCTGGAGGTCGAGCGCCATCGTCGCCGCTCCGGGAGCCGTCTTCAGAGTCTGGAGAGCGACGAGTTTTTCAGGCGTTTCCGCTTGGGCAATCGTGACCGTGCCGTCGCCGCAGGAGGCAAAGACGAATTCGGTGAGAGGATCGAAGGCGTTGGCATCGACATCTTTGCCAATGCGGATGGAGTCGATCACCCGTCCAGTGCGGCTGTCCATCATGAGGAGGAGTCCATTTCGACAGCCGACGAACAATCGGTGGTGTTTGGGATCGAAGGCCATTCCGTAGGGTATTTCTCCGGGGGCAGTTGGCCAGCGTTCGAGCATCGTATGAGTTTTTATATCGATCACCGCCACGGCGTTTCCATCGGCGAGGTTGCAGTAAATGCGTGCGGCGTCGGGATCGGCGACGGCGAATTCTGGGGAAGCGCCTAAAGGAATCGTGGCGACGATCCGCTCGGATTTGGCGTCGATGACGGTGGCGGAGTTGCTTCCCGCGTTGAAGGCGTAGATTTCTTGGCGGCTGGGTTCATAGACAATGGCATCGGGATTTGTGCCGGTGCGGATGGTGTGGAGGGTCTGATGCGATTGGAGATCGACCACGCTGACGGAGTTTTTATTGCCATTGGAGGAAAACCCTTTTCCGAGGCCAGTGGCAATGGCAAAGCCATGGACGCCAAAGGTTTCGGTGATGGTGGCGATGCCCTGATTTTTCTCGAGATCGATGACTTCAATTTGGGTGGAGTGGGCGACATAGAGTCGTCGGGAGACTTGATCAATGGAGAGAAAGTCCCAGCCACCGGAGCCTTTGAGGGGGATTTCTTTTTCCAGAGTGTAGAGCTCCGTGGCTGCCGATGAGAGTGACGGAATGGAGGCGAGGATGCTCCAGAAAATCAGGCGAAGGATGATCATAGAAAAATCAGGAGCGGTGGAGGCGCTGGCGATTCCGTAACGGATGCAGGCTGTGAAACCGAGGAGAAAGTGATCTTTGCGGAGATTGCCGATGGGGATTTGGGGCTGGGATTCAACCTCCTTGGGGATGAGGGAAAGGATCGCGAAGGCGGGGTGGTTTTCTGCAACGATTATCCGAATGAGCATCGGCATCGACGGCTTCTCCTGGAGGGTGACCAGCGGGTTTTCTGGGCTGGCGATTGAGGCGGCTTGGACGGCGATCAATAAAGTGGATATTGCCATGGGCGGCTAGTCGTGAGGAGATGGGAACGCTTGTCGAACTGCATCTCCAGGAAATTTTTGGTCCGCTTCACCGTGTTGATTTGTGCGGTGGTGGCGTTGGGGGCTTTTGGGGGACTGGCGTTGGGTGCGGAGGTTCCGAGTTCGTTGAAAGTCGAGGGATTGCGCAATGCTTTTCGGGTAACGGACCGGCTGTTCTGTGGCGGGCATCCTGAGGGGGAGGGGGGTTTTGCGGAGTTGGCTCGGCTGGGGGTGAAGACGGTGGTGAGTGTGGATGGAAACAAGCCTGATCTGATCACTGCTCATAAATATGGGCTACGGTATATTCATTTGCCCTTTGGGTATGGGGAGATTCCGCGGCAGCGGATTATCGAGTTGGTTTCATTGGCGAAGGCGGAGGTGGGGCCGATCTACGTGCACTGCCATAATGGGAGGTATCGGGCTCCCGCGGCCGTGGCGGTGATGAGGGAGTCGATGGGGGGGTGGAGTGTTGAGGAGGCGGAAGCGTGGTTGAAGCGTGCGGGGAAAGGGAATGTTTATGAGGGACTGGGTCTTTCGGTGAAGGAATTTAAGCAGCCGACCGTG
Organism: Verrucomicrobiota bacterium; assembly: GCA_037142835.1. Classification (GTDB taxonomy): domain Bacteria; phylum Verrucomicrobiota; class Verrucomicrobiia; order Chthoniobacterales; family Chthoniobacteraceae; genus Chthoniobacter. The sequence goes on from JBAWZW010000071.1 coordinate 10,570, forward strand.
GGTGAACTGGTCGCGGTGGGGGAATTGCCTGAGGTGGGAAAAACCACTGCGGAGGTTGATGCGATGGTGGCGATCGACAGTGGATTGGAGATATTGTTGGCCGACCAGAAAGTGGCTGGGCAGCGGGTGTCTGGGCCTCGCGCGGAGGCAGTGGAAGCCACCCGACTGATCCTTGAGCAGTTTCGAGAATTGCGGGAGTCGGGGGCGACGGCGCATCGGCCACCGAAGTATCAAGAGCTCGGCGTTGCCGCTGAAAAAGTGGCGGAAGCATTGAGGAGCCAGCTGATGGAGACGAAGCTCGAGCCGCGTTTACTAGCGGTCACTTTGAATCAACTTGGGGAGAGTTGCTCCGCCTGCCACCAGACTTTTCGCAATCAAGCGAAGGTTGATCGTCGCCCCGCACCTTGAGAGTGGAGGCGGGTTGGTGGCAGCGCGTTCCTTCCCGAAGGCGGGAGGATTTTTTAGATATGGATGGCGTGGCCGACGGCGGCTTCCACGGCTTCGCGCACTCCTTCGCCGAGAGTGGGGTGGGCGTGGATGGTGGCTTCGATGTCTTCCCAAGTGGCTTCGAGGGTGATGGCGAGTCCGAGTTCGGCGATCATTTCGGTGGCATCGGGGCCGATGATATGGGCGCCGAGAATTTCGCCGTGCGGTTCACCGATGAGGACCTTGACGAAGCCTTCGCTTTCGCCGATGGCGCGGGCTTTTCCGCTGGCCATGAAAGGGAATTTTCCGACTTTAAATTTCCGTCCTTTTTCTTTGGCGGCCCGTTCGGTCAAGCCGACGCTGGCGACCTGAGGATGGCAGTAGGTGCAACCTGGGAAAACCGTGACTTTTTTCGGTTTGAAGTTGGGGACGAACATGCCTTCGACCGCCTGAAGCGCTTCATAGCTAGCGACATGGGCGAGCCACGGTGGCCCGATGATATCACCGGCGGCAAAGATTCCTGGGACAGTGGTCTCGTAGCGGTCGTTGGTTTGGAGATAACCGCGATCGGTCAGCCCGAGTTTTAAGCTCCCGCCGGGGAGGAGGGGAGAGACGCCGATGGCGACCAAGCAGACCTCGGCTTCGAGGATTTTTTCGGTGCCAGCGGCATCGGCGACGGTGATTTTCACTCCTTGAGCGGTGACCTCCGTTTTGGTGGTTTTGGTGGAGGTCAAAAATTGCACGCCCTGTTTGGTGAAGGACTTTTCGAGGGTTTGGGAGACCTCGGTATCCTCGACGGGGAGAAGGTTGGGGAGCATTTCGACCACCGTGACTTTGGTTCCGAAGGCATTGTAGAAGTAGGCGAATTCGATGCCGATCGCGCCCGCTCCGATGATCACGATGCTCTTTGGTTGGGTGGGGAGATTCATCGCTTCTTTGGAGCTGATGACGGTCGTTCCGTTGAAGGGCAAGCCGGGCATGGGGCGGGAAACGCAGCCCGTACCGATGAGAATTTTTCCTGCGGTATGGGTTTCCACCTTGCCGTCGGCGAGGGTCACTTTGACTTCGCCCGCTTTATCGAGACTGGCAGAGCCCCGGATGGAATCGATTTTGTTTTTCTTGAAGAGAAACTCCACTCCAGCGGCGCCTTTATCGGAGACGGTGCGCGAGCGTTTGATGATGGCGGACCAGTCGTAGCTTAGGCCTTCGATTTTGAACCCGAACTCGGCCGCGCGGTGGGCCATGGCGTGATACATCTCGGCGTTTTTGAGGAGGGCTTTGGTGGGAATGCAGCCCCAATTATTGCAGGTTCCGCCACCGCGTTCCATTTCTACGCAGGCGACTTTTTTGCCGAGCTGGGCGGCTTTAATTGCTGCCACATATCCGGCGGGCCCGGCACCGATCACTATTAAGTCGTAATTAGCCATAAGAAAGAATTTGCGAGATGAGGTTGAATTGGTTGCTTGCGGAAGTGGTCTGAAAAAGCTTGGCGAGGATTGAATCGGGTGGGGAGAATGTCGCGTCTGGGCGCTGCTCGTCAAAGTTTTTCCCGAAGGGGTGAGATGGGCTTGTCGGGATCAGGCGGAGAGTGGGGCGACATCCACGGCGACGGTCATTTGGGGTTCGCCTCCACCGATGACCACGCCTCGGAGGGGGCTGACATCACTAAAGTCGCGTCCCCAAGCCACGGTGATGTGGCGATCTTCGGGGAAGAGATGATTGGTGGGATCGGCATCGATCCACCCGAAGTCCGGAGACCAAGCGGAGATCCAAGCGTGGGAGGCATCGGCACCGACGAGGCGGGTTTTTCCGGGAGGCGGGAGGGTTTCTAAGTAGCCACTGACATAGCGTGCGGGGAGACCGAGGGAGCGAAGACAGGCGATGCCGAAGTGGGCGAAGTCTTGGCAGACGCCGCGCCGATTTTGAAAGAAATCGGCGAGGGGGGTGGCGACCGTGGTCGCGAGCGGATCGAAGTGAAAGTCGCGATGCATTTGGGCGGTGAGATTGCGCAGGCCGTCGAGGAGAGGCTGGCCGGGTGGGAAGGCGGTGGCGGCGTAGTCGGCGTAATCGGGGTTGCGGGTGACATGAGGGGAATCGAAGCGGAACTCCCCGGTGATCGTGGCATCGGTGAGGAGGGAACCGGAGCAGGCGAGGCGAACGGATTCCCATGGGGGGGAGGAGGTTGGGAGGATGGGGGAGACGACGCGGACCCGGCTGCGGGCGGTGACGATTAATTGGGTATGGGGTTGGACGATGGAGAAGAAGGAAGTGGGGGTTTCGTGGAAGTTGATGCGGTGGTGGATGGACTGGGGTTCTGGGGAGATTTCCAGATGAAAATCGAGTAATTCTTGGTGGGGGAGCGTGCGGGGTTGGAGATGGGCGAGGTGATGGGAAAGGGTGACTTCGGAAGTGTAGGAGTAGGCGGTGCGGTGGGTGACTTCGTAGAGCATGGCAGGGTGGCGAAGCTGAGTGGTGGTTGATGGGGAGGCGGGCGGTGGTTAGCTGAGGCGTGGGCTGAGGTGACTGAAATAGGTGGAGCCGATTTTTGCGGAGAGGTTGGTGAGGCTGGTGGAGAATGACTCGAGAAGGGTGGTGAGAGCGGGGGGTTGGCCATGGGG
>JBAWZW010000072.1:0-13530 GCA_037142835.1 Verrucomicrobiota bacterium
GCTTCTGATTCTCATACTGCAATTTCACCCACTCCGCACTCCTCACCACTTTCGAGATCCTCACCTCATCGATATCCCCCACAAAGTCATAGTTGTTATACCACCCCCCAATCCACAACCGCGCGGGACTCTTAATGTTCAACATCGGCCCCGCCGCCCCGTCCAACTCCCCATTAATATAAATTCTCCCCTCCCCACTCTGATAGGTATGAACGACTTGGATCCACTCCTTCATCGGTAAGGTGCTTTTTCCCCACACATCAGAAAAATCACTGTCCACATGCACATGCGCAGGACTCCGAAACTGCATCCGCACTTTACTCCCACGATTCCCCCCTTCATTTCCCCAACCCACGATCGTGGTGTTTGGTATCTCCGCCCGAAACCATCCCTCCGTACTATGCGGACTCGCCCCCGATGGATAATTCGCAATCTTCTCCCCACAAAAAATTCCCTGCTTCCCCGGAAAATGGCGGGCTTTCCCCAAAATCCCCCCAGTCAACGATGTCCCCATGTCCTTCGACTCCAAGGTCCCCACCTCATCGACCACCGTCTCGTTCATATGCCAGACGCTCAAATAGCCGTTCGTTTCATTAAATACCGCCTTCCCACTCGACTCACTTACCGCATCCGCCTTCCCCCAGTGAACCCGAATCTCCTCCAAGGTATTCCCCTTAATCACCGGCATCCGCACCCAAATACTCGCCGTTCTTTTCTCCCCATTCCACTCCTCAATCTGATACGGCAAAGCCACCCCTTTTCCCGTAGAAAAACGGATATCCTCACCATTCGCTTTCGCTTCCTTAAAATTAAAAAATTCCCCACGCAAACGCACCAGCAAAGGAAACCCCTCCAGCACCGCCGAAGCCGGCAAGTCCCCCCCATTCGCCGTCGTCAAAATACTCAAACTCCCCACATGCCCCCAATTCGGATATTGCCCCAAAACTCCCGAAACCAAGCCGAGGAACATCCCCACACTTGGAATAATTAATTTGTAATTTTTCATCATAAAAAAGCATCCCCAATTCCACTCCCAAGTGCCACAGATCACGACACTCGCCCCCATAAACATCACCGCGACCGACCAAACAAGTCCCAATTCCACCGCTCTTTCCTCAAAATTATCCCATCCACCATCTCACCAGATCACCCCTAAGGAGCGCGCCCCAATCAGCGCCACTCCCCCCACCCTCCAACTTACGTCGGCCGCTCCACAGGATCTACCTTAGTCGCTTCGGCCACTTCAGCCACTTCAGCCACTTCAGCCACTTCCGCCACTTCCGCCACTTCGGTCGCGTCAGTTACCTCAGACACGGCCACAGTGACTTCTGCTTCCCCTCCACTCTCACAGGTCGAATTTTGCCCAATCGCAATATCCACAACATTTTCACCAGCAAGACTTTCCAAAACTACCGCTCCACCCTTACCAACATTCCCCACCGCCACCGCCGTTCCATCAGGCGACTTCTTCCGCATCGGCCTAGCCTCACCCTCAGGCCGAGCCCTCGGATCCAGTGGCAACTCCAAGCTCCCATCAGAAAACTCAATGACATGCCCCGCCAAAATCAAATAATGAAGATCCGACGCCAGTTGCGCTTTCCGAGCAATTCCCTCCGCCGCATCATCCGTCGCACCCAAAATCTTCGCCGCTAACTCCGGACGCTTCACCCGATACGCCGTCTCCAAGACCTGCAATATCATCGAGATTCCTTGAGAAAAATTCTCACTCATCAAATGCCTCTGCGGCTTAATCGTGCACACATAAAGCATCTTCTTCCGATGCTTGAAAAATGTCAGCCCAGCATCCGCAAAGTACGGGCAAAGTGCGTTCACTAATTGCTGCGGAAAACGGCTCTCCGCCTCCCACGCCGCTCGCACTGCGTCCGTCACGTAACGATCCGTCCCCGCACGACTCGCTTGACCACTGCATTCTAAACTCGTCCCACTCCTCAACAACCCCGGCAAATAGACCTTCCGAAAATGGGCCTCCGCCTCGCCGAGACTCGAAAAAATCACCGGTTCCGCCTCTTGGGTCGTCGAATAACTCGTGCTCGATCGGGCCTGCTCCTTCCACTCCGCAACAACCGCCGGATCATTCACCACCTCAATTTCCCGCTGCTGAAACTCCCCAAATGACATCTGACGACGAAAGCGATCCTCATAGAGTTTCCGCAACCCACTCTGGTAACTGTGATGGTTCGTTGGCCCCAATAAAACCCTCACCGATCGGCAACGCGCCACATTCGTGAAGTTTCCCTTTAATGGCTCCCCCTGAACCGTTTCCGTCTTGTAATACTCATCTCGCAAATACCCCCACGCATCCCGCTCCACCGACCCACGATGAAACGAAATCGGCCCTCTCCCGACCTGAAACAGTGGCACCCCAGGATCACTCGAAGTCACCCGAACCACATGCCGCTCAGGGCGATCCAAAAAGAGTTTGCTCGTCCCAAAGACCGCAAAAGCATGCCCGCTCGCCCGAATCTGCTTCGCTATCCCCATCGCCGCATTCGCCTCCGGTAAAAACTCCACCCGCAATTGCGCCGGGGCCACTTCCCTCTGCGGACGCGGCGCTGCCCGAAATTCTTGCTCCCGCCCACCACCACCACTACGCATCCCCTCAGGACGACTCCCCCCACCCGGCCCACGATTTCGATCCCCAGCCGGCCGATCAGGACGCGGTCCACGGTTGTCCCCACGGGGCCCAGGGGCCCCACGACGCTCTGGTCGCGGGCCTCTCGGACTTCGATCATCCCGATCTCGTCGCGGACGATCACCCCCCTCGCCTTCAAAGTTCGCGTAAGGGTTTTGAATCGGTCCCTCTTTCAACCAATCAGGCAAAAATTTAAGATCAAAATCTCCAGGCAAGTCACTCATAGCCTCCCTTATTAACTGTCTCTGGCATCAGATGCTAGTGCCGATTTCATTGATACCCCTGATCCTTGAAGAAAACCTCAGTTTATGATTGCCAATCACCAACCTCTACCTCTATAAAGAACGACTCAACTCCAACCAAATTAATCGGAAACCTCACTACAATTTATGTCAGAAAAATCGACCGAAGAAGCAGTAAAAGATCTCGTGGTTACAGGCCTGTCCGTCACCCCTGAACAAGTCACGATGGAGGCTTCCCTAATCGAAGATCTCGGTGCCGATTCCCTCGATACCGTCGAGCTCGTCATGGCCTTCGAAGAAGAATTCGGTATCGAAGTCCCAGACGAAGATGCCGAAAAACTCAAGACCGTCGGTGACGTCGTCGCTTACATCGATAGCAAGCGCGCTAAATAACCAAAAGATCACCCCCCAGTTTTTTCCGCGGTCTCACCTCGACCCCAGCGAGTCAGCCCGGCAATTCTCCAAAACGCTCCGTCGCGGCCATCCACCCGACGGAGCTTTCTGGTTGATAGACCTCAATCGCAAAGGAGTCACGCACCACTCCCCGCAGGGCCTCCAAAGAGTCAAGATGCCCAAGACTCACCGCCTGCAAAAGAATGTTCCCCACCGCCGTCGCCTCCACCGGCCCCGCATGCACCACACACCCAGTCGCACTCGCGGTCGCCTGATTCAAAAATCGACTCTGACTCCCGCCTCCCACAATGTGCAATCGCCGACACTTCCGCCCACTCACTAAGGCGATCTCGCTAATCGTCTTCCCATACAGCAACGCCAAACTCTCATAAATACAGCGCGCAAATTGCCCAGGCGTTACAGGCACCGCTTGATTCGTCTCCAAACAATAGGACCGAATCTTCTCCAGCATTTCATCTGGTTTCCAAAATCGGAGGTCGTTGGGGTGAATCAACGATCGAAACGGCTCCGCCTTTTCCGCCGCTTCACTCAAATCTTCATACTCATAGCGCGTCCCCATCAACTCCCACTCCCGACGGCACTCCTGTAAAATCCATAGCCCAACGAGGTTCTTTAAAAAACGCGTCGTCCCTCCAAATCCCCTTTCATTCGTGAAATTATACTCCCTCGCTTCCGCACTCAGAATCGGTTCCGGCAACTCCACCCCAATCAAAGACCAAGTCCCCGAACTCAAATAAGCCCAGTCATCCCCAATCCCCGGCACCGCCGCCACCGCCGCCCCCGTGTCATGCGAACAAGTCGCCACCACTTGAACATTCTCCAACCCCAACTCCTCCGCTACCTCAGGCAATAAACATCCCAATGATGTCCCCCCACTCACAATCCGAGAAAAAATCTTCTTCGGTAGAGAAAAAACCTCCATCAACCCCTCCGACCAATTCCCCTGCCTCCCATCATAAATTTGCGTGGTGCTCGCAATGCTCTCCTCACTCACCGCTACCCCACTCAACAAAAAGTGCAAGTAGTCCGCGATCATCAAAAAATGATCCGCCAAATCCACCAAACCAGGACTCTTCTCCCTCTCCGCGATCAATTGATAAAGGGTGTTAAACCGCATGAATTGAATGCCCGTCTCCCCAAAAATAACCTCCGATCCCGGCGAAAGCATCGCCGCCGCATAGCTCAATTCCGTCCGCTCATCCCGATAATGATATGGCAACGAAAGCATCGGTTGCCCAGCCCCACTCAGCACATAATCCAATCCCCAAGATGTCGCACTCAAACTCTCAATCCGCTTACCCATCAACCCCACTTTACGAAGCCCCATCTTTAATTCCTCAAAAATCCCCAAAATGTTCCACCGCAATGAATTCCCTATTCTAATCGGACGATTCCCAAACCGATGAATCTCCTCCATCGTCACTCGACCATCCGCCAAACAACCCAAAATCACCCGACCACTTTCCGCCCCCAAATCGCACGCAATATAATAGTGTGTTTCAATCATCAGTTGTCCTCAAAATCGAGCGTCTCACTATCCCCCAACCCCAACCTCCGTCGAGCCCAATTCCATCCTCTCACTCCACCCCTTCCACCGCCTCAATCATCCGCACCGCCTGCACCGCCGCTCTCACATTGTGAACCCGAAAAATTGCCCCACCCCTCAACATCCCTTGCACAATACACGCCACCGTCCCCGCATCCCTTTCCGACGCCACCGGCAACCCCAAAACCTCCCCAATCACCGTCTTCCTCGAGACCGGCAAAAGGATCGGGCGCCCAAATTCCCGCAACTCTTCCAGCGACCGATAAATCCGCAGGTTGTCCTCCCGCTGCTTCGCAAAATCAATTCCAGGATCCAAAATCAATGACTCCCGACTCAGCCCTGCCCCCTCAGCCAGCGCCACTTTCTCCCCAAAAAATCTCCGAAGTTCCTCCATCACATCCTCATATCTCACCCCCGTATGCGCCACCTTCGGCTCCCCAACACTATGCATAATCAACAACGCTACCCCATGACGCCCACAAATCTCCGCGTTCTCCCCCGTCGGCAAACCCCCAATATCATTCAAAATATCTCCGCCCACCGCCAACACCTCCCGCACGACCCCCGGTCGCCACGTGTTCACCGATAACCACGGCCGTTCACTCACTCCCAACCCCTCAATCATCAACTCCCACCCCTCCACAAACCTCGTCAAATGCCCAATCTCCTCAGCCTCGCTAATCGCGACCCGATTCGTTCGCGCACTTTCCGCCCCAATATCAATCACCTCCGCCCCCTCCAAAATCATCCCCCGCGCCCGATCCAACGCCTCCTCGCAACTCCCCACCCCATCTCCCGAAAAGGAATCCACCGATAAATTCACGATCCCCATAATCACCGACCGACGCGGCCAGCGCATCTCCCGACCTCGTGCAATCAGCTTCATCGCAAATGGACGAAAGAAACTTTCCGCCGATCAAACCGAACTGTTCGCGTAAATCCCACCGCCAGAGCTAATTCCACTGCCTTCTCAAAGTCACGCCCCAAATCCTCCACCGCGTGCGCGTCAGAATTGATCAATAACGAAACCCCCGACGACGCCGCCATCTCCAAAAATTCCCTCGCCGGATACTGCTCCGCACACGCCTTTCGCCATCCCGCCGTATTCAACTCAAACGGCGTCTCCATCTCCAATAAATCCCCAATCACCGGTTCGTAAAATCTCCGCAAATCTCCCCCAGGAATCTCCCCAAATTTCTTCGGCAAATCCGGGTGGGCCATAAAATCAAAAAGCCCACTCCGAATCGCTCGCCGATACGTTTCATGATAGGCTTTCCACACTCCCTCCACCCCACCCTCCCTCGGCCTCCCCACATACTTCGGATGATCCACTTCCACGCCGTCAGGCAAATAGTGCACGCTCCCAATAAAATAATCCCAATCCGCCATCCCTCGCAATTCCTCAATCCATTCCTCCCGCCCATCAATAAAATCACACTCCAAACCCAGCCGAATCTTCAACCCAGGATAGGCCTCCCGCGCCTTCTCCACTTCCTCAAAGTAGCGCGGCAAATCCTCCCGCAGCATCCGCCAATCATCAAAACTCGCCGACATCGGATTGTGATCCGCAAACCCCAATTCCCCAAGACCAAGCTCCACCGCCCGACCCGCAAACTCCATCGGCCATCCACTCGCGTGATGACAAAGTGGCGTATGAACATGATAATCAGCAAGTTGAGCGTACATCAGTGAAATCGAAGCAGTCCCCCAAAAATAAACCACCCATCCATCACACCTCAAGCACTCTCCGCTTGTCCCCACCAAAGTTTATCCCCAAACTTCCCCCCCTTATGCGCTACATCGAAACCGTCTTCGAAAAACTTCGCCGACACCCCAAACGCGTCGTCTTCACCGAAGGAACCGAACCCCGCGTCCTCCACGCCGCCTCCCGCTTCGCTCAACTTCAACTCGGTGCCCCTGTCGTTCTCGGAAAACGCCTCGAGATCGAAGCCATCGCCCTCCAAGAAAAAATCGACATCGATCACATCGGCATCATCGATCCCTCCACTTCCTCCGAACTCCCCGCTTTCATCTCCCGACTCGAAAAACTCAAACGCTACCACAACCTCGGCCCCGATGCCGCCACCCAACTCCTCAGTAATCCCCATTACTTCGCCGCCATGATGGTCCAATATGCCCTCGTCGATGGCCTCATCACCGGTGCCCGCGAAACCGCCAGTAGCTCCCTCCGCCCCTTGATTCAACTCATCAAACCCCTCCCCACCACTTCCTCCATCTCCTCCTGCATGATGCTCGATCTCTCCCACCCTCGCCACGGAGAACGCGGGGTGATGTTCTTTGCCGATTGCGCCGTCATCCCCGAGCCCTCCGTGGAACAACTCGCCGAAATCGCCGTCCAAACCGGCACAATCTGCCGCCAAATGACTGGCAATAAACCCCGCATCGCCATGCTCAGCTTCTCCACAAAATCTAGCGCCGATCTCGCTTCCCCTCGCAAAATGGCCGCCGCCACCGCCCTCGCCCGCCAAAAAATCCGCGACCAACGTCTCGAAATGGAGGTCGATGGCGAACTCCAAGCCGATACCGCTCTCCTCACCGAACTCGCCCACCGCAAAGCCCCCCATAGTCTTGTCGCCGGCCACGCCAATGTCCTCATCTTTCCCGACCTCAATAGCGGCAACATCAGTAGCAAATTAGTCCAACATCTCGCCGGCGCAGAAACCTACGGCCAAATCCTCCTCGGCTTAACCAAACCCTGCGCCGATCTCTCCAGAGGCGCCAGTATCGAAAATATCCTCGGCGTCGCCGCCATCATCGGCCTCCAAGCCATCGATTTCCGAAACCTCTACCCCGATCTCGCCTAAACCTCCCCAACCCCTTCCGTTCCTTTATGAATACGGTGACTCCACGCGTTTTCTTCGCCGCCACTCAACAAAATGACGGCAAAACTACCTCCGCACTCGGCCTCTTCGCCGCCCTCCGCAAACGCCTCGGTCGGATCGGATTCATCAAACCCGTCGGCCAACGCTTCGTCGAAATTGAAGGCCAACGCATCGACGAAGATTCCGTTCTCATCGGCCAAACTTACAGCGTCCATACTCCCCTCGACGCCATGTCCCCCATCGCCGTCGAACCCGATTTCACCCGCCGCTACATCGAAAATGCCAATCACGAATTTCTCGTCCGGAGAATCCAAAATTCTTTCGATCGGGCCGCTTGGGAAAAGGACTTCGTCATCATCGAAGGAACTGGCCACGCCGGCGTCGGCTCCGTCTTCGATCTCTCCAATGCCCGCGTCGCTAACCTCCTCTCCAGTAAGGTGATCCTCGTCACCGGTGGCGGGATCGGCCGCCCCATCGATGAAGTCGCCCTCAATAAAGCCCTCTTCGATAAGGAAGGCGTCGAAGTCATCGGCGTGATCATCAATAAGGTCCTCCCCGAAAAATTTTCCTACATCCGAGACTTCGCCAAGCGGGGCCTCGATCGCCTCGGAATCGATCTCCTCGGCACGATCCCAGAAGAACCCATCCTCTCCACCCCCACCCTCAGCCAAATCGCCAAGTCCACCCGAGGTACTTTCCTCAACGGCAAAAATCGCTCCCGACGTCGCGTCCAAAAAGTCATCATCGGCGCTATGACCTCCAATAACGCCGTCGCCTACTTCAAACCCGGCACACTCATCATCATTCCAGGCGACCGAGAAGATGTCATCGCCGCCGCCATCGCCTTCTCCTCCACCGAAAATCCCCATGACCAAAATATCACCGGCCTCATCCTCTGCGGCGATCTCCAACCCAGCCCCGCCATTTTAGATCAACTCAAAAAATCCGAAATCCCCGTGATCACCTCACCCTTGGATAGCTACTCCGTCGCCAGCCATATCCACTCCATGACCGTAAAAACCCTCCCCGGTGACCAAGAGAAAATTGACAAAATTCAGTCGATGATCGAGCGCTACGTCGAGGTCGATCGACTCCTCAGCAAACTCTAAATTCCCCCACTGCCTACCGCCCCAATTCTGCCGAAGAAAACGGGGACGCCGGAAATCCTTCTTTGTTTCCTAAATTCGGCCTCGCCAGCTGATCCCACCCCATCCGCACTCGCGTCGGTGCCTCCAATCCCTCCGCCGTAACCACCACCACTTCCCCCACAATCGTCGCTTTCGCAGGAAAAAATTTCCCGTCCTCCCCAGCCAACTCAAAGTGCGTCAAATCGAGGTCGTCCATCGCGTCCAACCCCGTCCCCAGCTCATCAAATGCCACCGTTACCTGATTCCCGCTCACCTTCATTCCCCGATAAATCGGACCTGAAAATACATACTCAGGCTTCCCGTAAGTCTTCGCCAACGCCCAAAGCGCCAACCGATGCCCCACCTCTTGCTTGTTCGGTGGATGAATGTCGTTAACCGTCGCAATATCCGTAGTCACCGCCATCCCCGTGTTCGGAATCGTTAACGCCGCCAACTGGGCATTCCAAATCATCGGCAATTCCATCCGCCCCAACCCGTATTTGTAGGGAGCGATTTGCACATACAAAAAGGGAAAATCTCCCTGTCCCCATACCTTCCGCCATCCCCCAATCAGCGCCTTCATCTTCGCCAAGTAAAGCATCCCCTCCCCATTGTTCGATTCCCCTTGATACCAAATCACCCCACGCATCCCAAAAGGCACCAGCGGATGAATCATCCCATTGTATAAACTGCTCGGATCCCCGTTCCCCTCCAATCGATGCTTCGGAATCACCACCGAAATCGGCGCCACCGCTTTCCCCTCCGCCAATTCTCTCCGAGCCAATTTCACCGCTTGCTCCGCTCGCTCAAGCACCACCCCAGTCGCCTTCACATCATCCGCATTCGCCACCTCCACCTTCTCCCCAATCCCTCGCAACTCTGGCACCCCAGCAAACCCCACCGGCGGCGTCCACGGCTCAATCCGCGTCCCCCCCCAAGATGACTCAATTAACCCAATCGGCACTTTCAAGACCTCCTGCAATTCCCTCCCAAAATAATACGCCACCGCCGAAAACCCATTCCACCCCCCCTCCACAATACTCGCAGGACTGCACTCCTTCCACCGCGCCTCCACATCTCTCATCATCCGCCCCGACGCCCTTCTCGGAACCAAAAATAACCGGATCTTCGCATGACTCGCCCCACCCACTTCCTTCTTCCCATCCTTCGACATCCCTACCCCCATCTCCATATTCGATTGCCCAGAACACACCCACACTTCACCCACCAACACTCCCGTAAATCTCAAGGTATTTTCCCCACGCACCTCCATCTCAAATGGCCCACCCGCTGGCATCGCTGGCAACCGCAACATCCACTGCCCATCCGCATTCGCTTCCCCAGTGACCTTTCCCCCGCCCATCTCACAAGTCACTCTCTCCCCTGGCTTTGCCCACCCCCAAACCGGAACCGGCATGTCCCGCTGTATAACCATATTATTCGAAAAAATCACCGGCACACTCACCGCCCCCAACCCTCCACACGCTGATCCCCAAATCACCGCCAACATCCCCACCCAACGAGTCAAACAAATCAATTCTCGACACATATATTTTAAAAAAATCTCCAGATAATCGTGGCGACAATCCCATCTCTGCCGATGTTCTCGCCAGTCCTTCACCAAAAATTATCGAATTCCCTCACCCATCTGCCAGACCAAACTTCCCCAATTTCCTCAACTTGACGAAGAACTCAACCCGTCTCATGTTACCCCCCTATGAAAAAACTCACTTCATTCCTCTGCGCTTTCGCGCTCACCTCACTCCTCGCCCTGGCCGCGGATAACTTCCCTGCCATCACCACCACCGACCTCAAACAAGCCATCGCTCAGAAAAAGGTCACCCTCATCGATGTCAATGGTTCCGACAGCTTCAAAGCTGGTCATATCCCCGGCGCCATCGACTTCGCCACCGCTAACACCGAGCTCGCCGCCAAACTCCCCGCCGACAAAGCCGCCCTCATCGTCGCCTATTGTGGCAACGAACACTGCGGCGCTTACGCCCGCGCCGCCGCCAAGGCCAAAGAACTCGGCTACACCAACGTTCAACACTATTCTCCAGGCATCGCTGGCTGGAAAAAAGCCGGGGAAAAAACCGACGCCGGTAGCTAGGCTCTCGCCCTTCATCTAAAACTCTCAACCCTAAAGCCGAAGCCCTCACGGGCTTCGGCTTTCTTATTCACCCCCCCAAAAGAATTTCGCAGCGATTGCTTTTTCATTTGCTCATTCAATGCAAAACTCACCCCCACTTCTTTAACCTTTCACTCCATGCACACTTCAGACCTCCGCATCCCCGATGGCCATTTCGCCGCCTACATTTTTGACTGCGACGGCACCCTCGCCGATACCATGCCAGCTCATTACCGAGCTTGGTCCAGTGCCTTAGGCGTTCACGCCGACAAATTTCCCGAAGCCATGCACTACGAACTCGGTGGCACCCCAACCGCCAAAATTCTCGAAATCATCAACGAACGCAATGGCCTCAACCTCCCCGTCGCCGAACTCCTCGAAACCAAGGAAGCCCTTTTCCTCACCATGATCGACGAGGTCAAAGCCATCAAATCAGTCGTCGATCTCGCCATCGAAACCTCAGGCATCAAGCCCATCGCCGTCGCTTCAGGCGGCAATCGCTCCGTCGTCATCTCCACCCTCCAAGCCCTCGGAATCGCCGATATCTTCGACGCCATTGTCTGCTCCGAAGACTATCTCCACGGAAAACCTTCCCCAGATCCTTTTCTCGAAGCCGCTCGACGACTTGGCGTTAACCCCAAAGATTGCCTCGTCTTCGAGGATACCGCCAGCGGGATCGCCGCCGCCGAAGCCGCAGGCATGCGCTGGGTACTCATTCCTCCACCCTCCAAAACCCCCTAGCTCCCTCGCTCTTCCCCCAACGAGGATTCCGCTACCTTAAAACCCAATCTCATGCCCACCAACGATCTCTTTCGCACGCTCAAGCAATCGTTCGGTTACGACTTCTTTCGCCCACTCCAAGAAGAAATCATCCACGATGCCCTCGCCAATCGTGATGTCTTTGCCCTCCTCCCCACCGGTGGAGGAAAATCCCTCTGCTTCCAACTCCCCGCCCTCATCCGCCCAGGTCTCACAGTGGTCGTCTCCCCACTGATCGCTCTCATGAAAGATCAGGTCGACTCCCTCAACGCCAGCGGCATCGCCGCCACTTTCATCAATTCTACCCTCTCCGCCGCCGAATCCAAACGCCGCCACCGCGGACTTTTCGCTGGCGAATATCGCCTCCTCTACGCCGCCCCAGAACGCCTCCTCCTCGATGGCACTCTCGAATTCCTTCGCCAATGGAATGTCGCCCAGTTCGCCATCGATGAAGCCCACTGCATTTCCGAATGGGGTCACGATTTCCGCCCCGAATATCGACAACTCGCTAAACTCCGCGAGGTCTTCCCCGAGGTCCCCTTCATGGCCCTCACCGCCACCGCCACCGAACGCGTCCGCGTCGATATCGTCAAACATCTCCGCCTTCGTAACCCCCGTACCTATGTCGCCAGTTTCAATCGCCCCAACCTCGCCTACCGCGTCATCCCCAAATCCAAACCCTTCGAACAAACCCTCAGCTTTATCCAAGGCCGCCGCCGCGAATGCGGAATCATCTACTGCTCCAGCCGCAAAACCACCGAAAGCGTCGCCGAAAAACTCGTCGCCAAGGGCATCAAGGCCCGCCCCTATCACGCCGGCCTCGATGACTCCACCCGAGCACGCAATCAAGAACTCTTTCTACGCGACGAAATCCATGTCATCTGCGCCACCATCGCCTTCGGTATGGGAATCAATAAACCCAATGTCCGCTTTGTCATCCACTACGACCTTCCGAAAAATGTCGAAGGCTACTACCAAGAAACCGGTCGAGCAGGACGCGATGGTCTCCCCAGCGAATGTCTCCTCCTCTTCAGTTCAGGTGATGTCGTCAAACAGACGACTTTCATCGACGAAAAACCCCATCCCGAGGAGCAGCGCGTCGCCCGCGAGCAACTCCAGAAAATGGTCCACTACGCCGAATGCGCCGCCTGCCGTCGCGCCGAACTCCTCCACTACTTCGGTGAAGACTTCCCCGAACCCAATTGCCGAGGCTGCGATAATTGCCTCGAACCACGCCAAACTTTCGACGGCACGCTGGCCACCCAAAAATTTCTCTCCTGCGTCTATCGCTTAAGCCAAGCCTCCCGCTTCGCCGTCGGCCTCAATCATATCACCGAAATCCTCACCGGCGGAGCCTCAGAAAAACTCCTCAAATGGGGACACAACCAACTCTCCACCTACGGCATCGGCAAAGAACACTCCCGCACCGAATGGGCCGCCCTCGGCCGTGAAATCATTCGCCTCGGCTTCTGTCGCCAATCCACCGAAAAATTCAGCACTCTCGAAATTACCCCAGAAGGTCTCGAGTTCCTCCGCTCCCGACGCTCCATCAATCTCACTCGTCCACTCCCCACCCCCGAAGTCACCGCCACAGATGGTCGCCCACGCCGCGCGGGAGAAATCGCCTGCGACGAAGCCCTCTTCGAACAACTCCGCTCCTTGCGCAAAGAAATCGCCGACTCCCGCGATGTCCCCGCTTACATCATTTTCTCCGATGTCTCTCTGCGCATTATGGCTCGAGAATACCCTATCACCGAGACAACCTTCGCGAAAATTACCGGCGTCGGCACCAGAAAGCTCGACGAATTTGGTGCCCCA
>JBAWZW010000073.1:0-13428 GCA_037142835.1 Verrucomicrobiota bacterium
GTGAAGGGGGAGGGTGGATAAGCGGTTGGCGGGGAGAGGGATGCTGGGGGTGAAGAATGGGCGATTGATTTTGGGGGAGAGATGGAGATTACTTTGGAGGTTCGATGAAATCACCATTGGATGAGGCAGGAATCGCGGAGGTATTTTGGGATAACTTCCGGAGTCACGGGGAGTTGGGGGCCTCGGTCTGTGTTTGGAAAGAGGGGCGGGAAATTTTGTCGTTGGCTGGTGGGCATCGGGACCGGGCGAAGACTGAGGAATGGACGAGCGAAACGCCCGTCTTGGTGTGGTCGGTGACCAAGGGGTTGGCGGCGGTGTCGCTGCTCCATGTTTGTCAGGAACAGGAAGTTTCGCCGCTGACGCCGGTGAGGGCATTTTGGCCAGAGTTTGGGCAAGCGGGGAAAGAGGGGGTGACGATTGCGGAGGTGCTTTCTCATCAAGCGGGGTTGGCGGCGTTGAGTCATGCGGTGGATGCGTGGGATCATCGGGCGGTGGTCACGGCGCTGGCGGCGGAGGTCCCGAATTGGCGGTTGGGGGAGGGGCATGGGTATCACCCGCGGACGATGGGATATCTGGTGGACGAGATGATTCGTCGGCTGACTGGAGGGGTGACCTTAAAGGAATATTGGTTCGAGCAATTTGCCAAGCCACTGGGAATCGATGTCTGGATTGGATTGCCGGAGAGTGAGTTGGGGCGAGTGGGATCGATATTTCCCGCGAAGACTTTTCCCGCGAAAGACGACCGGTTTTTTTTGGCGTTTTCGCAATCGGGGAGTTTGACGGCGCGAGCGTTTGGATCGCCGCAGGGTTTGTTTAGTGTGGCGGCGATGAATACGCCTGAGGTGCGGATGGGGTCTTTTGGGGCTTTTGGGGGAGTGGGGACGGCGCGCGGGTTAGGGAAATTTTACGGGATGTTGGCGGCGGGAGGAACGATGGAGGGTCGACGATTTTTTCGGGAGGAGAGTCTGGAGTGGATGACTGGGACGCGGAGTCAGGGGTGGGATCGGGTATTGCAGGCGGAGACGGCTTTTGGGGTGGGATTGATGAGGGATCCCGTGGACAGATTGGGGGTGAAATTGCGGGAGCACTTTGGGCCATCGTTGAGGGCATTTGGGCATCCTGGGGCTGGGGGGAGCCACGGGTTTGCGGATCCTGAAACGGGGATTTCGTTTGCGTATGTGATGAATCAGATGACCCCGGGGATTTTTCCTGGGGAGAAGTGTTTGCGGTTGGTGAAGGCGATTTATGCTTGAAGTGGGGGGCGGTTTTTGGGTGGAGTGCGGTAGAGGAAGGTCCGCTTGTGAAATTTTTCACAAAGTTTCTTGCTATCGGGGAAAAGAGGAGGCAAGTTTCCGAGCCGTGAATTTTCAAAGCACACAAAAAGACTAGTCAAAATGGCGAATATCTTTCCACGTGGGAGCAACATATTGCCGCTAAAAATCGCCCTTTGTTTGGCGGTTGCTGGTGGGGCGGTGACCTTTGCGGTGCCCTATTATTTCACGCCGAAATACACCCGAGTGGGTTATCAACCCGCTCAGCCTGTGCCCTTTCCGCACAATGTGCATGTGGCGCAGCTGGGGATGGACTGCCGATATTGCCATAGTTTCGTGGAAGTGGCGGCGCACTCGAATTTGCCGACCACTCAGGTGTGTATGAACTGCCATTTGGCGGTGCAAAAGGACAACCCGAAGTTGGCGCCGTTGCATGAGTCTTGGCGGACGGGGAAACCGATGGAATGGGTGCAGATTCATAAGACGCCTGACTACGTGTATTTCAACCACTCGGCGCATGTGAACCGGGGAGTTTCGTGTGTGAGTTGTCATGGGAAGGTCAATGAGATGGCGGTGGTTTATCATGCGGAACCGCAATCGATGTCCTGGTGTTTGGATTGTCACCGAGCGCCAGAGAACGCCCTTCGGCCGCTGGATAAAATTACGGATTTGAATTGGAAGCCGACGCCCGTGAATGGTCAGACGCCTGAGGAGGCGCAGCGGGCCATGGGGCTTGATTTGAAGGCGAAATGGCACATTAATCCGCCCGACAAAAACTGCGCAGGCTGTCACCGATGAAACGAATTCTTTCCCACCCTACTGAGCCTGAAACGGGCCGTAAATACTGGCGTTCACTTGGGCAACTGGGGGATACGCCCGAGTTTCGGAGTTGGCTGACTCGGGAGTTCCCGCAAGGGGCGGCGGAGATGCAGGGTGGCGAGGTCTCGCGACGGAACTTCTTGCAATTGATGGGGGCATCGATGGCTTTGGCGGGCTTAAGTTTTGCGGGGTGTCGGCGGCCGGAGAAGCATTTGGTGCCCTTCACGCGAGGGGTGGAGTGGGCGATTCCTGGAAAGCCACTTTTCTTCACGACTGCGCGGCCGTCGCGACGGGGTTACGCGCCTTTGGTGGCGACGACGCATGACGGTCGGCCGACGAAGATGGAAGGGAACCCATTGCATCCAGTGAGCGAAGGGCGGACCGATCTTTTTTCGCAATCGTCCTTACTGGATCTATACGACACCGACCGATCGCAGCATTTTGTTTATCAGGGAAAGCCTTCGGATGGAGTGGCTTTTGAGGCGGCGATTGGGAAGATTTTTGGGGAGGCTGGGGATGGTGAAGGGGTGGCATTTTTGTTGGAGAAAAACAATTCGCCGACTCGGGAGCGGTTGCGGGGGGAGATTCTCGGGAAGTTTCCGAAGGCGACTTGGGCGGTTTACGAGCCCCTAGGCAATGAGTTGGCGGATCAGGTGGCTGGGGCGGTCTATGGGGCTGGGATGGTGGCGGTTCCGTTGATTGGGAAAGCGGAGATTATCTTGGCCTTGGACTGCGACTTTTTGGGGACGGACGGGGATGTGGAGACGATTCGGGAGTTTTCGGCGCGCCGGAAAGTGGCGGGACCGAACTCGAAGATGAACCGGCTGTATGTGGTGGAAAACCGCTACACGGTGACGGGGGGAATCGCGGATCATCGGCTCCGGATTCCTGCGAGTGAGATTGGGGCGATGGTCGTGGCCTTGGCTGGGAAAGTGGCGGCGGCGGGGAAGAGTCCTGAATTGGTGGGATTGTTGAAGGGCGTGACGCCGGGAGCTGGGGGTGGGAGTGAGGCTTGGATTACGGGAGTGGCGGAGGATTTGCTGGCGCATCAGGGGGCGAGTTTGCTGATGGTTGGGGCGCGGCAACCGGTGGCGGTGCAGGCCTTGGTGGCGGCGATCAACGCGGCGCTGGGGAATCTGGGGAAGACGATTGTGGGGCGGAAAGCGACCGAGCAAGCGGAACAGAGCATTGGAGATTTAGCGAAGAGCTTGGGGGCGAAGAAGGTCAAGACCTTGGTGATTGTCGGGGGTAATCCCGTGTATAACGCGCCTGTGGACTTGGGTTGGGCAGATTTGCAGAAGTCGGTGCCGACGGTGATTCGTCTGGGATATTATGACGACGAGACCTCGGCGTTGTCGGGGTGGAACGCGCCCTTGACGCATTATTTGGAGAGTTGGGGGGATGGATTGGCGGCGGATGGGAGTTATGTTTCGGTGCAGCCGATGCTTTTGCCGTTGTTCGGGGGGTGGAGTGAAGTGGATTTGCTGGCGAAGATTGCGGGTCGTGGGGTACCGAAGGGATCGGAGTTGATTGAGGAGACCTTTCAGAAAGTGGCGAAGGGTGGGTTGGGGGTTGCGGATTGGGCGAAGTTTTTGCACGACGGATTTTTGGCGGGGAGTGCGGCGAAAGTGGAGGCATTGGCCTTTAATGTGGCTGGGGCGACGAGTCTCTTGGGGGCGAATTTTGCGCCGCTGGGGGCAATGGCGGCGGGCACTTACGAAGTGGTTTTTACGGGTTGTTCGAAAGTGGATGACGGGCGATTTAACAACAACGGATGGTTGCAGGAGATTCCTGATCCGATCACCAAGGTGACTTGGGATAACGTGGCGATGATCAGTCCCGCGACCGCGAAGACTTTGGGGGTGAAGGATCAAGATTTGGTGGAGATCAGTTTGGATGGTCGGGTGTTAAAGGTGGCGGTTTTGTTGGCACCTGGTCACGCGGAGCAATCGATTTCGATCGCTGTGGGGTATGGTCGGAAAGTGACTGGCCGAGTGGGGAAAGGGGCGGGATTCAACGCCTATGCGCTGCGGGGTTCGACGCAACCAGCCTTTGGGGTGGGCGCGACCGTCAAGGTGACTGGGGATACTTATTTGCTGGGGCTGACGCAGGAGCACTGGGCGCTCGAGGGACGGGGCGGCGATTTGACCCGAGAGGGGACTTTGACTGAATATCAGGAAAAGCCCGATTTTGCGAAGAAGATGGGGATGGACGCCCATATTCCTGAGAATGTTTCATTGTATACGCACCCGCCTTTGAACACGGCGACGACTGTGGATCCGCACGCCTGGGGGATGACGGTGGATTTGAATACTTGCATCGGTTGCTCGGCTTGTATGGTGGCGTGTCAGTCGGAGAACAACATCCCGATTGTCGGCAAGGAGCAAGTGATCAACGGTCGGGAGATGCATTGGATTCGGACGGACCGCTACTTTGCGAGCGTGGATGCCAGCGATCCTGATCCCGAGATGGTGTCGCAACCGATGATGTGTCAGCAGTGTGAGAACGCCCCATGCGAGACGGTTTGTCCCGTGAATGCGACCGTGCATAGTGAGGACGGATTGAATGTGATGGCGTATAATCGCTGTATTGGAACGCGTTACTGTGCAAACAATTGCCCGTTCAAGGTGCGGCGGTTTAACTTCTTTGATTACAACCAGCGAGACACCCTCGGGCATGTGAAGGGGAAACCGTTTACGGGACTTTACGAGTGGAATTTAACGGCGCCGAAAGGATCGCCAGACACGACGAAGATGTCGAAGAATCCGAATGTCACCGTGCGGATGCGTGGGGTGATGGAGAAGTGCACCTTTTGTGTGCAGCGGATTCAGGAGGCGAAGATTGCGGTGAAGGTGGCGGTGCGGGACTCGGGGGATGTGCGGATTCCTGCGAACGCTTTCACCACGGCGTGTGCTCAGGCTTGTCCTGCGGATGCGATTACTTTTGGAGACATCAACAACCCGGAGAGTACGGTTTCGAAGTTGCGGGAGAGCGAGCGTGGGTATCGGCTTTTGGAGTATTTGAATGTGGGTTCTCGGGTCACTTATTTGGCGCGGATTCGGAATCCGAATCCGAAAATGCCAGGCGCCGAGAAAATCGGGGCGGCAATGAAATCGCCGCATGCGCATCCCGCCCATGCAGGGGAGAAACCAGCTAACGGAGGGAATCACTAATGGCCGAAGCCACCGTCACACTAACCACCCCGAAGGAACTCCAGCGGGTTCCTCTCGTGACCAACGAACGGAATTTCACTTGGATCTCGGATAAAGTCTCGGCGATTGTCGAGGCCCCGACGCCACTTTGGTGGTGGGCGGCATTTATTCCTTGTGCGATCATCGCCTTCATTGGGTTGCTTTGTATTGGGTACCAGATTTCCAACGGAGTCGGGACTTGGGGTGAAAACAAGACCGTTGGGTGGGCTTGGGACATTACCAACTTCGTTTTTTGGATTGGTATTGGTCATGCGGGCACCTTGATTTCGGCGATTCTCTTTTTGACTCGGCAAAAGTGGCGGACTTCAATTAACCGAGCGGCGGAAGCGATGACCCTCTTTGCGGTGGTTTGCGCGGGGATTTTTCCGGGCATTCACGTGGGTCGGGTTTGGATGGCGTGGTTTTTGGCGCCGGTGCCGAATGCCAATGCCATCTGGCCGAATTTTCGTTCGCCGTTGCTTTGGGATGTCTTCGCGGTGTCGACCTACTTTACTGTTTCCGTCCTCTTTTGGTACACGGGATTGGTGCCTGATTTGGCGACTTTGCGGGATCGGGCGAAGACCCGACTGTCGAAGTTCATTTACGGGGTGTTTGCCTTAGGGTGGAGGGGATCGAATCGTCAGTGGAGGCACTATGAGATGGCCTATTTGCTCTTGGCGGGACTCTCCACTCCGCTGGTGCTTTCGGTGCACTCGGTGGTTTCCTTTGACTTTGCGACCTCGATCGTTCCGGGGTGGCACACGACGATCTTTCCGCCCTACTTCGTGGCGGGGGCGATTTTCGGTGGATTTGCGATGGTGCTGACGATTTTGTTGCCCTCGAGGCTGTTGTATCCGCAGTTGGACGATTTGGTGACGCGCCAGCACGTGGACAAGATGGCGAAGATCATCCTCTTGACGGGATCGATTGTGGGTTACGCGTATTTGATCGAGTTATTTATGGCGTATTACGGGGCGAACAAGTTTGAGATGTTCACCTTTTTCCAAGCGCGGATGGGTATTGGAAATTCTGGTTGGTACTCGTGGGCCTACTACGTGATGATGTTTTGCAATGTGATTTCGCCCCAGCTTTTCTGGATCAAGTCGATGCGGACGAACTACATTGCGGTGTTTATCGTCTGTATGTTTGTCAACGTGGGGATGTGGTTTGAGCGGTTTGTGATTATCGTCACCTCCTTGGCGCAGGATTTCCTGCCTTCTTCATGGCATCATTACTCGCCGTCGTGGGTGGAGATTTGGACTTTCGTGGGAACTTTCGGGATTTTCCTCTCGCTCTTCCTGCTCTTTATGAGGTTCTTGCCGATGATTTGTATGTTTGAGGTTAAACTGGTCACGCCGGCCGCCGATCCGCATCACCCTGAAACCGAGGAGGCGAAGCACTGATATGGGAGAATATCGAAAGATTTACGGGATGGGGGCGCAATTTTCGAGTGCGACCGCCTTGCTGAGCGCCGCGGAGAAGTGTCGGGACGCGGGATTTACGAAGTGGGATGTGCACACCCCATTTCCGGTTCATGGGATGGATAAGGCGATGGGGCTAGGGAAATC
The DNA here is from genome assembly GCA_037142835.1 of Verrucomicrobiota bacterium. GTDB lineage: Bacteria > Verrucomicrobiota > Verrucomicrobiia > Chthoniobacterales > Chthoniobacteraceae > Chthoniobacter. Next base: position 6,850 of record JBAWZW010000073.1, read on the forward strand.
CTGGTTGAGTGCGCCAGTGATGATTGGGGGAGCCACGGGAACGTTGACGGCCATTCTTCTGACCTGCATTCCTTCCTTTGGAATTTACCCATTGATCGTAGCGGGAAAGCCTTACGACTGGCGGACATTGCCGGCGTTTTTCCCGATCATGTTCGAGCTGACGGTCTTGTTTTCGGCATTCAGCACGATTTTGGCGCTCTTGGTCATGAACCAGCTTCCGAAGTGGTATCATCCGGTGTTTAACTGGGAGCGGTTTAACCGAGTGAGTGACGATGGATTCTTCATCGTGGTGGAGTCGCGGGACGCCCAGTTTTCCGAGACCAAGACGCGTGCTTTGCTGGAGGAGCTCGGGGGCACGCATGTTACTTTGATTCACGACTGACCATGTTGCGCTTTTTCTTTACTGCTTGTTTTTTGATTGGGGTAATGGTCGTCTCGGTAGCTGGGTTCCGAGGATCGAAGAGTACTCTACCACCGATTGAGATTTTTCCTGATATGGATCACCAGCCGAAGTATCAACCGCAGTCGGTGAGCGGATTTTACGCGAACGGGCAAGCGGCACGGAAAATGGTCACGGGGACGGTCCCGCTGGGTTACAACCTGCCGGGAGCGTATTTGCAGGCTGGGGCGAAGAACGGGAGTTTGAATCCTGCTGGGTTTACTGATCAGCCTGACTATTTCAATACGGGACAAATTGGGGACACTTATGGGGACGGATTTCCCTTAGAGGTGAACGAGAAACTCCTGGCTCGGGGGCAGGAGCGCTTTAAGATTAACTGCGTGGTTTGTCATGGCCAAGTGGGGATGGGAAATGGGATTGCGGGGCAGTATGGGATTGCGGCGATCGCGAGTTTGCAGGACGAGCGGATTCGGACCATGCCTGACGGGCAGATTTACTCGACGATTACCAACGGGAAAAACACCATGGGAGCGTATGGGCCGAATATTGCGGTGGAGGATCGCTGGGCGATTATCGCCTATATTCGGGCTTTGCAAAAGAGTCAGCATGCCCAACTGACCTCCCTGACTGAAGCGCAGCAAAAGGAACTCCAAGCGAAGCCATGAGCGATCACTCTCACGAAGTCACTGCGCCGAAACCAGAGACCTTTGACCGTCGGCATCTGGGTGGGTTATCGAATATTTTCCTGATTGCTGGCGTAGCGGGAATCGGCCTCAGCCTGATTGGTTTGGTGTGGAAACGCGAACAGTTCGCCTTTTCGTGGTTGTTCGCATTTGCGTACTTTTTCACGATTTGCTGTGGGGCGCTCTTTTGGACGAGCCTTCAGCATGCCACGGATTCGGAGTGGTCGGTTTTGGTGCGTCGGCAGATGGAAAACTTGGCGAAGTTGCTTCCGTGGTTTGCGCTCTTCTTCTTGCCCCTAATCTTCTTCTGTACGTCTGACTTGTGGAAGTGGTGGAATTTGGCACCCGGGGATGACCCGTTGCTCGACGCTAAGGCTGGCTATTTGAATCACACCTTCTTCATTGCGAGGGCGATCGGCTATTTTGTCTTCCTGAGCTGGGTTTCGTCGGCTCTTTACAAGTATTCGGTGGCCCAAGACGCCGATGGGTCGGCTCAGCACACCTTTGCGATGCGGAAGTTTGGGATTGGGGGGATTGTGGTGGTGGCGCTTTCGATTTCCTTTGCGGGATTTGATTGGCTGATGGGGTTGGATTATCACTGGCTTTCCACGATGTGGGGTGTCTATGTGTTTGCGGGGGCGGCGGGGAGCTCGATGTCCTTGCTGGTTTTGTTGATTAGCTACTTGAAGTCGAAGGGCTACTTGGAAGCGGTGAACAATGAGCATTACCACATCATGGGTAAATTCATGTTGGCGTTCACGATTTTCTGGGCATACATCGGGTTTTCCCAATACATGCTCATTTGGTACGCGAACATCCCTGAAGAGACGATTTACTTCCGGATCCGCAACACCGAATCGTGGTGGTATTTCTCGCAATTTCTGGTGATTGGCCGTTTCTTCCTGCCCTTCCCAGTGTTACTTCTGCAGATGACGAAGAAGACCAAATACATCAACTACGTGGCGGTGTGGATCCTTCTCATGCAGTTGCTGGACATCTACGTGATCGTTTTGCCGAACCTCTACCCCACGGGATTTAGCCCGAGCCTCTTTGATATTAGCTCGTTCGTGGGCATTGGGGGCATTCTTGGGTGGTCTTTCATGCGGATTCTTGTCAAGACCAACCTCTTCCCGATGCGCGACCCGCGGCTCTTGGGTTCGATCAAATTGACCAACTAATATGGCAACCGATTCCACTACTCGTAATCCGAATCGTCTGGCGGTTTTCTTGGGGATTGGCGCCGTTCTCGTGGCCATCCCAGTGGTTTTCGTGGGGTTTTTGGGCGCAGAAAAAGCGCCTGATGAAGTCGCCAATCGGCGGGCAGCCGAGCGGCTCGCCAACCGGACGAAACTCGACGAAGCCGCGGAGAAGCAATTGACCACCTTCGGTTGGGTGGACAAAGCCAAGGGGACGGTTCATCTGCCGATCTCCGATGCCATCGCTCTGACGGTCCGGGATCTGGCGGTGAAAAAGCCCATGGCTTCCGCAGTGAAAGTGGACGCTATTTTGCCGATGCCCGTGGTCGATCCGAAGTCGACGGAGCCCGCTCCTTCTGCGCTGCCGTCGTCTCCGCAAGGGGCGGACACCGTACGGTTTTTGCCTTCTACTACGCCGGCGGCCGTCGCCGTCCCACCAGTTGCCCCAACCAATCCTTCGCCCGCTAATCCTGCGCCTACGAAATGACCGCCGCTCTCGCTAACGCACCAGCTAATACCGCCCCGCAGTCTGGGGCATCCAAGCTTGATCCATCCGCGCAATCGCTCTTGGCGGAACGGTCGGCCATCGACGCCACCACCTCGGGGCCCGTGCTCTTTTTCTTTGGAACGAGCATCCTCTGGTTGTTATTGGCCTCGTTATTGGGGTTGATTTCCTCCATTCAGCTCCACAGCCCGACCTTTCTGGCGGACATCCCGATTTTCACCTACGGCCGGCTGGTGCCGGTGTATAATCAAGTCCTAGGATTTGGGTGGGCGATGATGTCTGGGATGGGGGCGGCGATCTGGATGCTGGCGCGTCTTTGTCGGGTGGAGGTGAAATTTCCCCGGGTATTGGTGGCGGGCGGGATCTTTTGGCAGGTGGGTCTTCTCCTGGGGATTTACCAAATCCTCATTGGGAAATCGACTGGGGTGGAAGGCTTGGAACTTCCTGGGAGTGCGGTCGTGGTGATGCTGATTGGTTACCTGTTGATCGCGCTTTGGGGCGGGTTGACGTTTGGGTATCGTCGGGAATCGCCCGCCTATATTTCGGTTTGGTACATTATCACGGCGCTCTTTTGGTTTCCTTGGACATTGGCGATTGGGTATCTTTCGTTGCAATTGGATTCGGTCCAAGGGGTCATGCAGAGCATCGTGGCGGCGTGGGCCGTGCAAAACTTTTTCAACGTGGTCATCACCGCCCTTGGGTTGGCGATGGCTTATTATTTGATTCCGAAAGTCGTCAACCGGCCGATTCACAATTATCAGCTGGCTTCGACGGGATTTTGGGCGTTCCTGCTCTTCTCGGGATTGACGGGAATGGTTCGCTTGAGTGGCGGCCCTGTGCCCGTGTGGTTGGTCACGCTGAGTATTTCTTCGACCATCCTCTTGCTTATCCAGACGGTGACGGTTTCGGCGAATCTGCTTTTGACGATGCGAGGCGAGTATCAACTAACCTATTATTCGCCGACGATTCGCTTCACGGCTTTTGGGGTGATGGCGTTTGCGTTGGCTAGCGTGATCGGCCTCCTGACCTCGTTGCGGTCGGTGGATCGCATTCTCCACTTTACCTTTTTTCAATCGGCGCAAAACCATCTCTTGCTCTACGCCTTCTTCAGTATGGTGATGTTCGGGGCAATGTATTACATCGTGCCCCGGCTGGTGGGATGTGAGTGGTTATCGTCCTCGATGATCAGTTGTCATTTTTGGGCTTCTGCTTATGGCGGGGGATTATTGATTGCGGTTCTGGGGATTGGGGGGATTGCCTTTGGAACGAGTTTAGCGAACCCTGAGGCGATGTTTTCGCAGGTCATTCAGTCGGGGGCGGTTTATTACATAGCGAGCACCATTGCTTGGGGGATGTTGCTTATTGGGCATCTGATCTTTGCTTTGCACTTTCTGCTCATGGCTTGTCGGATTGGGCAACCCGCAGGAGAAGCCACTCTTTTTGCACCGATCGGGGAGGAAAAACATTAAATGAATCGCTCTGGTTATCTTTTCGCTGGCATCGTGGGTTCTTTCGCCCTTTCTTGCGCCGCTCTGGTGGTGCTTCCGCAAAGCCAACTCGGCTCTCTTCAGCCGCAGTTTGCGGAGGACGAAGGCAAAATCGTCGATATCTACCCGATCGACAATTCGGCGATCCTCAGTGGGCAAGCGGTTTATGCGTCCGAGGGTTGCGCGACTTGTCATTCGCAGCAGATTCGCGATGAGCAAAACGGCACGGATTTAGAGCGGGGCTGGGGGGTGCGTCGGACGGTGGCGCGTGACTATATTTTTGAGCAACGCCCTTTCTTGGGGAATATGCGGTTGGGGCCTGACTTGGCGAATGTGGGTTCACCGAAGTGGCGGAACGAGCCAGAGAATGAGAATCCCAAATACAAGCCGGCGAAGCGGGATGCGGCTTGGCAACTTCTGCATCTCTATGCGCCGACCACGGTGATCAAGATTTCCAACATGCCACCGTATCGGTATCTCTTTGAGACCAAGAAAATCAGCGGTCAGCGATCGAACGACGCCCTAGCGTTGACGGGGAAAAATCGGCCGCCTGAAGGGTATGAAGTCGTCCCGAAAATCGCCGCCAAGGATTTGGTCGCCTATTTGCTTTCGCTAAACAAGAGCCACCCCTTGAAGGAAGTGAAAAATGCCGCGCCGGAGGTCGCTTCCAAGTGAGTCAATCCGCTAGCCCTGATCCGCAACCGATGAAGCCAGATCCACAACGCGTTGACTATCGCGAGACCGCCGATATTACGGAGATCCACGCAGCTGTGCAGCGGGAAAAACCCGAGCCGACCTCCGATTCCACCCCGATGCCGATTTGGCTGACCGCGGTTTGTGGGGTGGCGATGGTGTGGGCGGGAACTTACTTTGGGATTTTTAACGGGGGTTTGAGTTCCTCGGTATTTAATGAGTATGAAAGCTCGCCGGCCTTGCTCTTTCCGCAGCCACCGAAAAGTGGGTTACGGACGGTCTCGGCGGAGGCGCCGCAGTCGCTGGCGCAGGTTGGTAAAGGGGTATACAGCCAGTATTGCGTGGCTTGTCATCAGGCCAGCGGGACGGGGGTTCCGGGGCAATTTCCGCCGCTGGCCAAGTCGGAATACGTGATTGGGAGCGAAAAGCGTTTGGTGGCGATCTTGCTCAAAGGGGCGCAAGGTCCGCTGACCGTTCTTGGGGAATCGCATGTTTATTCAGGGAACATGGTTCCTTGGGAGACCCAATTGTCGCCGAAGAAAATCGCCGCGGTGACTTCGTATATTCGTCAGGAGTGGGGGAACACCGCTCCCGAGATTTCGGAAGCCAAAGTCGTGGCGGCGAAGCTGGAGTTTGCGGCCCAAACGGCTCAATGGACGGAGGCTGAGCTCCAGAAGATTCCTGCGGACGCCACTCTTCCTGATGCTGCAGGTGCGACCCCCGCGATTCTGGTAGGAAGTCCCGCCCCGGCAACGGGAACTGGAGCGGCCCCAGCGGTTCCAGCAGGCGGAGCTTCGGTAGACCTGCTTGCGGAAGGGAAGAAGAATTATTTGATGATTTGTGTCGCTTGCCATCAAGCGAACGGCGGCGGCCTTCCGGGGGTGTTTCCGCCGATCGCGAAGACGCCGTATGCGTTGGGTTCTTTGGAGCGCTTGGCGGCGTTGATTTTGAAGGGGAATGTGGGGCCATTTGAGATTGATGGAAAGCCTTTCAACCAGATGATGCCCGGTCAGGAAACCGTCCTTACGGATCTGAAAATTGCCGCGATTATGACCTACGTGCGGGCGAACTTTGGGAATACGGGTGGACCGGCGACGCCTGAGCTGGTGGCGGCGACTCGGCAGAAGTTTGTCGATCGGAAAACGGGTTGGACCCAGCCTGAATTGGACGCGTGGAAAGACGATTCTGCGGCGCCTGCACCGAAGTAAGTTTCAAACTCTACCATTCTATGATTAAACCTACATTGATCCTCGCGGTTCTCGGTCTTAGTGCCATTGGTAATTTATTTGCTGAAGATGCCCCAGTCGATCAGCTGGCGGAGGGTAAAAAGAATTACATGATGATCTGCATTGCCTGTCATCAGGCGACGGGCATGGGATTGCCTGCAGTGTTTCCGCCGCTGACCAATTCGCCGTATGTCGCGGGTTCGGCAGACCGCTTGGCTGCGATCATTCTCAAGGGGAACGCTGGTCCGTTTGTGGTCGATGGCAAGCCATTCAATCAGATCATGCCTGGGCAAGAAGCGGTCTTGACCGACGCCAAGATCGCGGCGGTGATGACTTTTGTGCGGGCGAGCTTTGGCAATACTGCGGGACCCGTTTCTGCGGAAGTGGTG
>JBAWZW010000074.1:0-13372 GCA_037142835.1 Verrucomicrobiota bacterium
ACATTCTCAAGAGCCGTAAAAGTCGGGAGAAGGTGAAACGACTGAAAGATAAAACCAATCTCGTGCGCCCGATAAGAAGCTAAGTCAGGCCAGTCTGCCAAAGAAGTTCCCCGATAAAGCAAAGACCCCGAACTCGGGTGATCCAACGCTCCGAGCATCTGCAAAAGCGTGGACTTCCCAGAACCACTTTGCCCCACGATCGCCACAAACTCACCTTGATCAATTTGAAAATCAACCCCGCGCAACGCTCTCACCTGACCGTTGTCATATTCTTTGGTCAGCTCGAGCGCTTCAAAAACACTCCCAGCAACGTTCTTCGGCGGTGTCATAGTGAACCCGCTTGCTTTGACAAATCTTCCCGGACGAACTCTTTCCGAATCGGGCGACTCACCCCAATCCACTGCCCTCCCACTTTGGGATTACCCAAGTTAATCAACAAATCATAGAGTGCCGCCCGAAATGTTCGAAAGGGCGGAAGGTCGCCATCCTTCTTCGGCTCTAGGGCAGTGGCATATTCAGGAAGTTTCGGATGCGGTAAGCCCGGGCGCCAGTGATGCACCCCGTGATACGGCTCGTGGAGCAGGGTGAAATTTAAAAACAATCCTACCCAGCCTTCCGCAATAATACTCCGCGTCGAATTATTCACCGTGGATCCAGTCAACCCGACATGCTCCACATATTTTCGGAGGCTCTGCATATTCCCAGCAATCCACGCGGGGATGATGTGCAACCAAAGGAAATATTTCCAAGCATCCAGAACCCCGATCACCATCAACACCGCCACCCAAGCAACCACCGCTCCTCCAAACTCCACCCAAATTCGCCGACGCAATTTCTTATTTCGAATCGGGGTGTCCGCCCGAAAAAAAGTCCGAATAAAGAGAAACGGCGTAAAAAGGAAACCCATCGTCAGTTCCAAAATCGCCGCCGTCACTCGGGCCGCTCGCGACATCTGCGGGTGAATAAACGGCCATAGCTCATCGTCACGCTCCGAGGCCAGGTGGGCGTGGTGGATCTGGTGTGCCGCTCGGTAAAGACTGAAACTCATCAGACTCATTGTCCCAATAATCAGTCCGTCGATCTCATTCAAAAGCCGACTTTTCCGAAGCAACCCATGCGTCGCCTCATGAAATCCAATCAACATCCCGTGCATCAAATGGCTGGAAATCAACACCAAAGGAACCGCGACCCAGTAGTTGTCAAACCGCACCGCAAACCAAAGGGAGAGTTGGCTAAGCAATAAAAGCGTCGCCAAAATGGGAAAAGCAATCCGGACAATCCAGTGGGGCTCATGAACTTCAGTATCGCTCTCAAAATTCGGATCGGTATTCATTCAGTTTCTTTCATCAGGTTAGAAATCTTCGTTTCAGGAAAACCACAAGCTCTCACGAGCACACTTTGGAACAATCTCCTCAGACTATCCACCTCAACCTGTGAAAAAAGTTTCGCCCGAAACAGCCAGACCACCTCAAGCCGATCTCCCTCCTCCGTAATCTCACATCCCAATAGATAACGAGCGGTCCCCGTCGACCGCATCCGCAGTTTCGCCGAGATTCCCGGCAAAACCACATCGGGAATCGGATGATTTTGAAGAGCAAATCGCACTTCAAAAATGGGGTTGTGACCAGGTCGCCCCTCATCACCTAACGCACGGGCCAACTCGACAAACGGCATCGCTTGCGCAAAGCATTCTTGAGTATTGTGATGCAACGCCCGAAGGCTATCGCCAAACTTCGCTTCAGGATCGACCTCCCAACGAATGGGCACGATCCCCGCAAAATATCCCATCGTTTCTTTACTCGCCTGCTTCGTCCGATTCGCCACGGGCGTTCCCACCACGATGTCCTTAGCCCCAGTCCACTCAGCAAGGGCGATCTGAAACGCCCCAAGAAGCGTGCTAAAAAGCGTCGCCCCCCCACCACGAGCCAATTCACGAGCCCCTTCAAGGATCTCCGCGGAAAAGTAAGTCACCACTCGCTGATGCGCTCCCGATGCCGTATCCGCCCCTTCTCGGTCAGCCCAAATTCGCTGATGCCCCCCAAGATAAGACTTCCAAAAGACCGCGCGCGACTCCAGTTCCGCCCCCTGCCAATACGCCCGCTCCACCGCCCCCCATCCCGTATAACTCAAAGCAACCTCAGGAAGTGGCTCACTTAGACCACGGACCCGCTGAATATAAGCAACGCAAAGTTCCTGAAGAAAAACGCCCAAAGTCCATCCATCAGCAATCGCATGGTGAATCGCAAAAACTAAAAGGTGATCGTCCGCCGATCGGCTAAGCAAAACCACCCGATAAAGTGGCCCCTGCAGCAAATCAAAAGGCTCCCCAAAAATTCCTTGAGCGATTTCCTCGATCGCCAGCGCCGTGTAGGCTTCGTCACTCACATCTTGAGCCCGAAAGTTTACCGGACAATTCTCCCGAATCATTTGCAACGGTCGATCTTTCCCAGGCAAAAAAGAAACCCGCAACGCCTCCTGCCGCCCGACCACCTGAGCCAAGGCCGCCGAACAATCCTCCGCCGTGGCTTTTCCACGCACTTCGATCACGCAACAGATATGGTTCGCCATATCTCCAACCGGCACCGGTGAGGCCTCCCAAAGCTCGCGTTGCGGAAAGGTCAGCGGGTGCGGACGGAACTTTCCATTCTCCATCCGCTCCCTTAAACGTGCTCGACGATCATCGGCAATCATCGACACAGAATTAGCGCCCTACTCCTTGAGGGTCAGTATCTTCGGCAGCCGCACTATCCACCCCAAGCAAGCGATCAATCTCCTCATCGGAAAGCGCATCAAGATCGACATCCCCAGCCACCGTAACCTCCGCCGGCACCGCCGACACCGCCGAAGCACCAGCGGTCGCCTTGCCACCCATATGACTGGCGATCAAGGCCGCAATTTGTCCGATCGTCCGCGCCCGCATCAAACTCGTCGGAGGCAAAGCCACCCCCGTGGTAGCCTCCAGCGAATTCTCGATCTCCACTCCCATCAAGGAATCTAATCCTAAATCCGTTAGTGGTTGGTCATCGCGCAAACTATCAGGTTTCACCCGGAGCACCGAACCGACGACCTCGCGAACAGCCGCCACAATGATCGACTCCCGATCCTCACCTGACGCCGCCTCGATCTTCAATCGCCAATCACTCGTCGCCCCACTCCCCTCCGCACTCTCCACAGAAGCGAGAATCCGCCCGAGTAATGGGTTCTCCTGCATACTTCGGAAAAATTGACGCCACTTCGCCCAATCAACGCGGATCGCCGCCACTTGGGTGTTGCCAGCAACCAGAGAGGCCTCCATCAGTGACATCACTTCGCCGGGCGAAAGTTCGGTGGTACCTTGGCGAGCCAAAAACTCTGCCACCCGCTCATTTCGAGCAACATAACCTTCCCCACCCAGAACCCCCCAGTTCATCGTCAACGCTGGAAGACCAAGCGCCCGACGATGATACGCCAGCGAATCCAAGAAGGCATTGGCTGCACTGTAATTTCCTTGAGCAGGATTTCCAAAAATACTCGAGATCGAGGAAAACATCACAAAGCAGTCGAGATCCAGATCAACCGTCCCACGGTGCAGTAGCCATGCACCATGAGCTTTCGGACCAATCACCGACTGCATCCGTGCCCGCGTCAAGGCCGACAACGGGGCGTCATCGATGACCATCGCAAGATGAAACAACCCGCGAAGCGGCTGGCCACCCCCACGAATCTCCCCAAACAACCGCTCGACATCCCCAGCCGATCCCACATCAGCGCACACCACTTGAACCGATACACTCCGATCGATTAAACTTTGTACAAAGGCTTGGGTCTCAGGAGTATTCGCCCCGCTCCGACTGCTTAAGACGAGATGTCTCGCCCCACATTGCACGAGCCACTCCGCAATCACTTTCCCAAACCCACCGAATGCCCCAGTGATCAGATAAGTCCCCTCAGATTGAATCGAGAATGGCGTCGCAAGGGGCTCACCCCGACGAGGCACAAAGACCTCAGGAAAGGAAACCACCACCTTGCCTATATGCTTACCACTCGCCATCAAACGAAATGCGGCGTCGATCCGCGAAGCGGGAAAGGAGCGGAACGGCAATGGTCCCAATTGTCCCTTTTCCACTAAATCACTCAGATCGGTGAGCATCGCCCGCGTCAACGCTTCGTCGCCACTAAAGACCGCATCCATCGCCACCACATGAAAGGAAGCATTCCTCCGCAACGACCAAAGCGGGATCCGCGAGTTTTGATAAATGTCTCGCTTGCCGATCTCGATAAACCGCCCGAACTCCGCAAGACAAGACAGACCCATCGGAATCGCCTCCGCCGCTAGGGCGTTCAAAACCACATCCACCCCTCTTCGATCGGTCAACTCTAAGACCGCTTCCGCAAAGTCTCCCCGCCGGGAATCAATCACATGCTTCACCCCTAAACTCTTCAACAGATTGCGTTTCGTCGCATTCCCAGCCGACGCAATCACCTCCGCACCAAGATAATGGGCAATCTGAATCGCCGCCATTCCCACCCCACCAGCGCCCGCATGCACGAGAATGGTTTCCCCAGCACGCAACCGAGCCACTTCTTTTAAAGCGTGCCAAGAAGTCATGAAAACCACCGGTAAGGTAGCCGCCTCTTCAAAGGAAAGATTCCCCGGAATCTTACAAACATCTCCCCCACGCGCCAAAGTTTCCGTCGCGAGGCCAAAGACCGCCAAGCCGTAGACCCGATCACCAGGCACCACATGCTTCACCCCTGCACCCACCGCTTTAATCACTCCACCCACTTCGTCCCCAAAGATCCGCGCATCGGGCGCTTCTCCAGGGTAAAGAGCAAGGGCCTTAAGCACATCCCGAAAATTCATTCCCGCCGCTTTGACGTCGATCAAAACTTCCCCCGGCCCACACTCGGGCAGGACAAATGGCGAAAATCGCAGGGTATCGAGATGACCACGCTCCCGAGACTCCAGACGCAAAGCGACCGAGGAATCAAGAATTTGTTCGTTCGCTGGCCGACCGCGCGTCAAGCGCTGGGCAAACCGAGCTTCCCCACGGAAAGCAACTTCCCGCTCGGCATCAGTTCGAGGCAACTCACTCCAAAGCAATCGAATATCTGCACTCGATGCAAAGGGAGGGAGATCAATTCCTCGGCAAGCAAGGTTCGAATACTCATTCAGAATCACTCGAAAAAGACCGACCGCTGGAGATTGCGCCACACTCGTCGGAACCGTTTCCCGACCCACCGGTTGTGCCCCACGCGTCACCGCATCAATTCGCAGTTTTCCCCCAGGATTCGTCGCCTCAAGTGCTTTGCAGAGATGGAGTAATCCATCCGTACCCATCACCGTATCTCCATCCTCAACCTCTGACGAGGCATCCAATGCCCAAAGGTAAACAATCCGCTCAAGTGGCGTCGTCCGGTTGCACGCGAGCAACAACTCTTGCCAATCCCCAGGAACCTCCACCCGAACGGTAAATGTCTCTGGCCCAGTGGCCGCAAAGCCTTCTCCAATCGTCACCATCTGACAACTTGCCCCCGTCGACCGAAGCCGAGCCGCCAATTCATCGCCAAGCCCGCCAGCATCCGCAAAAATCAACCAGTTTTTCTCCTCCAACGGCTCCACAAGCCATGGAATCATCTCGATTTCTTGCCAAGCTTTCCGCGCCAGCAAACCGATCTGACCTTCTCCACCACTCGACCCAAGCAACCCCGCCAGGGAAGTCGACTCCGCAAAGCCCGATTCCTTCAAAACGCGTTCCCATTGAGCCCGATTCAACAATGGTTGATCAGGGCGAAGTTCCCGATCCGTGAACCGCCACCACCCGCTGGTCAAGCCGAAGACCGTCTCCGTCCAGAGCATGGGCGTCGCCGTGTCCATAAAAATTAAGCTGCCACCTGGCACGAGCAACTCATGGAGATTGGTCAGCGTCGCCCGCACATCACAGACCGCATGCAACACGTTCGTGCCAATAATCAAGTCGAACGATTCCGCAAGAAATTCTTGCTCGGTGCCAGGCTTTTCCAGATCAAAAATCTGACAAGTTACTTCGGGAAAGGAGGCGAGCTTTTGCAAAGCTCCAGGAAAGAATCCCGCAGAAACATCCGAGAAGGTGTAGGAATGAAGATTCCGCTCCAGTAAAGGCAACACATGGGCAGCCAGTCCCGCCGTACCGCCACCGATCTCCAGAATCCGCAAACCTCGACCCTCAGGCAGAGTCCGCGTCGCCTCCTGAACCGCGGCCGCGATCGCCGCCAGCCAATGACTGGAGTAAAGCCCGTCGCCATAAAATTGATCGAGCAGGTCCGCCCCAGCTCCCGAAAACAACACTTGGACCGCGTCCTTTTCCCCACGCAAAATCGGGCCCAGCTCAGCGCAATTCGCCGCACACAGTAACCCCTCAGGAAGATGCCCAGAATGCGCCAACACAAACTGGCGCAACAACGATTGCGCAGAATCCGCTTCGCTAGAAAATACCAAAGTCGGCATCCAGCCGACTGCCGAATTTTCCAAAATACCCCGCTTGACCAAACTCGCCATCAATCGCTCAAAAACCGCCACCATCGCTGGCGCGACTCCCAAGCTTTTTCCCGTAAATCCTTCCCCAACCTTGACCCCCATTTTTCGCAATCCCTCAGCAAGTTGCCCCGCGGCTAAATCGTCGCCCGCAGCCATCGCACCCTCCAATTCTTTTCGCCCACGAATGCTCAATACCTGCTCCAAGGCTTTCGCCGCCACCGACCGAAGTTCGCCTAATGGCAAAGGAGCCAATGCCCCCAAAGCCCCCGGAACCAATGTGCGCTCCCAATCCACATGATAGACGACATCGCGGATGCCTCCAGGCGCCCCAGACCGACGCACCCCCGACACGCTGATCGCCCGAAAACCATCCACGAGCACGCAAGGTTGCCCCGCTTCATCATAAAGACCCAGTCGCCCCTCCACAAACTCCTCATTGCACTGCAAAACTCCCGCCCGCACCCGCACGGATGCCCCAGGAGACCGAAGAAAGAGGATTCGAGAAAAGCGGACGGGCAATTTCATCCTCGACCGCCGATCCTCAATCGTCGCCGCACCCGCAGAGAACGTCTGCAGAGCCCCATCAAAAAGAACGGGATGGAGCGCGTATTCACTGGCACGACCGGCAATCGCTTCCGACAAAGCCACTAATCCCGACGAGTGTCCGCCACCGGCAGCAAGCTCCCGAATCGGCCGAAACTCATCGCCATAGCGAAGCCCGAGATCGCTCATGTAACGATAGAATCCCGCCACTTCCACCTCCTCCGTCCCCGCCACCGCCGCACTCGCCCAAGTGCTTGTCGCAAAAGGAGATTCGGTTCGCTCACATCGCATCGAACCCACCACATGCAACGACCACGCCGCCCCTTGATCAAAGCGACTCTGAATCGCCCAAGTCCGTTCGCCTAAATCATAGGAAAACTCCAGATGCACGCCCGATGCAGGATCAGGCAAGATCAATGGCTTGCGAATTTCAAAGTCTTCGACCACAAATGCCCGTCCTTCAAATAGCTGGACCCCAGCTTCTAAGACCATTTCTACAAAGCCAGCCGCCGGAAAAATGACATGGCTGTCCACTTTGTGATCCTTTAAAAAAGCCATGTGCCGGCCATCAAGACGCGCCGTCCAAGTCGGCGTCGCTCGCGGCAAGCGGATATCCAGTAACCCACGCCCACCAGAGGCCAGTCGCCCTTCCTTCCAATCATTCGATTCATGCCACCACCGACTCTTATCCCAAGCGTAGGCCGGCAACCCAAGGAGCCGCCGAGAACTCGTCATCGCCCCAAAATCCAAAGGCACCCCTACCCGATACAAATCCATCGCCGTATCCACTAGCGATCCTTGCTCCCGTTCCCGCCGCATCGATGCCACCACCGTGGGCTTGCCACTTCGCCCTGCTAGACATTCCTGAATCGAATGGACCAGCGCAGGATGCGCCCCGATTTCCAACCAGACATCCACCTCAAATTCCGCGAGCGCATTGACGGCCGCCGCAAAAAGCACCGGCTGCCTTACCCCGCGACCCCAATGAATCGGCGTGCAACTTTCCCCCGCACATCTCGCTCCCGTCACTGTGCTGAAAAATGGAATGCTGTCCGCTTGCGGCCCGAGATCCGCCAGCGCCGCCTCCAACTCCAATGATGCCGGTTCCATCAACGGATGATGGAAAGGATGATCCACCCGCACCATCCGCGCAAAAACTCCCTGCGGCTCCAGCTCCGCCAAAATCGCCTCCAAGGAAATTTTCGCCCCTGCGAGGGTCAACGAACGTGGCCCATTGATCGCCGCAATCGTCACCGTACGGTCATGGCGGGCGATCAAACTTCGCGCTTCCTCTTCCCCCAACCCCACCGCCAACATCGTGCCCGCACCACGCGCACATCCATCCATAAATCGTGCCCGAAGCACGATGATTCGCGCCCCCTCCTCAATGCTAAAAACACCCGCCACACACGCCGCCGCGATCTCCCCAACGCTGTGCCCCACCACCGCCACAGGATCAATTCCCCAAGACTTCCACAAAGCCGCCAACGAAACCTGCATCGCAAAAATCGATGGCTGGGCAATCTCTGTCCGGTGCATCTGCGACGCCTCTTCCGTTCGCCCCAACTCCTCGAGCAAAGAAAAACTCGCCCACGGCTTCATCGCCTCCGCACACCGCTCCATCGTCTCCCGAAAAACTGGCTCAACCCGCATCAATTCCCGCCCCATTCCCCACCACTGTGGTCCCTGCCCGCTCATCACAAGAGCCACCCGTGGAGCCACTTCCCGACGCGCCGAAAAGGCGGTCCGCACTTTCGGACTCTCCTGCTTTACCCCGAATCCATCGAGCTCTTGGATCAACTCCGCGATCGAACTCGGAGCCACCGTCAACCGGTAAGGATGATGATTCCGCCGCGCACCCAAGGAGTAAACCAGATCAGGAAGTAGCGGGGAGTCGCCGTTCGCATGCGAACGCGCCTCAATCCATTGCGCCAACTGCAAGGCAGAACCGCGCAAGGCTTCTTCAGATCGTGCCGAAAGGACGATCGGCCACACCCGATCCATGGGCTTTTCCGCGTGATCACGATGCGCAACAGGTGGCGCCTCTTCGAGAATAATGTGCGCATTAGCGCCACCGAACCCAAAGGAATTCACTCCGACCATTCGCCGCCCTGGCATCTCAGGAAATGCCTCAAGGGTGGTGTTCACCCGCAACTTTAATCCCTCAAAATCAATGTTCGGATTAGGCGTCTCAAAATGGAGATTCGCGGGAATTTTCCCGTGCTTCAACACCAAGATTGCCTTCACCAAACCCGCCACCCCAGCCGCCGTCTCCAAATGCCCAAGATTCGTTTTCACCGAACCAATGATCAGCGGCGCATCCACCGGCCGATCCCCACACAAAGCGTCAGCAAGTGCATGTGCCTCAATCGGATCCCCCACCGCTGTACCCGTTCCATGGGCTTCCACAAACCCAATCTCCAATGGCGAAATCCCCGCGTCCAAACACGCTTCCTTCACCAAACGCGCTTGCGCCTTCGGACAAGGCAGCGAAATCCCATTCGTATGCCCGTCCTGATTCAAGGCCGTCCCAATAATCACCCCATGAATCGGATCCCCATCAGCGATCGCTTGCGAAAGCCTCTTCAACAAAACCATCCCCGCTCCCTCCCCACGCACAAACCCATTCGCCGATGCGTCAAACGCTTTGCACTTTCCCTCAGGCGAAAGCATCCCCGCTTGCGAAAATCCAATAAATCCTCCCGGCGTAATCATCACCGTCACCCCGCCCGCCAACGCCATATCGCCACGCCCCGTCCGAATGTGATCGCAAGCCGCATGCACCGCCGTCAAGGCCGACGAACATGCCGTATCCATCGCCACACTCGGCCCCAGCAAGTTCAAACAATAAGAAATCCGATTGGCCGCAATGCTATGCGCACTGCCCGTCGGCGAATGCGCAGAAATCCCCATCGAATCCCACGGCGTCCCCTGAATCACTTGGTAGTCATTATGCGAAATTCCCACAAAAACTCCCAAATCGGTCCCCTTCTCAAAGTCCAAAATCAACCCAGCATCCTCAATCGCCTCCCAAGCCGTCTCCAAAAGCAAACGATGCTGCGGATCCACATAAGCCGCTTCCCGAGGGGAAATCCCAAAAAATTGGGGGTCAAATTGATCGATTCCCTCCACAAATCCCCCACGCTTCGCCACCGATTTACCAGCCAACCCAGGCTCGGGATCATAGTAACGTTCCGCGTTCCACCGATCGCTAGGCACATCACAAATCGCCTCTTTTCCTGCAACTAACAGTTTCCACAGGTCGTCAGGGTGATTAATTCCTCCGGGGAACCGACAACCGATTCCAATAATGGCGATGCTCTCTTTGGACATGAATTTAAAATTTGATGATGTTGAAGCCGTGGAGTTGACAGAGTTAGCTAGGGTGGAGTCAAGCAGGAGGTTCACTTGATCCAAATTATTCAGAAGAAACCTTCGCCAAACGACCGCAAATCTCGGTAGAGGATGACCATGTGCGGCATCGCAGGTATTATCGATCTCACCCAACAAAGGGCTGTCCCCGAAGAAGCGCTCCGGCGAATGACCGCGGCAATCCGTCACCGTGGCCCCGACGAAGAAGGCTACTTTTTCCGCCAAGGCCTCGGGCTCGCTTCCCGCCGACTGAGCATCGTCGGCCTCGCCGATGGACAGCAACCCGTGACCAACGAATCCGCCAGTGTCACGGTGGTCTTTAATGGTGAACTCTTCGATCATCTCGAAAAGCGCCGCGATCTCGAAAAACGCGGGCATCACCTCAAAAAATCCTGCGATACCGAAATCATTCCCCACCTCTGGGAAGAACACCAACTCGGGATGCTCGAACGCCTCCGCGGACAGTTTGCCATCGCCCTCTGGGACGAACCCACCCGCTCTCTCCTTCTCGCCCGCGATCGCTTCGGAATCTGCCCGATCTACTGGTCACGCCAAGGCGATTGGCTCCTCTTCGCCTCCGAAATCAAAGCCCTCCTCGCCTCCCGCATGGTCCCCGCTCGCCCAGACCGACGCGGCCTCGATCATGTCTTCACTTTCTCCTCTCTTCCAGGCCCCATCACCTGCTTCGAAGGCGTCCAACTCCTCCCCCCAGGCCACTACCTCCACCTCACCTCACCCCAAGACGACCATCACCCCAGCGAAATCTCCACTCACCCCTTCTGGGTCATGGATTTTCCCGATCGCGGTGACGAAAATCCCCAGGAAGATCCCCAGCACTTAGTCGATTCCTTCGAACAAATCCTCCTCGAAGCCGTCGGCACCCGCCTCCATGCCGATGTCCCCGTCGGCTCTTACTTATCCGGTGGTGTCGATTCCAGCATGATCGCCGCCCTCGCCTGTCACCTCAAAGGCCCCTCCATCAATACCTATACCGTTCGCGTCGATTCCCCAGAACTCGACGAACTCGACGCCGCTAATCTCGTCGCCCGCCACATCAAAACCAAACCTCCCATCGTCGAAGACTTCCGCCCAGCCGATGCCGTCAAATCCTATCCCGACCTCATCCGCGCGGCCGAATCCCCCGTGATCGACACCTCCTGCGCCGCTCTCCTCCAACTCGCCAGACGCGTCCAGCAGTCCGGCCAAAAGGTCGTCCTCACGGGCGAAGGCGCCGACGAATGGCTGATCGGTTACCCATGGTATAAATCCAATAAAATCCTCGAAGGACTCAACCTCCTCCCGGGCCTCCGCTTAGGCGAACTCGCCCGCCGTAGCTTCCTCAGGCTGAACAATATGCCCCAATACTCACGGCAGTTCCGCCGCGATGTCGAAGACTCCATCGGTGGCCCCAACGCCTGGGTCGATGCCTACGGTCTCCTCAGTACCACCAAACTCCGCTTCTATTCCGATTCCATGCACGCCGTCCGCATGCAGTCCAACCCTTGGGCCGATCTCCAAATGCCTCTCCACCGCGCCAAACACTGGCACCCGCTCAATCGGGGCGTCTGGATCGCCGGTCGGGTCACTCTCGCAGGCCACCTCCTCCAAGCCAAAGGCGACCGCGTTGCCATGCACTCTTCCGTCGAAGTTCGCTACCCTTTCCTCGATGAAAAGGTCTTCGATTTCCTCGCTCACCTCCACCCCAAATGGAAACTGCGCGGTTTCCACGATAAATATCTCCTCCGACTCCTCGCCAAACGCTGGCTCCCCCCCTCCGTTTATCAGCGACGCAAGGTGATCTTTCGTGCCCCTCTCGATAGCTTCCACCTCGACCCCGAACCCCCCTATATCGGTCAACTCTTAAGCCCAGAATCCTTGGCTCGCACTGGCTACTTCGACTCCACCGCTGTCCAACACTGGCGAAAAGCCTTTCGCCAAATGCGCCCAGGTTCGCTCCCCAGACTCTCCGCCGAAAGCGGCCTCGCCGCCGTTGTCGCCACCCAACTCTGGCATCACCTCTACATCGATCCCCATCTCGCCGATCTCCCTTAATCTCCCCACCCTAACCTCACCCCCAGTTTAAGGCAGTTTCTTCAAAATCTGTCGCCCCAACGCCTTGGTTTCAGGGTCGTCTTTCTCTGTCTCTGCCATCTCTAAACCCTTGCAAAT
The DNA here is from genome assembly GCA_037142835.1 of Verrucomicrobiota bacterium. Classification (GTDB taxonomy): domain Bacteria; phylum Verrucomicrobiota; class Verrucomicrobiia; order Chthoniobacterales; family Chthoniobacteraceae; genus Chthoniobacter. The sequence continues at coordinate 12,581 of JBAWZW010000074.1, forward strand.
CATCTTCTTCGCTTCCGCATTTCTCCCCATCGCTGCATAAGCCCGCCCCAGCTCAATGTAGTGCATCAATCGACGCGGATTCAAATCAATCGCCTTTAAAAAACACCTCTCCGCATCCTCATATTTCACCAGAGGAATCTTCCCAAAAGCGACCTGCGCCAAGGCCCGCTTCACCGATCCAATCTCCGCCACATTCAAATACCATCGACCCAAAACATGCCACGCAAGGTCACTCTGAGGATCAATCGCAATCGCCTTGTCCACCGTCGATTTCACTAGCCTCGAGTTGTAGAATTGATCCCGACTCCCCTGATACGGCAGCAGTTTCCCATAGGTAATCGCTAGCCCCAATTGCGCGTCCCCATCGTTCCCATCAATCTCCACCGCCCTCAGCGCATACCCCAATGCCACTTTCCCCAAACGCAACTTCTCCTCCGGTCGGTTCGCCTCACTCATCAAATGCCGATACTGTCGCGCAATCTTAACCAGCAATTTCACATTCTTCGGCTCCAATTTTTCCGCAGGAAGGTAAAACTTTAACGCCTCCGCAGGCTGCAGCTTGTCGTAAAATTCGTTCCCTTTTTTGATCAATTCCCCCGCCGTCTCCACAGTTCTCGGCTCTTCTCCCACACTCGCCTCCACCCCCCAGCCTGCCAGATCGTCGCTGGCCCCCTGCGAGCGGCGATCTCGAAAAACAGCCTGCTCCGCCTGCCGGGGAGCACGCTCGCAGGGCCTGCGTTTTCCGTCGGAAAACCGGGCCGACTCGTCGCCAGCCGCTTCCCGCTGTATAAC
>JBAWZW010000075.1:0-13213 GCA_037142835.1 Verrucomicrobiota bacterium
GGGGTGGAGGAAGGATAAAAGGGGAGTTCCACGCGCGACTGGGAAGGAAATTTCTGGGCGATCTGCGGTCGCCATGCAGTGGATGCGCTCATAGGATTCTTGGGGAGCTTGGCCGCTCGCTCCGCTGAGCCCAGCTTTATTTTTCGAAATTTTTGGCGGGGCGGAAGCGGGTAATTGGGTGGCGGGGGTTTCCGGGTTCAGTGAGCCCAGCGACAACGGAGGATGGCGACAACGGAGGCGGCGGGTAGGGTGATTGATTGGAGCTTTCCACTGAGCGCCAAATCGGCGATGGGATTTCCTATGACTCAATCAACCGCCCAACGCCTTGCTGCTCTTGCTGGCTTTACTGCTGTCGCCCTTGGGGCATTTGGTGCCCATGGATTGAAGGGGATTCTGGAGGCAAATTCCACGGTGAGCGTTTGGCAAACTGCCGCTCTTTACCATTTGGTCCACGCGGTGGCTTTGCTGGTGCTCTCCTCGCGTCCTAGTCCACCGCGTTGGTCATTTTATCTGATGGGGATGGGAATGATGATTTTTTGCGGAAGCCTTTATTGTTTGGCATTAACCAATCTGAAATGGTTGGGGGCGATCACCCCAATCGGTGGCGGGTTTTTCTTGGCGGGATGGTTGGTGCTCGCCTTCAAGCCAAGGGATTAAGGCGAAGCATCTGGGCGAGCCGCGGCCAGTGATTTCTTGGCGAGAACTTTTTCCGCATCGTCGGTGGCATCTGTGGAAGGCAAGGTGGCGATGATTTTCCAGTGAACAATTGCTGAGGAAAGATCACCGAGTTTTTCGTAAAGCCGAGCGAGTTCGGCTTGGTAAATAATCTGGTGGGGAGCGAGGTTCGTGGCTTTTTGGAGGCATTGAAGAGCCGTCTGATTGGAAGCGGTTGGTAGGCCTCCGTAAACGATCTTGGCGAAGAAACGAAGGACCCCGCTGAGATCGGCTACTCCGGCTTCCCATCGTCCGAGAATATACCACGCAAAGTGCTCGGTTGGATCGAGTTTGATCGTTTGCTCGACTTCCTCGCGGATTTTTTTTGAGTATTCGATTTTGGTACGATTACCGACAAAATCGACGAGTTTACCATAAGCAACGGCTACCCGAAGATGTGCTTTGGGGGATTGCGAATCGAGTGCCAAGGCTCGGTGGGCGTAGGCCAGCGAATCGCGAGCCAGCGCCATGGCGGCGGCGGGTGGCTTGGTTGAATCAACCAAGTCAGCAGACTGTTCCGCGAGGCGGAGGAGGAGTGGCAGATGAGATTTTTCGATGGACTCGGCGGAACGAAAGTAGGCAAGGGCGGCTTGGTGGTGACCTCCGCGAACTTCGGCGTCGCCAGACTGAATCAAGGTGGTGATCCGCGGATCTTCCGCTGAGCACAGCGAAACCCCAAGGAGGGCAACCCAGAAGGGCAGTTTCATTGCTCGGAGAGTGAAGGCGGATATTCGAGACGAAGATCAATCGGCTGGCGAATCCGCAGGGACGCAAGCGCAGAAGAGATTGCGGTCGCCCCAGACGTTATCAATCCGACCGACCGACGGCCAAAATTTTTGATCAAGCAACCAAGGTGCGGGATAAGCCGCTTGTTCGCGAGAGTATGGGTGGAGCCATTCACCCGTGATCACCGAGTGGGCGGTATGGGGGGCATTTTTGAGGGGATTATCGCGCGGATCAGCGGTCCCACTTTCCACAGCGATGATCTCGGCATGGATGGAAATCAAGGCGGCACAGAAGCGATCGAGTTCTGCCTTGGGCTCACTCTCGGTGGGCTCGATCATCAGCGTTCCAACGACTGGCCAGCTGAGGGTTGGGGCGTGGAACCCATAGTCCATCAGACGCTTAGCCACATCTTCTGCAGTGACTTTCGTGAACCCGCGAAGGTCGAGAATACACTCGTGAGCGACCAACCCTTGAGCGCCTTTAAAGAGCACGGGAAAGTAGGGATTAAGGATGTGGGCGATATAGTTGGCGTTGAGGATGGCGAGTCGGGTGGCATCGGTAACCCCCGATCCGCCCATCATGCGGATATACATCCAAGGAATGATCAAGATGCTCGCGCTACTAAAAGCGGTGGAAGAAATCGATCCTGTGCGGGAGTCTGGGCCTTGGCGTTCCACCGATGGAAGGAAAGGCACGAGGTGTGCCGCCACCCCGATCGGGCCCATCCCCGGTCCACCGCCGCCGTGAGGAATGCAAAATGTTTTGTGCAAGTTCAGGTGGCAGACATCGGCGCCGATGCGGCCCGGAGAGGTGAGACCTACTTGGGCGTTCATATTCGCGCCATCCATATAAACTTGGCCACCCCGCTGGTGAATGAGTTCACAGATTTCCACGATCGTCTCTTCAAAGACCCCGTGAGTGCTGGGGTAAGTGACCATCAACGCGGCGAGCTGGTCCTTGTATTGATCGGCTTTGGCGGTCAAATCGGCGAGATCGATATCGCCGTCATCGAGGCAACGCACCACGACCACTTGCATGCCCGCCATGACCGCGCTCGCGGGATTTGTGCCGTGAGCGCTGGTGGGAATCAGGCAAATATTCCGGTGAGCATCGCCTCGGGACTGGTGGTATTTGCGAATGGTGAGGAGACCTGCGTATTCGCCTTGGGACCCGGCATTTGGTTCCAGCGAAACCCCCGCAAAGCCGGTGATTTCTGCTAACCAACTCTCAAGGTCGCTAAAGAGTTGGCGATAGCCTGCAGTTTGTTCGGCAGGAGCAAACGGATGGATTTGCCCAAACTCTGGCCAAGTCACGGGAAGCATTTCGCTGGTGGCGTTGAGCTTCATGGTGCAGGAGCCCAGAGGAATCATGGATGTGGTCAGCGACAGATCTTTTCCTTCGAGTCGGCGAATGTAACGAAGCATCTCGTGTTCGGTATGATGCTGATTGAAAACAGGATGCGTCAGAAATGCCGTGGTCCGATTTTCAATCTGCGATGATCCGAGTTCCATTTCTTCGGTAAGCGAAGCGGTATCAAAGTCCAAAGGGGTGGACTCCGGATGATTGAGCGGATTGATGCCGAGATGAAAAATTTCGAAGAGCGGGGCGAGGTCATTGGTGGTCTCATCCAAGGAGATGAGGAGGAGATCATCGCCATAAGCGCGCAGGTTGATGGCGGCGTCGCGGGCCGCTTGGATTAATGCGGAGCGGCGAGCGGGTTCGAGTTGAATGCAGACGGTATCGAAGTAAGGGGTATCGCGGACAGGATATCCGAGGCGATCCAGTCCCTCGGCCAGAAGGGCGGCGTGGAGGTGAATCCGCCGGGCGATGGCTTTTAACCCTTCGGGGCCATGGTAGACGGCATACATCGAGGCGATGACCGCGAGAAGCACTTGGGCAGTGCAGATGTTGCTGGTGGCTTTGTCTCGGCGGATATGTTGCTCGCGAGTTTGGAGAGCGAGCCGATAAGCGGGTCGACCATGCGAGTCTTTGCTCACTCCAACCAACCGTCCTGGCATCAGGCGCTTCAGAGAATCCCGGACCGACATGTAGGCGGCGTGGGGTCCACCGAAACCGAGAGGCACGCCAAAGCGCTGAGTGGAGCCGACGGCGATGTCGGCTCCGAATTCACCGGGAGGGCGGAGGAGGGTGAGGGCAAGAATATCGGCGGCGACAATCGCTAGGGCGCCGACCGAGTGAGCGCGTTCAATGATTGGGGCGTAGTCGAGGATGGCGCCGGTGGTGTCTGGGTATTGGAGAACCACGGCGAACGGGATGGGGGTAAAGTTGAAATTCGCTTCGTCGCCGACGAGGACAGTGATCCCGAGAGGTTCGGCTCGAGTTTGCAGCACGGCAATGGTTTGCGGGTGGCAAAGATGACTGACAAAGATCGTGCTCACGGATGCGTCTGGACGGACGGCATAAGCGATATGCATGGCCTCGGCGGCCGCGGTGGACTCATCGAGGAGCGAGGCATTAGAAATATCCAGCCCCGTCAAATCCACGATCATTTGTTGAAAATTCACGAGGGCCTCGAGTCGTCCTTGAGAAATCTCTGCTTGGTAAGGGGTGTAAGCGGTGTACCAGCCGGGATTTTCGAGAATATTCCGTTGAATGACCGCAGGGGTAATCGAGTCACTGTAGCCTTGCCCGAGATAACTTTTGTAGAGACGATTTTTGGAGGCGATCGCCCGGAGTTCTTTGAGGGCGGCGCTCTCGCTTTTCCCCTCTGGGAGACCGATGGGGGCGCCCAGGCGAATTTTTTCGGGAACGGCGGCATCGATCAAATGATCCAAACTGGGGTGACCGAGGGTGGAGAGCATTTCCGCGACTTCCGAAAAACCCGAACCCAAATGGCGCCGAGGAAAAGAGTCGCAAGGAGCGAGGATTGGGGGAGCAATCGGGGTTGCGACGATCGGTGAGAAGAGCGTTTGGTTCATCGGAAGAAAGTAGAAATGAACAGAATCAAAGCAAGCGAGATTTGTGAGGAAGAGCATTTTTGGACGAACTACCAATTGACAAGCCATGACGTTCGCTCTTCTGTCTTGCTCCACTATGATTCGAACCTCCACGCTCCTTTCTCTGGCGATTGTTTTATTGACTGCGGTCCAAGCTGCCGCTGCGGAGACGCAGGTGATTTCGATCAAGACGCTTCCTGCACAAATGCGCTATGACGTCACGGACTTCAGTGTTGCACCGGGTTCAGAGGTGAAAATTATCTTTGAGAATGTGGACGACATGCCTCACAACCTGATCCTTTTCCAATCGGGCACGGATGTGGTGGCGGTGGCGACAAAGATGATGGAGAAACCGGAGGAAGCGGTGAAGCGGGATTGGTTGCCCGACGACGCGCGGATGATTGCCCACACCAAGGCCGTTCAGCCAAAGACGCGAGAGGAAATTGTTTTTAAGGCACCAGAAAAGCCCGGGGTTTATCCCTATGTCTGTACATTCCCGGGTCATGCGCAACAGATGCAAGGGAAGATGCGGGTTGGGGTTCCTAAACCTGGCCTGAGCGATTTGAAGTTTGCCCTCTATCTTGGAGATTGGAATCGCCTCCCGAATTTTTCCACGCTCAAGCCTCACCGAGAGGGATTGATCGCCAACCAATTGCTCCAGATCAAGTTAGACGACTATAAAAATCAATTCGGAATTGTTTACACTGGCAAACTGACCACCACCAAGGATGGAAACTACAGTTTTTACCTTGCTGGAGATGACGGAGTTCGCCTGACCATTGATGGGAAAATGGTTGTCGAGCACGATGGCGTGCACAATTCGAGTGAGATTAAGGAGGGAACCGTCAAGCTGGCTCCGGGAGAGCATGCTTTTCTGGTGGAATACTTTCAGGGCACCGGTGAGGCCGAGATTTATTTAGGATGGAAGGGGCCAGACTTTCCGGTCGCTTCTCTTAGCCAATGGGTGCACCCGAGCGCTCCGCTTGGCGGGGGTGGGCAACCGGTCGTAAAAAAGAAGACGGGCAAGACGGGCATTCCGATCGTTGTGAGTACGGAGCCAGTGATTTATCGAAACTTCATTGCCAACGGCGGGGCGCGATCGATTGGCGTTGGATATCCTGGGGGATTTAATCTGGCTTGGAATGCGGCGCAGATGAATTTAGCGCTGGTTTGGCGGGGCGAATTCATTGATGCGGCCCTTCATTGGATCGACCGCGGTGGTGGAGCTCAGCCAGTGCTGGGCGACGACCTCGTGAGACCGACTGGAGATGCGGCGGTTCCGTTTGCGGTGTTATCCACGCCAGAAGCCCCTTGGCCGCGTGAAGATAAGTATCAGTTGGCGGCGGGATATGATTGGAAGGGGTATGAACTGGATGCAAAGCGTTTTCCGACATTTTCTTATGAGTGGGGTGGAGTGAAAGTGCGGGAGAAATTTACCACCACGGGTACCGCCGCGGCTGGCGGGGAACTGATTCGCACCCTGACGCTTACGGGAAAAATTCCTGAAAAGTCGTTTATGCGGGTAGCCGTGGGAGCTGTAATTAGCGGAGAAAACTTTACCCTCGAGGGCGGATTATTAATCAAGGTTGATGGGGCGCAAATGGTTGGGCGCAACCTACTTATTCCTGTAAGACCTGAAATAAAAATTGTCTATGCTTGGCCTGCAACAGCCCCAGCCCATCACCACTAATTTCCATCTGTCTTTTTGATCCTATGAAAACATTTCCTACTCTTCGCAGTATCGCTTTTCTCGCTTTGGGCATGAGCGTCGCCGATGGGGCGAACCCAGTGGAGTCCGAATACTATAAAATTACCACTTTTGAGACGCCGAAAGAGACGGCGCTGGAGGTGAGTGCGATTGAGTTGCTGCCTGGGGGCAAGCTGGCTTTGGGGACACGGCGAGGGGAAGTCTGGACGGTCGCGAATAGCGAAGGGGCACCTGAAAAAGTCCAGTACACCCTTTTTGCTTCGGGTCATCATGAGGTGATGGGATTGGCATGGAAAGACGGATCACTTTACGAGACCAATCGTTATGAGGTGACCCGTCTGAAGGACGAGGACGGAGATGGTCGGGCGGACACCTTTGCCACGGTTACGGACAAATGGGGCGTGAGTGGAGATTACCACGAGTACGCATTCGGATCTCGTTTTGACAAAAACGGCGACCTCTGGGTGGTGCTTTGTCTGACGGGATCGTTTGGAAGTGGGGCAGAGTTTCGCGGTTGGGCGATGCGTGTGAAGCCCGACGGAAAGCTCGTCCCGACTTGCAGTGGCATCCGGTCTCCTGGAGGGATTGGTTTTGATGCCGCAGGCGAAGTCTACTACACGGATAACCAAGGGCCTTGGCATGGTGCGAGCACCGTGCAGCACTTAATTCCCGGGAGTTTTCAAGGTCACCCGGGTGGGTTAAAATGGCAGGACCAAGCTCCCGAAATGGGGCCGAAACCGGTGATACCAAACGATCGCAGTCGGATGGTCACGGAGCGGACACGGATCAAGGAGCTCGTTCCTCCTGCGGTATACATGGTGCACGGAAAGATCGGGAACTCCTCCTCATTCATTGTATGTGATCTGAGCAAGGGAAAATTCGGGCCATATTCCAACCAACTCTTTGTCGCGGATCAGAGTCATTCAAACATTTCTCGGGTCTTTCTCGAAGAAGTGAATGGGATTAAGCAAGGGGTGGTTTTTCCCTTTTTGAAAGGATTAAAATCTGGACCGATCGGTGGACGAATGAATGACCAAGGCCAACTTTTTGCGGGGGGATCGGACCGAGGATGGGGATCGCAAGGCGGAAAGCCCTTTAGTTTTGAACGGATCGATTGGACTGGAAAAGTGCCTTTTGAGGTCTTGGAGATGCATGCCCGAGCGGATGGCTTTGAGTTGATCTTCACCGAGGCGGTCGACCCAGCGACGGCGGGGCAAATTTCTAGTTATAAAGCGAGAGAATTTACCTACGCCTATCAGAGCGCCTACGGTGGACCAGAAATTGCCGATGTCATTCCTAAGATCACGGGCGCGGTGGTGGCGCCCGATGGCAAGTCGGTTCGCCTGACCTTTGATGTCCTCACGAAAGGGCACATCCATGAACTTCATTTGGATGGCGTCCGTTCGGCTACGGGAGTCCCAATCTTGCACCCAGTCGGCTACTACACCCTCAACGAAATTCCTGCGGCGTAATCAGTCCTGACTGGTGGGATTGGCAGGTGAAAATGAGGCGGTGAGGGACCTCTTCTACACAGCAATGAGGTGTGCAAGCACCTCGATTTCAGCGGTTTGGGGAAACATATCCAGAGGAGTGACGGATTGTAGCTGATATTTTCCGCAGAGAGCGGAAAGGTCACGGGCAAGGGTGGCGGGATTGCAAGAAATGTAGATGACTTCAACGGGAATGGATGCGAGGAGAATTTCCGTAACCCGTGGATCGAGACCCGTCGCGGGCGGATCAAGAATCACCGTAGTTCGTGCAGGATCAGCGGTGGCAAGGACTTCGCCGAGGTGGGCACTGACATCGCCATGAAAATACTCTTCGTGAGGAGCCACCACGCGTCGGGCCTTCTCGATGGCGTTGCTATTTTCCTCGATGCCCACCACTTTTTCAAAATGGCTGACGAGTTTTTTAGCGAAGAGACCGGCGCCGCAATAGGCATCGACGAGTAGGGATTGGCCAGTTCGCACGGTGGAAGCGACGAGTTTGAGTAATTCAAGGGTGACTTCTGGGTTAGTCTGTTCGAAGTAGGGGCCGCCTCCTTGGGCACGGAGGGCATAGTCGCCTTCATCCACCTTGGCCCGGCGAAGGTTCTGCAGGGCTTGATTCACGACTGGAGAAGCGATGGCGCATTGTTCAACCTCGACAAGGCGATGACCATCTTGGGCGAAGAAGCCGGTGACACCATTGGCCACATGGATACGGATGCGGTTCCGATAACCGTAGGGATGGGGTGCGGGGATGCATTTTTGCATGGGCACCTCGGGCAGTTTACCGACGCGTCGGAGGGTCTGCTCGACCTGAGCGGCTTTCATTTCGAGCTGTTTGGGGTAGGCAATGTGTTGATAACTACAACCTCCACACTCCCCGAAGTAAGGGCATGCGGGATCGACTCGGTCTGGCGAGGGGAGATCAATGCTGAGCAGTTCCGCTTCTCCAAAGTTCTTTTTTTGCCGAATCACTCGGGCAGTAACGGTTTCGCCTGAGATGGTCCAGGGAATAAAATACACTTTGCCGTCGTGTCGAGCCACGCCCTTACCGCCAAAGGCGATGTCGTGAACTTTGAGAGAAAGAGTCGGATGATTCATAAGAACAATAAGAAAAAAAGAGGCCTCCGTCGTGAAACGGAGGCCTCGGAAAGACAAAAAGAGCGGTGGTTAGTTCCAGGAGTGGGTATAACGGTAACGAGTTTCGAAGCCAAGTTCTGGCGGAAACTCTTCAAGACCGCCGTGAATCCAAGGGATATTACTCTTGTAGGGAGTGTTGTAAGATCCTTTGTAAGTTGCGAAGGGGAACGTGCCCATCTCATAAAAACCAAAGCCCATCCGATAGAAAAACCGGCCCAGACCTTTGACGATTCCGAAAGACCACGCTGAACTATTTCCCTCTTGGACGTTGACCATCGTCGGGCTGTAAATCAATTCAGTGCTTGCCCAGACGACATTGGCCATCCCGCGTCCGAGCTTGCGGGTCGGTCCATAGTCATTCATCACCGGATCTTGGATATCAGCGAAAGCGCTGAAGGATAGAAAGGCAAGCGTAGCGAAGCAGAGGAGTGTCTTCATGAATTTGGAAACTACAACTAAAGGTGCGGAGATAGCAACGGGCAATTTCGAAAAAATTCCGAGGTGGGTCGCCTCAGTGAAGTCAGCATTGAAGGATCCACTCGTAAGGTGGGGGAGATTTTTCGTTCGGGCTATGGAACCCGTGGCACGCCTGAGAAGAAACTGGGTCTTGTTGCATTGGGAGACCATACGGAGGTCATCGAGGCGAGCAGGGGCGAGATCTTTTGGGGCTTCGATTTGGCCGAGGACGGCACCGATCCCTAACTCTTTGCGGTCGTTTTCTAGCCGAAGCGTGGCGGTGGCGGCGAGAAAGTCGCGAGTGAAGAGAAGTTGTCACTGAGGTTTGGGGATTTTCGAAGACTTGGCGAATGATTTCGTCTTGAAAGTGGCAGGCCCATTTATCTGGATCAAATGCCTATTTGGTCGATTCGACCCGCCCTCGTGATCTGGGTGGTCACTCGTATTTCCAAGTGGGCGGCATTGATTGCGCAGGCTCACAGGGTGCTTTTTCATTTCAGTTTGGCCAAGCATTCCCTTTTTCGCCGCGAGACTTTTTTAAAGCCCCAAACTCGCACCTCGAACTACTTCTTGTCCTACCAATGCGCCGACGCTCAAGCCCCTCTGGTGGAGAATCTAACAGGTTTGGAGGGGTTATTTTTTGATAATGACCAGCCTGCCACCGATCTCGCTATCTACTCAGCCGAGGTCGTTAGCCCGCTGAATACGGGGGTTGGTGAGTGCTGCCGGCGCTGATTTAATGGGGACGCCGTTGGAAAACGCGTCAACGGGTGACGGGAATTCATTCGCCTCGCCCGCCATAAAAATGGGACGATAGTCGGATTGTTCCGCTCTTTCCCAAATATGAATCACAACACGAAGTCGTTCGCGTTCGCGCTGATGGTGGTTATTTTTGCCGGGCCTCTTCCGCTGGGAATGAGCCAAGGGAATCCGCCGGTCGATCCGACGGGGATGTTGCGCAGGCCGATTCCCGACAAGTTGGTGGTCCTGACGTTTGACGATGCCCCCGCGAGCCATGCGACGGTCGTCGCGCCGATTCTCAAGGAGTTGGGTTTTGGCGGCACGATCTATGTTTGCGACTTCGACGGATTCAAGACGCGCAAGGACTGGTATCTGACCTATCGGCAGATGAATGCCATGCACGCGGATGGCTTGGAGATCGGGAACCACACCTCTGGGCATTACGGCGGATACGAGCCCTTTCTCGCCATGGAGGATCAAGTGCTGGCCAATGGCGGACCGAGAATGACGACGCTTTGCTGGCCGGTCTACGCGGTGAATTGGGCGGACTGCCCGAAGTTATCCGAGCATGGCTACACGTTTGGGCGCGGGGGTCATGAGCGCACTTACCGGCCGACGGTGGATAATCCATTCGATGTCCCGTCGTTCACGATTCGTGATGGGGTCTCGGTGGAGACGTTCATCAAACAAGCGCAGCAGGCGTGTCAGGGGCGCATCGTGGTCTTTTGTTTTCACGGCGTGCCGGATATGGAGCATCCTTCGGTGGGATTGGAGCCTGCGACCTTCAAAGTGATGATGGAGTATTTGAAGGTCAACCATTACCAGTGCATCGCGATGCGCGACCTGGCGAAGTATATTGATCCGGTCAAAGCGGCGAAGTTGCCCGCGACGTTGCAGAACTTGAGGGAAAGCGGGCCGGTGCCAATGGTCGAGGACGACCAGCCGTACGTACCGCGAGGTGCGGAGATTAGTCGCTGGGAGTTTCGGGGGATGTCGGGATTGCAACGGAACGGTTCGAGCTTCCGCGTGACCGTCCCCTTTACCATGGATGTCACCGCGTTGGCTCCGATCATCACCCTGCCGGCGGGTTCCACGGTCGCTCCGGAGTCGGGCGTTCCGGTGGACTTCACGCGGCCGCAAAACTATCTGGTTACAGCAAAGGATGGTTCGAAAAAGACCTACACGGTTTCCGTAAAGAAGATGCCGGCGAGCCCGGGTGCGGAACTTTCCAAGTTGGAGTTGCCGGGGCCGATTGTGGGCATCGTTTCGGGGGCGCAAGTCCTTCTCTATGTGGCGCCGACCACGGACGTGAGGTCGTTGGCTCCAGTATTCAAGCTCTCGGAGTTTGCGGTTGCCAGTCCGCCATCGGGAACCGGGCGAGATTTCACCAAGCCGCAGACTTACACCGTGACAGCGCAGGATGGCTCAACGCGCGTCTATACCGTGGCGGTGATGAAGAGCGCCGAGTCGGTGGTGTGGAATTGGAGTGGGGCCGAGGCGGGTAAGTGGAGTGACGGCTCGAATTGGGCGGGCGGGGGCGCGCCGGTTTCCGCTGGCCGACCGGCTTACGTGCTCAATTTCACCACGGGGGGGAATCATCAAGTGACCAATGATTTACCCGAGGGGTTTCAGGTCAATCAGCTTAATTTTGAGGAGAAGTTCGGGGTGAATCTGCATGGCAATCGCGTGAAGATGGTTCGGAATCCTTTGACTGGTAGCCTGCCAGAGATCCATGTGAACACGAGGTCGGAAGGCAACCCGATCCGCTTTCCCATCGAGCTCGCGGCGAACACGACGGTGCAGGTGATGCTTGGCGGGCGCCTCTTTGTGAAGGGGGTGATCAGCGGTCCTGGGAGCCTGACCTTGGACTGCCCCGGCTCGACGAATTCCTACAAAAACTGGGGTTTGCTCCGCCTGGAGAACCAAGAGAATACTTACTCTGGGGGAACGATTATTAATGGCGGTCAGATCTTTCTTCTTGGCGCGGAAAAGGGTTTTGGCACTGGGCCGGTGACGCTCAACGACCGCGCGGATATCCGGCTGGAATCCAAGTCGATCACCAACCCGCTGATCGTCAATGGCGGCACCATCGAGGGCGGCACTTGGGACGCGCCCATCACCTTGAACGGCACCGTCCGCATCGCGGGACCGATGAATCTCAATGAACACGGGGGCGGAATCAGCGGGCGCGGGGGGATCACGAAGATTGGTTCGATTGGGCCGTTTTCGCGGGTCAATCAAGGTGAGCTCAGCCTGTGGGGAACGAACACTTATTCGGGGCCGACGACCGTGGAGCAGGGGACGCTCACGATCAAGAAGGCGGTTGCACTTTACCACGCGGAGCCGGCGAACTGGAGCGCGGAGAAAATCTGCGTTCAGCCCGCGGCGACCCTGCGGATTCTGGCTGGGGGACCGGGCGAGTTTACCGGGGCCCAACTGGGCACGCTGCTCACGAAGCTGACGACGGCGGTGAATGACAACGGCCTGATGGCTGGGGCGACCTTCTGTGTCGATACGGTGAAGGCCACCGACCCCGTCACGATCACCTCGGTGATCACCGACGGCCAGGGGGCGGGCGGTGGGGCGTTCGTTTTCAGGAAATCCAACGCGGGCACCTTGCGCCTAGTTGGAGCCAATACTTACACCGGCCAGACCATCCTCGAAGGTGGCACGCTCGGCGTTACCTCGATGAACAGCGTGGGAAACCGCCAAGCGAGCAGCAGCCTTGGTGCGCCGACGAATCTGGAGGCTGGGGAGATTGTCATTGGCAAGGAAAAGACCGACGGCGGGTGCGCGCTCGTTTACCTTGGTACTGGCGAAACCACCGACCGAGTGGTGAATCTTGCGGGGAAGAAGTTAACCGTCACCTTTGATCAATCTGGCACTGGCCTGCTCAAGCTGACCAGTTCATTGGTGATCTCAGGCTACGGCGCGGAGAAGACGATCATCCTCCAGGGTGACACCGCCGGGACTGGGGAGATGGCCGGTAATCTGATCAATCCCCATGATCGCGCCGGCAAAGCGATCACCGCTGTCACCAAATCGGGCAGTGGCATCTGGGTGCTCTCCGGCACGAATACCTACACGGGCAAGACGACGGTGCAAGGGGGCACGCTGGCGCTGGCGAGTGCGAAAAGTCTCTGCGACCAGACCGATGTTGAGGTTGCCGAAGGGGCAATCTTGGAACTCAACTTCATGGGTGAAATGAAGATTGGGAGGCTCTATCTTGGCGGGAAAGAGCAGCCTGCGGGGAGGTTTAGCGCGGAGAACGCGCCAAAGTTTAT
>JBAWZW010000076.1:0-12881 GCA_037142835.1 Verrucomicrobiota bacterium
TGGTGGCGATGGGGGGAGGTTCGGGTGGGGCGAGGGATTCGCCGGGGTGAAAGCCTTCGGTCCGAGAGGCGATTTCGTTAAAGGCGGTATCAAGTTGGGTGACGGCGTCGGTGAGGATGCGGAGTTCTTCGGGATTGAGATTGCCTTGGGTTTTGACTTCGATGACGGCGAGTTGGTCGATGAACATCCGTGCTAGGGGCAGATTGATTTCTGGGGGTTGCCCGTTGGGATTGGGAATTTGGCCGAGAAAGAGAGCGGCATTTTGGGCCTGCATCATCACGAATTCGATGAATATTTGGGTGATTGCGCCCGCTTCGTTCTGAGTTTGGAGTTCTGCCATAGGGTAGAGAATGAAGCGTTTTTTGGTGAGGTGAAAGGTAATTTCTAGGGTGAGGCGGGGTGAAAATTATTCGTCGTTGTGGCGAGGAGCGCGGACGGTTCCGACTTGGAGGTCGTGGGTATGGCGTTGTGCGATGCTCTCGGCGATTTCGGCGATCATTTCTTCGAGGAGAAAGCGGAGGTGAGAGCCTGGTCGATAGTCAGCGGGAGCAATATGGCGGACGCGATCGGCTTGAGAGGAGAGTTGGTAGCACTTTTTGAAACTGGTGTGTGAGGCATCGCTTGGGTTATAGACGGCGATGGCTTTGCCGCCGTGCTGTCGGACGACCGTAAAGCAGGGGACATCGGTGGGGCCGTCGCCGATGTAGATCATGTGTTCGAAGGGGATGGGGCGAAGGGGAGCGGGGATATGGTCATTGACGTCTTGGGAGAAGTCGAGGAGTCCTTTATTGATGCGGAAAAGGAACTGGGTTTTTTGGGTGTGGGAGATGACGCGTTTGGGAAAAGTGATTCGGCCTTCGGGGTCTTCGGCGAATTCGCAACCGAAGATGGCGCGGATATGGGGAGCGATCGCCGAGCCTTCGATGAGAGATTTGAGGCCTGAGGAAATGATATAGTGTTCGACGCGAATATCGTGGTGAGCAAATTTTGCGGGGAAGAGGTTGGGGCCGATTTCTTTGAACATTTCTGGGAGGCCGGGGAAGAATTTTAAGCCGGCACCGAGTTCTCGGAGTTGTTGATTGCTGGGGCGATCCATTTCGAGGCAATCGAGGAGAGTTTTTAGGTAAGCGAGTTCGCTATCAAATCCTTGGGCTTGAACGAGTTCGTGGCAGCGTTTCCAGAATTTTTTGGGGTCAATTCCGAAGTGGGGGAAGATGACTTCGTCCTGCATGTAGTTTGGGGAGAGGGTTTGGTCGTAGTCATAGATGACGGCGATCGTGGATTGGGAAGTGCTCATCAGAAGTGATTGGGAGAGGTTTGGATGATTTGCGGGGAATGGGGGATGATTAGCTGAGGAGATTTTTCAGGGCGGGGGAGAGTTCAGAAAATTCGAAGGGAAATCCGTGATCGAGGGCGGAGGAGGGGACGACGCGTTTGCTGTCGAGGAGTTCGTGAGAGAAGTCACCGAGAGCGAGGCGGAGGAGGGAAGCGGGCACTCGAAAAAATGCGGGGCGTCGGAGGGTTTTTGCGAGGGTTTGGGTGAACTCGGCGTTGCGGACGGGCCAAGGTGCGGAGCCGTTGAGGGGGCCATGGACTTGAAGATTTTCGATGGCAAACAGAGCGAGGCGAGCGAGGTCGTGGAGATGAATCCAGGACATCCATTGGCGGCCATCGCCGAGAGGGCCACCGAGGGCGAGTTTGAAGATGGGAGCGAGTGGGCGGAGGGCGCCGCCGTGGTTTCCGAGGACGATGGATGTGCGGAGGGTGATGCCGCGAACATCTTTGGCGAGAGCGGCTTCGGCTTCCCAAGCTTGGGTTGTTTCTGCGAGAAAGCCTTGGCCAACGGGGGCGGTTTCGCTGAGCTCTTCATCGCCACGATTCCCATAAAACCCGATGGCGGAGCTGCTGAGGAAGACTTCGGGTTTTTCGTTGGTGGCATTAATGGCTTCGACGACTTGGCGGGTGCCGAGGATGCGACTTTCGACGATTCGACGTTTTTTTGCGGGGGTCCAGAGTCCGACGACGGGTTCACCGGCGAGATGAATGAGGGCTTCGCATCCGCGAATGTTGGGAGGTTGGTGGATGGAAAACGGGCGAATTTCGCAACCGGGAATGGAGTTGCGGTGGTCGCGGGTGAAGGCGATGACTTCGTGTCCGCGTCGGAGGGCGAGATCGATGATTTTTTTTCCGATGAAGCCCGTCGCGCCGGTGATGCCGATATTCATGATGGTGGGCGATTTTGTGGTGTGGCGACGGATTAGGTGCCTGGTTGGTCGAAGCGTCCGTGGATCCAAGGATAAGGGAATTTTTCGCCTGGGCAATCGGTGGGCCAGCGTGGGGGATTGATTTCGCGGTGGGGTTTGACGATGGCCCAGTTGCGATCGATTTTGCCGACGCGTTGGCGGAGGTAGCGGATTAATTCTTCGAGGGCTTCGAGTTGGCGTTGGGTGGGGGCGGAGTTATTGAAGTCACCGACGAGGCAGATCCCGAGGGCGATATTATTGAGGTAATCGCTGTGGACATGGCCGCCTTGGATTTGGCGACGCCAGCGGTTGCCGATTTCGATTTCGCCGTCGCCTGAGGAGGATCCGTTGCCGATGACGAAGTGGTAGGCGAGGCCATTGGGCATTCCGCGAACATGGAGGTGATAGTAATCGAAGGCTTTGGCGTTGCCTTGGCGAGTGCCGCTGTTGTGAACGACGATGTAGCGCCAGCGGCGACTGAGGACGGGGGCTTGGCTGATTTCTTTTTGAACGGGTTTGGTGAGGTATTTCCAGTGTTCAAACCACCCAACTTTGGGGGCGGGTTGAAAGCCAGAGGGCGCTTCGAAGCCGGTTTTTTCGACAGTTAGAGGAGCGCTGGGGGGTGGTTGGGTTGGAGGAATGGGTAAAGGAATTTCGGATGGTGTTCCGGGTTTTGGCTTGGGCTTTGGCTTGGGGTCTGGCTTGGGATCTGGCTTGGGGTCTGGCTTGGGGTCTGGTTTGGGGTCTGGTTTGGGATCTGGTTTGGGGACAGGCTTGTGCTTTGCTCGTGGTTTTGGTGAAGGCTTCGACTCTATTGGAGGCTTGGCTTTGGATTTCGGTTTGGGTTTGGGTTTGGGGGTGGAGTTCGAGGGCTTTGGTGGGGCTTCCTCTTGAGATTCAATGAATTGCCGCTTTTTTTCTGCGTCAGTGACCTCGGCGCGTAGGGGTAGCCATTGGAAGGTCCAGAGGCAGATAAGGGCGAGGAAAATGGTGCGCACGGGGAGGAGATTAGCAGTCAGCTTGAGGCATTCAAGCAGGGCGGTAAGAAACTGTGAACGGAGTGTAAAGTGGCTTGGAATCAGAAGGAATGAGGTTTAGCGTCAAGGGATGAAATCCTTCTTCGTTCGATGGTTTTGCACGAGCGTTGCCGTGGCGATTGCGGTAGGACTTACCCCGATGTCGGCGGATAGTGTGATCGCTTTGCTGATGATGTCGCTCGTTTTGGGGATTATTAATGCGTTGATTCGCCCGGTGTTGCTTCTGCTGAGTCTGCCATTTATTTTCGTAACTCTGGGTTTGTTTATTTTGGTGATCAACGCCTTCTTGATTCAGTTTGCGGGTTGGTTTGTTCGGGGATTTCATGTGGGAGGTTTTTGGAGTTCGTTCTTTGGGGCGATCATTATTAGCGTGGTGAACTGGGGATTGAGTGGGGTTTTCAAAGATGGTAATGGGCAATATCAAGTGCTGACTCGTCGTGAGCAGTTAAAGGGAATGAAGCAGGTAGAAGGGAGAGAGATCGAGTGAGGGGCCGGGTGCGAGTAAAGGTTTGTGGGCTAACGAATCGGGCGGATGCGTTCGAGGCGATCGCTTTGGGAGCCGACGCTCTTGGGTTCAATCTTTTTCCTGGATCGAAGCGGTTTCTTTCCTTGGGTGCGGAGACAGATTGGATGTTGGGTCTGCCACCGTTCGTCACGCGGGTGGCGGTGTTGGTCAATCTTCCCATGGATGATGCTCGGGCGATTTCGGAGCGTGGGGAGTTTGATCTTGTGCAGTTTCATGGCGATGAAGACCCCGCTTATTGTGAGGAATTTGCGCGATTGGGGCGGCCATTTATCAAAGCGTTGCGGCTTCGAGATGGGGAGATTGATTGATCTTGATCTGGCGGCGGAGTGCGTGCGGGAGCATGCTGGGTTGGAGGTGATTCTTGCGGGTGGATTGTTGGCGAAGAATGTCCGAGAGGCGATTAGGCGTGTGGGTCCTTATGCGGTGGATGTGGCGAGTGGGGTGGAAGTGGTGGGGCAACCGCGAAGGAAGTGTGGAGAGCGCATGGGGGAATTTATGGGAGAGGTGGAGGCGTCGCGTGGGTCTGCGGGGAAATAATCATCAGTCAATCAGCCAAACGAGGATTCTATAATCAATGATATCATCAAGAGTTCTTCTTTCGCTTTTTACGCTGGTCTGTGGGGGGGCGTTGTTGGCGGCGCCCCCGAAGAAAGAGGAGGAAGATCCGCATGCGCCGGTGAGTTATTTTAAAAAGATTCGGCCGATTTTTCAGGCTCAGTGTCAGGGGTGTCATCAGCCATCTCGGGCGAAGGGTGGGTATGTGATGACGGATTTTGCGAGGCTTCTTGCGGGGGGTGATGAGTGTGTGAAAGATGGGACGCGGGCGATCGTTCCGAAGGATGTGAGCAAGTCGATTTTGATGGATCAGATTACGCCTGATCGTGGTCAGGCGGAGATGCCGAAGAAGAAGGCCCCGCTTGTGGACAAAGATTTGGCGTTGATTCGGCGTTGGGTGGAGGAGGGGGCAGTGGATGATACGCCAGCGAATGCGCGGCAACGATATGACGCTGAGCACCTGCCGATTTACGGGCGTCCGCCGGTGATTACTTCTTTAGATTTTTCGCCTGACGGCACCCTTTTGGCGGTGGCAGGATTTCACGAAGTTTTGCTTTGGAAGAGTGACGGATCGGAGATGGTTGCGCGGTTGGTGGGTTTATCTGAGCGAGTGCAGAGTGTGAGATTTTCTCCTGATGGAAAAAGGTTAGCGGTGGCGGGAGGGCGTCCGGCGCAGATGGGTGAGGTGCAGATTTGGGATGTGGAAAAGCGGGCACTCGTTTTGAGTGTGCCTGTGGGGTTTGACACCGTGTATGGGGTATCGTGGTCGCCGGATGGGAAGATGGTTTCTTTTGGGTGTGCAGATAACACCTTACGGGCGATTAGTTCGACGACGGGGACGCAAGTCTTGCAACAATCTTCGCATAGTGACTGGGTATTGGACACGGCATTTAGTGTGAAGGGGGATCAGTTGGTCAGTGTTGGGCGGGATATGAGTGCGAAGCTGACGGAGGTGGCGACGGAGCGATTTATTGACAACATTAGTTCGATCACTCCTGGGGCATTGCGTGGGGGATTGCAGGCGGTGGCGAGGCATCCTTTGCGTGATGAGTTTTTGGTGGGAGGGGCGGATGGAGTACCGCAGGCCTATCGGATTGTGCGAAAAATTCAGCGGAAGATTGGGGATAATGCATTATGCATTCGGAAGTGGCCGGCGATGGATGGGCGGATTTACGCGGTGGATTTTTCTCCCGATGGGCAGCGATTTGCGGCGGCGAGTTCGTTGGATGGCAAAGGGGTGATTCATTTTTATAACTACGATTTCAGCACCGTGATGCCTGCGGATATTTTGGGAATTGAGGGGAAAGACGATGGTTCGAGGACGGCGAAAGATAAGGAGAAACTCCGTGAGCATTATGGGAGTGAGGTGAAGTTGTTGGGCAGTGTTTCGATAGATGCAGGGCAGTTTGCCGTTCGTTGGTTGCGGGATGGAACGGGGGTGGCGGTGGCTGGGGAAGACGGGAAGATTCGTTTGATCGATGCGGCGGAAGCTAAAGTGATCAAGGAGTTTATCCCTGTACCGATCGCGGTGAAGACGGCGGTGAATGTGCGTTGATTGGGGGGAAT
The DNA here is from genome assembly GCA_037142835.1 of Verrucomicrobiota bacterium. Taxonomy (GTDB): domain Bacteria; phylum Verrucomicrobiota; class Verrucomicrobiia; order Chthoniobacterales; family Chthoniobacteraceae; genus Chthoniobacter. Next base: position 5,928 of record JBAWZW010000076.1, read on the forward strand.
GAGAGTGATGAGTGGGGTGCGGGCGTTTTGGCGATGGAGCGTGGACGGCTGACGCGTTGGACATCGAGGGTGGAGCCGAGGAGGTTATCGAAAGGGGTGACGATGGCTTCGACTTCGACCACGGCGAACTGGTTGGTGGCGAGGCCAAAGCGTCGGTATGCGGTGGCGAAGATTTCGCATTCGATGATTCCGGTATAGTCGCAGAGGGTGATAAATTTCATTGAGCCACCGGAGGATTGTTCGTGGGAGCGGTGGGCGATGATCAATCCGCAAGCGACGATGCGTTGATTTGGGTAGCGGTGGAGATCGCGAATTGGGCAATAGGTATGCCAAGGGATGGTGGGAAATTGATCGAGAGGGTGACCAGTGACGGTGAAGCCGAGGAGCTCGATTTCGTCACGGAGTCGTTGAGGGGTGGAGGGTTCGGTGAGGGGAAAATCGGGGAATTTTGGCGGTTGATTTTCGAAGAGGGAGTGATCGGTTGATGTTGATGGGGAGAGGGATTGGAGTTGCCAGAACTGGTTAGTTCGAGAGTCGCCGAAAGTGTCGAAGGCACCGACGCGGATGAGGCTGAGCATTTCGGTGGGGTGTGGATGAACGCGAGTGTAGAAGTCATTAATGGAGAAAAACTTTGATTTTTTGATTTCCGAGGAATAGCGATGGAGGGTGGGACTGGTGAGATTTTTCACGATGCGGAGAGGGACTCGGATCGACTGATTTTCAGGGGTGAAATTTTCGCTGGAGAGATTGATATTTGGGGAGAGAAAATGGATGCCGAGGCGTCGGGCTTCGAGAGTGTAGGCGAGTCTGGAGTAGAAGCCTTTTCCGTGGGTGAGGACGGCGGCAAGAAATTCGGTGGGGTGCGAATGTTTGAGGGTGGCGCTTTGATAGGCTTCGAGGGCGTAGGCGGTGCTATGGGCGCGGCAGAAAGCGTATCCTTGGAAGCCTTCGATGAGAGTCCAGACGCGTTCGATTTCGAGTGGGGAGCGGTGGAGAGATTGAGCGGAGAGGATGAATTCTTTTTTAATTTCGGCGATCGCGGGGAGATTTTTTTTGGCGAGAGAGCGTCGGAGGAGGTCGGATCGGCCTCCTGAAAGTCCGGCGAAGGACTGGCAGATTTGGAGGATATGTTCTTCGTAGGCAACGACTCCGAAGGTGGTGCGGAGGATAGGTTCGAGGGAGGGGTGAGGATATTCGACGGGATCCAAGCCTTGGGCGCGTCTGGCAAACTGTTTTTTCTTGGTCCCATTGGCGGCGCCTGGGCGAATGATGGAGACGATGGCGATGAGGCAATCGATATTTTGGACATGGCAGATTTGGGCGAGGGAGATCATGGCGGGGCTTTCGATGTGGTGAACGCCGCGAGCATTTCCGGAGGCGAGCATCGCCCAGATGTGGGGATTGTCCCATGGGGCGAGGTTTTCGAGTTGGGGATGGAGGCCCTTTTTGGCGAGGAGTTGGAGGCAATCGCGAATGACGGCCAAGCCGCCTTGGGCGAGAATATCCATTTTGATCAAGCCGACTTTTTCGGCGGCATCCATTTCGAAGTGGGTGGTTGGGTAGCCTTTGGCGCTGGAGAAAGTGGGGGTGAGGGTGGTGATGGGATCGCTGGAGAGGACAATGCCGCAGGGGTGCATTTTGGGATGGCGCGGGAAGCCATCGAGGAAGGAAGCCATGTGGAGAGCTGTCTGATAAGGTTCTTCTTTCCAAGGATTTCCGGGAAAATTTTTGGTAATTGATTCGGACTCTGCGACGCGAGTGGGATGGGATTGCGGAAGATTTTCGGTGAGTTGGCGGATTTGCCATTCGGAGACACCGAGAACCTTGGCGACATCGGTGATGGCGGAGCGTTCGCGGTAGGTATTGAAGCCGCCGACGATGGCGGTGTGATTGGGGCCATAGAGATTGAAGATGAGTTCGACCACCTCATCTTTGCGGTCGTGGGGGAAATCGAGATCGATATCGGGGAGTTTGTGGAGGGCCATGCGTTCGCGATTGAGGAAGCGTTGAAAGTAGAGTTCGAAGCGGATGGGGCAGACTCCGGAAATTTCGAGGCAATAGCAGACCAGAGAATCCGCGGCGCTTCCTCGGGTGATCCAAGGGATTTGGCGTTGGCGACATTCTTGGAGAATCTCCCAGGTGGTGAGAAAGTAGGATTCATATCCGACTTCAGAGATGATCATTAGTTCTTCTTGGAGTTGGATTTCGTGTTGATTGGAATGGTTGCCGTAGCGTTTTTTGAGGCCGGTGAAAGCGAGGTGTTTGAGGAAATCTCGAGGATTTGATCCGATGGGGGGAGTGAATCGAGGGAAACGCAATCGCCCGAATTCGAAGGTGAATTCGCAACGTTCGGCGATTTGGTGGGTGGCTTGAATGGCTTGGGGGGACCAGTGGTGGGCGACTTCGTCGATGGTGGGCCAATGGAAATTGCCGAGGCGTTTTTGGGGGTGGGGTTGATGGAGGAGAGTGAGGGTGCGAATGCTTTGGAGGATGGCGAATTTTTCTCGGTCGTTTGGGGAACGATAGCGAATTTCGGGTAAGGCCACATTGGAGGATTCGGCGAGGATGAGGCCGGAGCGGTGATCGGCGAGGAGGGATGGAGAAATGGAGGGTTGGGAGAGGAGATGGCAGAGATTGGCGTAACCGGTGGCGTTTTCGACATAGAGATTCAATGGGCGATCTGCGTGGCGAATTTCTGCGCCGATGATGGGTTTGATTCCCGCGGCGAGGGCGGCGGAAAAGAAGGCGACGGCGCCGTGGAGATTGGGGTCGGCGATGGCGATCGCTTGGGCGCCCATTTGGGTGGCGGCCTCGATGATTGCAGGGATGGAGAGGGTGGAGTCGAGAAAACTGAAGTAGCTTTTCAGATTGAGTGGGACGAATTTTGGGGGGGAGATTTTTGAGAGAGAGGGTGGGGGTGTATGGGTGATGGGGATGGTGGGGGAGGCGATTTTTTTTGGGGATTTTTTAAGCCAAAGATCGTGGCCGCGCATCAGGGAATACTGGCTGCGTAATTGGTCGAGAATGGGGGATAGCCGTTGTTCATTTTGGCGTTTGCGGTTGAGGGAGCCGAGGTTGAGTTCTTGGGGAAAAATGTTGGGGTAGATGCTGGTGAGGCGGAGGGAAATCATCCTTAAGCTGACGCGCCTTTCCCATGCTTTTTTGAGGAGTTCTGGGAGGAGGGGATAAAGGTCTTGTTCGAGATTACTGGGCTCGTCGAGGCTGGCTGAGCGAGTGACTTCGCCGAGATCGTTGTAGCGAATTTTGAGAGAGATGGTGCGGAAGCTTTTGTGATCTTGGCGAACCTTGGAGGCGAGGCGATCGGCGATGCTGTGGAGTTTGGCTAGGAGAAAGACTTCATCGGTGGTGTCTTCGGCGAAGGTTGCTTGCTCGCCGTAGCTTTTGGCTTCGGCTGGGATGGGCATCACGGGGCGGTGATCGATGCCATTGGCAAAAGTGAGGAGTTGGGTTCCGTAGTTTCCAGCGAGGAGGGCGAGTAATTGGGCGGAGGTTTGGGAGATTTGTTCGATGGTTGCGAGGCCTGCGTTGTTGAGGATTGCGGAGAGTTTTGGGCCGACGCCGGGGAGCCAATGATTGGGAAGCGGAGCGAGGAAGAGTCGTTCGTTTCCTGGTTCAACCTCGATGAGGGAAGCGGGTTTGCGGAGTTTTGAGGCGATTTGGGCGACGAGTTTATTGGTGGCAATACCTTCAGAGACAGAGAGTTTGAGGGTTTGAAGAATGGCACGGCGAATCGTCTCTGCCGTGGCTCGTGGAGAATATTTTGGGGATCCGCTGAGGTCGAAGTATCCTTCATCGATCGAGCTAATTTCCACTTCAGGGGTGAAGTCGTAAGCGTAGGAAAACATTAATTGGGAGAACTGCTCGTACTTTTCGAAGTCGGGAGGAATGACGATGAGTTTTGGACAAAGTTTTCGTGCTCGGGCGGTGGGCATGGGGGTAAAGATTCCGAGTTGACGGGCTTCGTAACTGGCGGAGGCGATGATTCCGCGTTGGTCGCCTCCGACGGCGATTGGTTTTCCGCGGAGTTTGGGATCGGCTGCCTGTTCGACCGAGGCAAAGAAAGCATCGGCATCGAGGTGAATGATCACGTTGAGGAAGAGGGAAGGGTGGAGTCGGTGGGTGAGCTGGGGATGTTCTGGGGCGGTGGGTATTGGAGTGAGTAGCGCATAGTGTTTATTTGAACAGTGCGCGGAGGAGAGGCTTTCGGCAAGTCAGGATTCGACTAGGGCTTTGACGGTATTTAAAGCATTCCCTTCCAGTCGGTTATTTACATAGATGAAGGAGGGTTGATTAGCCAATTTGGCGCGGGCGATCAGGGAGCGCCCCGCTATTCGAGCGTGGAAATCTGGTGCTTGGGTGGCGGAGTAAGGAGTGAAGGCGGAGACGGCTTGAGCGTAAGTGCGTCCTGGGGTGAGAAGAAATCGGGCGACTAAAAAGTCGGTAGTTTGGCTATGGGGGATGGCGAGTTGATCGTGGACGGGAGGCATCCGTGTCCAGGAGTTGAAGACATGAGCGACGCCGTGGCGGTGGAGGGTGGCGAAGTATTCGGGTTGAAGAAACGTTTGGTTGCGAATTTCGACGGCGTATTGCCACCCTTTGGGGAGTTCTTCGAGGAAGCGGTTGAGGTCGGCGACGAACTCGCGACCGGAGGTAAAGTCACGGGGGTAGAATTGGGAGAATTCGAAGATGAGGACGCCGATGGAGGACCGAAAATTTTTGCATGGGTTGAGGAAGGAGTTGGCAAAAAGTTTGTGGTTCAGGAAGTGAGGATTGAGCTGACCTGCGGACTTTCCGTGGCGTGGTTGATTAGGGAAGTGCTTAAGGGTGAATAGATTAGTGACCTTAAAAGAGAAGCGAAAGTGTGAGGGTGTGGAGGCGCAGAGTTTTTCGAGGGTGGCTTCGGTGGGGAGCTGATAATAGGCGGCGTCGACGCAGACGGAGGGGAAGGTTTTGGAGTATTCGGATAGGCAATGGGCATCGAACTTAGCTTGGGAGAATTTGTTTCGGGTGAGGTAGTGTTGAGGTTGGTAAAGTTGCCCGATCCAGCCGGGATATTTCCAAGAAGATGTGCCGATGTAGATGCGATTTTCGGCAAGGGGCTGGAGTTGTGCATGGAGAGCGGTGGCGAAGTCAGTCATGTGAGGAAGATTTGTTGTCTGAGGAAATATTTGTTGGAGAGTTTTTGGGGTGGAGGTGGGTTGAGGAAAAGTGGAGAGGCGTCGGAGGTTAAGAATTTTCTGCTTTGCTAGATGGACTGGTTCGCTCTATGAGCGGGGATGCATTGGAATCCCCGCTCACTGATCGTTTTCACTTTGGTAGTTTTCTTGGGGCTTTTTGCCCATGCTGAGGTGGGAAAAGTGGGGAAAATTCGTCTCTTAATTATTGATGGTCAAAACAACCATGATTGGAGGAAAATGACGCCTTGGCACAAGGCGCAATTGGAGGCGACGGGGTTGTTTACTGTGGATGTTTCGACGACTCCTTCTGGGGGTGCAGACTGGGCCGGATGGCAACCAGACTTTTCGAAGTATCAAGTGGTTTTGAGTAACTATAATGGGCAAGCTTGGCCTGGGCCGATTCGGAAATCGTTCGTGGAGTTTATTGAAAATGGGGGTGGTGCGGTGATTATTCATGCGGCGAACAATGCTTTTCCTGGTTGGAAAGAGTATGATCAGATGATTGGTTTGGGTTGGCGTGGAGCGGATTATGGGAAGCGGATTACCGTGGCAGACGACGGAGCGGTGACCATTCACTTGGCGAAGGATGGGGCTGGTGCGGGGCATGGGAGTCAGTGGGAATTTTTGGTAACGAGTCGGGATGCCGAGCACCCGGTGATGAAGGGATTGCCTGTGACGTGGAAGCATGGGCAAGACGAGTTGTATCATGGTCAGCGTGGGCCTGCGGAAAATGTGCATCTGTTGGCGACGGCTTTCTCTGACAAGGCGAAGGGTGGAACGGGGGAGAATGAACCGATGGTGTGGTGGATTCCCTTTGGCAAAGGAAAAGTGGTTACGAATGTGATGGGGCATGTGGGACCGAAGACGGACGCCATTCAGTGTGCGGGGGCCAATCTGATTACGATGCGGGCATGTCAGTGGGTGGCTACGGGCGAGGTAACGATTCCAGTTCCGGAAAAGTTTCCGAGTGTTGAACAAGTGGTATTACTGGAGAAGTAGTTGGGCAGGAGCGGTTTGACGAGAATTTCTGAGGGAGTGCAAGCAGTTTAACGGAGGGGGAGAGTGTATGGATTTACTGGGTGTTGCGGCGGCTTTGGTTTTTGGTGAGGACTGATTTTTGGATCTGGGAGTTTGGTTGATTTTTGGACGGTTTCGGCGTGGAGACGTCGCCAGATTTTTTGTGGTGTGGCGCTGACCTGGAGGGCTAGGCCAGCTGTTGCTTGTAAAAAGTTTCGGTGGAATCGACCGCTGAACGGCTTCATTGAAAAACTTTGGGGTGGCGATTTTTTTAAAAGATCGAGCGAAATCGCCCCGTAAAAAAAGGGGGCGACTCGCGAGAGAATGGCGCCGAGTTTGGGTGGAGAATCGGTGATTTTAATGGAAATTAAGAGAGCTGATCCTTGGGCAGAGCTTGATTTGGGCATGGTTGGTGTGCGTTTGGAGCGACGAGAAAAAAGGGGGGCGGAAATCGCAAATCGACCAATGGGGAGAGTCGATTAAAATTAGGTGCATTTTCTTTTTGACACGCGGTGGGCTTTTGCTACTTTGTCGACTCGCTTGCTGGGAAAGTGCGGAGAAACAGCCTGACTAAACTCGCGGAGAATCACCCGAGTAAATGTCAGGCCTTTTCGCCCTCTAGACTAGTGGGTGACGGTGCTTTAAGTCCTGTATTTAATGTACTGGATGTAGTGCCTGAGTAGCTCAGTTGGTAGAGCACGTCCTTGGTAAGGACGAGGTCACCGGTTCAATCCCGGTC
>JBAWZW010000077.1:0-12622 GCA_037142835.1 Verrucomicrobiota bacterium
GGTTTTTGACCACGCCAACGGGGAGAGCCGATGGCATGGATTGAACGGGCGTTGGCAGTCTTGGAGGTGGATCCACGCGGAGGTGGAGTTCCGCCGTTTGCGGAGGGGGAAAACGCCATGGGTCTGCGTCCTGTGGATCACTGGAAACGGGGCGGGTGGAGGGGCGCTTCTTGTGTGGGCAATTCAGACTGGTCTTTTTGGAGGATTGGAAAGACGGTGCTTTTGATGATAATGAATTTCTTAAGGAAGTGCCTCCGTGTCTTTCCTGTCGTGGTTTTTTGGGGGGGATTGGGGGTTTTTTTAGCGACTGGATGGGCCGTTGATCCGCAGGGCTACCGGGCCTTTCGCAACGGTTTGATTGGGGACCGCACGCGCCCGACTTATCACCTGGTCAGTCCTGAAGGGAAGGCGTCGCCAATGGATCCGAATTGCGCGATTTACTGGAAGGGGCGGTATCACCTTTTCTACATTTTTCAAGGGATTTACTCGCATGTGTCGAGCCACGACTTAGTGCATTGGCGGTGGCATCCCGATGTGCGGCTGGGTTCGGGGATTATGAACAGTGGGGGATGTTGCCTGAATAAAGACGGCGTGCCCACGCTGATCTACATGAGTGATCGATTGAAGAGGAATGCCATCTCTATGGCGGCGGATGATGATTTGGAAAAGTGGAGTGAGCCGACTGTGGTGGAGCCTGAGGTGGGAGCGAATCAGGATGGAAGTAAGATTAGTCATTGGGATCCAGAGATTTGGAGGGAGGGAAATATCCACTACGCCCTCTTTGGGAATCATCCATTTCAAATCGGGAAAGAAGCCACCGTGATGAAATCGACTGATCTAAAAACTTGGGAGTATATCGGCCCATTTTTGAGTAAAGAGATGCCTGAGGTTAGTCGGACGACGGAGATCAAGACGAATGAGGACATTTCGTGTCCGAACTTTTTTAAGCTGGGAGAAAAGTGGATGTTGCTCTGCATCAGTCACATCAGGGGGTGTCGATACTATCTTGGGGAATGGAATGGCAAGCAATTTACCCCGGAGTTTCACGCGAGGATGAATTGGAGTCTTTCCGACGGGATGAAGGAAGGCGGGCATGGCGGGGAGTTTTTTGCTCCTGAAACGCTCCTTACTCCTGATGGGCGTCGGGTGATGTGGGCGTGGTGCTTTGCGTCTAGTCGAAGTGGCGGCAATGGATTGTGGGACGGGATTCTTTCGCTTCCCCGGGAGTTGAGTTTGCCTGCTGATGGGATTCTTCGGATCAAGCCAGTCAAAGAACTGGAGCAGCTCCGCTATCTCCCGGTCTCGGAGCCTGCCTTTGCGGTGGAGAGTGCGGTGCCTTATCGGCTGAAGTGCCTTGCTGGCGACACCATTGAAATCATCGCGACGATCAAGCGCGGCAGTGCCACGGGTTATGGGATGCGTTTGTTGGCGAATAAGGAAAATGGGGCGGGGATCGACTTGGTCGTGGAGCCTGAGAGTAAAACCATTCGACTTGGGAGCAGTGTCGCTCCTTTCGAGCTGAAGCCTGGAGAAGACATGGTCTTGCGAGTCTTTATCGACCGTCGGACCGTGGAGATTTTTGCGAACGACCGGCAGTCGATCGTCAAGCAGCACACCTATGAGCCTGACGAAACGGGGGTGAGTTTTTTCAGTGAGGGGGGAAGGATGGAGGTCAAGGAGGTCCGTGGTTGGAAGATGTCGCCGACGAATCCGTGGTAAGCGGTTTTGCTTTTGGGGTGCGTTTGGTTAGGGGATATCGATGGGAACGGTCTGGCGTGCGCGGCAGGCGGGGCAATTGTCGTTTGGGGAGAGGTGGAGTAACTCTTGGAGTGTGGGAGGGATTGATGGAGTGCTTTGGGGAAGGGTTTCGAGATTGAAGCCATAGAGGCGGAGGGCTTTATCTCGGGTCAGAGGGGTACGAAGGGCGAGGCGTTTGAGATCGTTGTTTTGGAGAATTTGCAGGGGTTGGTGGGGAGCGGTGAGTTGCGCGAGGGTAATGGCGTTGATGATTTGGGATATTTCCGTTGGGGAAGGTGGGGAGGGCAGAGCGGACCACGAGCGGACGGCAGGCCAGTCGAGGTTTTCGGTGAGGAGGAGGGCTGCAAGTTGGATGGTGGGCAGGGGGAGGTTGGTTTGTTTGGTGAGGAGATCGAGGAGGGGTTGCCACTGGGGGGCGGACTGGGAGGCGAGGGTGAGTGGGTGTGGGGAGCGGGAATTTTTTGAGCTGAGAGCGAGCGTCGGGATGAGGAGATCGGCGGTGGCGTTGCCCTTGAGATGGATGGTGAGCGGTTGAAGGGTGAGTTGATTTTCTTGATGAGCGGACTGGAGAACCGAGGCTTGCGGGAGGAAAATAGAAAGTGGTTTTGGGTGGAGATTGAGCAGGTGGAGAGAGGCTTCGTCGTGTCCGTTGCCGGTGAATTGGGTATCGACGAGTTTTTCGGCGAGGGCCTTGGAAAGGGGGATGATTTCGGCGAGGGCGAGTGGGGAAAGGAGGAGTATGAGGGTGAGGAGGGCGAACGAGCGCAGAGTGAGCGGGAGGGGTGAGGGGTACAGAATTTTGGTAGTGGGTTAACGGGTGAGCAAGCTGAGGATGGCTTTTTGGGCGTGGAGTCGGTTCTCGGCTTGGGAAAAGATGGTCTCGGCGTGGGCTTCTAAAACCTCTTCGGTGATTTCTTTGCCTCGGTAAGCTGGAAGGCAATGCATGACGAGGGCATGGGGTTGAGCTTTGGCGAGGAGGTCGGCATTGATTTGATATCGGCCGAACTGAGCGATGCGATAAGCGGACTCCTCTTCTTTGCCCATGCTGACCCAGACATCGGTGTAGAGGACATCGGCGTTGGTCGCGGCGGCGGTTAAGTCATCGGTGATGACGAGTCGACCGCCGGTGTTGTTTTCGGAGATGGCTGGTGGGAGGCCGCTGGCGGGAGCTGGGGAGATGATGTTTGGGAAAGCGCGGGCGACGATTTCTGGGGGTGGTTGGAAAGTGGGTGGGGCAGCGATTCGGAGTTCGAAGTTGAGTTTGGAGGCGGCCCAGAGCCAAGAGATTGGCATATTGCAGGCGCCGTCGCCGACAAAAGTGACGACTTTCCGGGCGACGGATCCGAGTTTTTCTTCGATGGTTTGGAGATCGGCGATGATCTGGCAGGGATGTTCTTCGTCGGTGAGGGCATTGATGGTGGGGATGCCTGAGTATTGGGCGAAGTCTTGGACATCGCTTTGGGCGAAGGTACGGATGACGGCACCGTGAACCATGCGGCCGAGAACCCGGGCGGTATCTTTGATGGGTTCGCCGCGACCGAGTTGGATATCGTTGGCGTTGAGGAAGAGGACATCGCCACCGAGTTCACGAATTCCGACTTCGAAAGAGACGCGAGTTCTGGTCGAGCTTTTGGAGAAGAGGAGGGCCCAGCATTGGTGGCGCAAGGGATGTTCGTGGTGGTGGCCTCGGGTGATTTTCATTTCCTTTGCCGAGGCGAGAATGGCGATCAAATCTGCGGTGGGGGTAGATTCGATGGAGAGAAAATGGTTCATGCGGAGAGATTTAGGAGAGAAAGCTTTGGAGAGTTGTGCGAATAATTTCGATGGCTTGATCGACTTCCTCTTGGGAGACGTTGAGTGGAGGGAGCAAGCGAATGGCGTGGGTTCCACTGGGAACGGTGAGGAGACCGGCGGAATGGAGGGCCTCGACGAGGGCGAGCGAGGGGGCTTTGTCGGCTGAAAGAACGGGTGAGCGGGTGGAGAAATCGTTGACGAGTTCGATGGCGATGAGGAGACCGAGGCCGCGGAGATCGGCGATGAGTGGGGATTGGAGGGATTGGAGAGAGTGGAGGGCGTAGGAGCCGAGGGTTCGGGCATTTTCGAGCATCCCTTCTTCTTCGATGGCGGTGAGGACGGCGATGGCGCCTGTGCTCATGAGTGGTGTGCCACCGTAAGTGGTGCCATGGGAACCTGGTCCGAGGAGGTCGCAGAGAGGAATCGTGGAACCGTTGTTTAACTGAACGGGCCGATTGCTAATCCAGACCGCGCCGAGAGGGAAGCCGCCGGCAATGCCCTTTGCCCAGCTAACCGCATCAGGGTAAAGGGAATCGTCGCCGAGGATGGATTTCCAAGCGCACCAATCGCCGGTGCGACCGAGTCCGCATTGGACTTCATCAAAGAGGAGTAAGAGGCCATGTTGATCGCAGAGTTGGCGAGCGAGTTTTAGGAAGGCTGGGGTGGCGGGATGGACCCCGCGTTCGCCTTGGATGGGTTCGAGGAGAATGGCGATGACCCCGGGAGATTGGACGGCGAGGCGGAGGGCATCGGAATCATTGAGGGGAATGTGGGTGAAACCTGGGACGGCGGGTTCGAAGCCTTTTTTGACTTTTTCTTGGCCAGTGGCGGCGATGCCCCCGAGAGTTCGGCCGTGGAAAGATCCATCCATGGTGATGATTGTGGATGGGGATCCAGATGGAACGTGAATGGCATCAAGTTGGGGTGGAGGAGTTTGGGAGCATTGGTTGCCGAATTTTCGGGCGAGTTTGTAGAGGGCTTCGTTGGCTTCAGCGCCACTATTGCAGAAAAAGATTTTTCCTGGGGCACCGGTGAGGCGGACGAGGCGTTCGGCGAGTTGGGCTTGGGGTAGAGTGTAATAGAGGTTTGAAGTGTGGATAAGGACGCCGAGTTGCGTGCGCATGGCCTCGATGACTTTGGGGTGGCAATGGCCGACCGAGCTGACGGCGATCCCGGAACCGAAGTCGAGGTAAGCCTTTCCTGATTCATCCCAGACGGTGGAACCTTGGCCACGGGCGAGATTGAGGTTGAATCTGCCATAGGACGGAACGACATACTGTTGTGAAAGTTCATCGGTGGTTGGATGGCTCATTGAAGGAAAAAAGAAGGATGAAAGTGCTTTTTCTTTGGTTGATGATGCGGAGAAAACCTTGAGGGAGTGTGTGTGGGGTGGAGGATTATTTCCAAGCTTCGATGAGGGCGACGAGAGTTCGGAGGCCGAAACCGGTGGCGCCGCGGGCGAGTTCGGGTCGGTCCTTTGGGCGGTTGGACATGTAGGCGATATCGAGGTGAGCCCAAGGGGTATTTTCGGCGAAAGTTTTCAGAAAAGCGGCTCCGGTGCAGGCTCCGCCGAGACGACCGCCACTGTTTTTGATGAGGGCGACATCGCTACGGATTTGCTCTTCAAACTCTGGGTAGAGGGGCATTGGCCAGAGGCGTTCGCCGGCTTTTTCTGCGGCATCGAGCAGGCACTTGCCGATGGGGGGGTGATTATCCCAAAGACCTGCTGCGCAGTCACCTAAGGCTACGCCGCAAGCGCCGGTGAGGGTGGCGAGATCGATGATGGCGGCGGCCTTGAGGCGGAGTCGAGCGTAGGCGATGGCATCGGCGAGGACGAGTCGACCTTCGGCATCGGTGTTGACGATTTCGACGTGGTTGCCTCCGTAAGTGGTGATGATATCGCCTGGTCGGTAGGCTGCACCGCTCGGCATATTTTCTGCGCTAGCGATGAGGCCGATGACATTATGTGGGAGGTGGAGTCCGGCGATGGCGACCATGGCGCCGAGGACCGTGGTGCCGCCACATTTATCGAAGATCATGTCTTCCATATTGGCGGCGGGCTTGATGGAGATGCCACCGGAGTCAAAGGTGACAGCTTTGCCGACGAGGACAATGGGGGGTTCGTCTTTGGGGCCGCCGCGATGTTCGAGGATGATTAATCGGGGGCCGCGGAGGCTCCCTTGGCCGACGGCGATGAGGCCACCGAACTTCCCGGCGCGGAGTTTTTTTTCGTCGAGAACCGAGACTTGCAAGTGAGCGTCTTGAGCGATCTTGACAGCTTGGGTGGCTAAAGATTCTGGGTAGAGGAGGTTACCGGGTTGATTGGCGACACTGCGGGCGATGTTGGTGGCTTCGGCAACGATTTGGCCTCGGTGACTGGCCTTTTTGGCGGCGGGCAAATCTTCGGCGAGGGTTTGGATGCGGACGGTGGCGAGGGGGGGAGTTTTCTTGGGTTTAAATTGTTCGTAGCGGTAGTCGGCGAGGATGATGCCCTCGACGACGGGTCCGACAAATTGAGGCCAGTCTTCGAGTTGGACGAGGAGATTGTGTCGGCCGATTTTTTTGAGAAACATCGTGGCGACACCGGCGGCGGTGCGGAGTGAGTGAGCGTTTATTTTGGCTCGTTCACCGAGTCCGACGAAGAGAGTGGCATGGTGGCGTGAGTAGAGGATGGACGACGGTTTTCCCGAGAACTCCTCTTCGGAAACTGGGGGGAGGAGTTTGGCTCGATGATCACGGGTGATAAAACGAACGAGAACGCTCTCTTTTAGAAGGGGAGCTGAGGCGGTGGCAAAAGTGAGCTTCATAATTGGACGATCACAATTGGACAGTCATCGCGGAAATGATGTCGTCTTCGGAGCGGAGTTCGGCGAGGAGCTCGGCATTGGGGGGGGTATCGAGGTTGAGGACGGTGAGGGCATTTCCACCGGCTTCGTGGCGAGAGAGGGACATACTGGCGATGTTGACTCCTGCGCGGCCCATGAGGGTTCCGACGTGGCCGACGATGCCTGGTCGGTCGCGATTTTCGAGAATGCAGATAACGCCTTCTGGTTTGGCTTCAATGTGTTGGCCGTTAATCTTGACGATTCGCGGAGTGTTTCCGAAGAAAGTGCCGGCGACGGAAACCCAACCGGACTCACCGGTGGCGGTTAGTTCGATGAGTTCGGAGAAGTCGCCGACGCTGGACTCGCGGGATTCGGTGATTTTGAGGCCGATGGTGACGGCGAAGGCGGGAGCGTTGACGATATTGACTTCTCCGCCACCGGCGGCGCGGAGGAAGCCGGTGAGGACGGCGCGGGTGATCGGGGTGGTATCGACTTCGTTCATTTTTCCGCTGAAGTTGATGTTTAAGCTATCGCAACGTTTGGCGGCGATTTGGGAGAGGAAGAGGCCAAGTTTTTCTCCGAGAGCGAGATGGGGCCCGATGGCGGCGAGGGTTTTGGCATCGATACTCGGCATATTGACGGCGTTGCGGATTTCGCCGTGGAGTAAGGCGGCGCGAATTTGTTCGGCGACCTCGATGCCGACGCCTTCTTGGGCTTCGGCGGTGGAGGCACCGAGGTGTGGGGTGAGAATGAGATTTGGCAAACCGCGCAAGGGGGAATCTGCGGGGAGCGGTTCGGTTTCAAAGACATCGAGTGCGGCAGCGGCGACATGATTGGAGCGGAGGGCATCGATGAGAGCGAGTTCATCGATGAGACCACCTCGGGCGCAATTGACGATTCGGACCCCGGGCTTGGTTTTGGCGAGAGTTTCGGCGTTGAGCATGTGTTTGGTCTCTGGGGTGAGAGGCATATGCATGGTGATGAAGTCGGCTTCGGCGAGGATGGCGTCGAGGGAATCGATGAGTTCGACTTGTAAGGAGCGGGCGCGGGAAGCGGAGAGATAGGGGTCATAAGCGACGACGCGCATTCCGAAGGCGATGGCGCGGCGGGCGATTTCCGTACCGATTCTGCCCATCCCGAGGATGGCGAGGGTTTTGTTATAGAGTTCGACGCCGACGAAGGTCTTGCGATTCCAGAGTCCTTTTTGGATGGAGGCATCGGCTTGGGGAATGCTTCGGGCGGTGGAGACCATGAGGGAGAAAGCGTGTTCGGCGGTGGAGATGGTATTTCCGCCTGGGGTATTCATGACGATGATGCCACGTTTGGTGGCGGCATCGACATCGACATTATCGACGCCGACGCCGGCGCGGCCGATGACTTTGAGATGGGTAGCGGCATCGATGATTTGGGCGGTGGCTTTGGTTTCGCTCCGGATGACGAGGCCATGAAAATCGCCGATGATGGCGAGGAGTTCATCGGGTTTGAGACCGAGATTGACGGTCACATCGAGGAGTTGGTCGTGGCGAAGTTCATCAATACCGCGTTGGGCGATGGGATCGGCGACTAGGACTTTAGGTTTTGGCATAAGATTAGCAAAAATGAGGTGGCAGTTTCTGCAGGCGAGAGGAAAGAGCAACGGAAAACCGCCAAGGAAAGATGAGGGGTGAGGGAACGGGAAGGAAAGATTGGATGGAAAGCAGTCGGTGATTTTTTTTCGGGGATGATTTCCCGGCTTTTCACGCGGAGAGATTTCCTTTTCACTCTGCATCCTGATGCACACAAAATTTGATGTTCGTTACACGGCACAACTGGCTCGCCTTGATTTGAGTGAAGAGGAAATCCGGACCTTTCAGGCGCAGATTCTGGAGGTTTTGAGTTATGTGGAAAAGCTGGAGGGGGTGGATGTGAGTGGGGTGGAACCGACGGCGCATGCGAATGCGATTTTTAATGTATTTCGGGAGGATCGTCCGCGCGATTGGTTTACTTCGGAAGAGGCATTGGAGAATGCGCCGCGGGCGGCCAACCAACTTTTCATGGTGCCGAAGGTTATTGAATAATCATATGGAATTGACGGAACTTTCGGTGGCAGAAATTCAGGGGAAGATGAGATCAAAGGAGGTCTCTGCGCCCGAGGTACTTAAGGCATTGGAAGCGCGCATTGAACGGGTGGATCCGTTGTTGCACGGCTATCTTTCGAGGGACTTGGAGGCGGCAATGCGGAGTGCGGAGAGTGCGGATGTTTCTTTGCCATTGGGTGGGGTACCGATTGCGATTAAAGATGTGATTAACGTGCGTGGTGAGCCTTGCACGGCGGCCTCAAAAATTCTTCAAGGGTATCGTGCGAGTTACGATGCGACGGTGATTCAAAAGTTAAGGAAAGCGGGGGCGATTCCCTTTGGGCGGTGTAATCTTGATGAGTTTGCGATGGGGAGTTCCACGGAAAACTCTGCCTTTGGTCGGACATGTAATCCTTGGGATTTGGCGCGAATTCCCGGTGGATCGAGTGGCGGATCGGCGGCGGTGGTCGCTGGGGATGAGGCATTTGCATCACTGGGTTCGGATACTGGCGGATCGATTCGCCAACCGGCGGCTCTTTGTGGGGTTGTGGGATTAAAGCCGACTTATGGCCGGGTTTCTCGCTTTGGATTGATTGCTTTTGCGTCGTCGCTGGATCAGATCGGGCCATTCACGAAGACCGTGGAAGATGCGGCCATTTTGATGAATGTTTTGGCGGGCGGAGATTCGATGGATTCGACGAGTGTGGCGGAGTCTGTGCCTGACCACACGGCGTTGTTGGGTCGGGATTTGAAGGGGATTCGATTAGGGATGCCGAAGGAGTATTTTATTGAGGGACTCGATGCTGAGGTTGAGAAGGCGGTGCGGGCGGCGATTCTTCATTATGAGTCACTTGGGGCGGAGATTGTGGAGGTTTCTTTGCCGAACACGGAGCATGCGGTGGGGGTTTATTACATTATCGCGACGGCTGAAGCGTCGGCGAATCTTGCGCGGTTTGATGGGGTGCGTTATGGGCATCGGGTAGGGGATGCTACGGGGTTACTGGATCATTATGGGAGAACGCGGGAAGAGGGATTTGGGTCGGAGGTGAAGCGACGAATTATTCTGGGGACTTATGTATTGAGCAGTGGATATTACGATGCTTTTTATCTGCGAGCGCAGAAAGTTCGGACGTTGATTCGGGAGGATTTTTCGAAGGCTTTTGCGAAGGTGGACGCGATTATTTGTCCGACGACCCCGGAGGTGGCCTTTAAGGCGGGCGATCGCAGTGATGATCCGTTGAAGATGTATTTGGCGGATGTGTTTACGATTGCGGCGAATTTGGCGGGGATTCCTGGGATGTCGATTCCCTGTGGTTTCGTGACGGAAGGGGGGAAGAAGTTGCCGATTGGGTTGCAGCTTTTGGGCAAGCCGTTTAGGGAGGCGGAGTTATTGCAGATTGCGCATGCCTATGAGCAATCGACGAGTTGGCACCTCGCAAAGCCGGAGATTGGTTAGCGGCGGCGATGTTTTTTTAGGGTGTGGGCGAGTTGATCTTCGGCCTGCTTTAGCCAAGGGCGAAGGCCTTCTGCGGAAACGACTAAAGCGTTGAAGCTGGTGGCGGTTTGTTGGATTTGATGATCGCAAGTCGCCACGGTGATCTCGTGTTCGGTGGCGTAGCGGTGGACGAGGCGCTCGATGATTCCGTCGGCGGTATCATGGGAGCCGGAGTAAATGATTTGAATTTCCCCAGGCTCCGTGCTGTTGGAGATTTTGGAGCCTTTGCCGTCGAAAACCAGGGTAACGCGAACACCGCTGGCGTCTTGGTAAGCGGTGAGAACTTTGATGAGATGATCGCGAGCGAGGCTTGGTCGTTGGGAGTGGATACGACGAAGATCTGGCCATGCAAAAATGATGCTATGGCCGTCAACAAGCAGGGCTTTCATGGTGGAGAGCCTCTGGTGGGGGTGAAGATGGTGGGAAGGTGGGTACTTTGACCCAGGGCGTCGGTTTAGGCGACGGCGGAAGCGGCGACCTTTTTGGGTGCGGCCTTCTTTTTGACGGGCTTAGCGGCGATGGCTTTGGTCTTGGCTTTGACGCGAGCGATGTAAGCGAGACGGCGGCGACGTTTTTGGATTTTGTTGGTTTGTTGGCCCATAAGAATTTAGAGGAGAAAGGATTGTTTTGGTGAAACTGGAGGGGAGTGATTACTTGGTTTTGGAGGTGAGGTCAAGCGTTGAGGTGGATGTGGCGATCTTTTGCGGATTTTGGAGGGGAATTTGGGTGAGGAGGGAAAGTTTCGGAGAAACTTTCGCGGTCTTTTCTTGACGAGTGAAAATCTTGCCAGCATATTCCGCCCCCTTTTGCATACCGACAACTACCAGGACATAGACATGGAACACATTCGAAACATCGCCATTATCGCTCACGTTGATCATGGGAAGACCACCCTCGTTGACCAATTACTGAAACAAGCTGGGACCTTCCGAGCTAACGAATCGAAGGCGACGGAAATTCGCATCATGGATTCGATGGATTTGGAGAGGGAGAAGGGGATTACGATTCGGGCGAAGAACGCGGCGTTTAAGTGGCACGAGTATCATGTGAACATTGTCGACACGCCTGGGCACGCGGATTTTGGTGGGGAAGTGGAGCGGATCATGAAGATGATTGATGGGGTGTTATTGGTGGTGGACGCGCATGACGGGCCGCAAGCGCAGACAAAATTTGTTTTGAAGAAGGCCTTGGAGAATGGGGCGAAGCCCATTGTGGTCATCAACAAGATTGACCGAGATAACGCCCGTCCGCACAAGGTGCTCGACATGGTGTTTGAGTTATTTATGGAGTTGAACGCGACTGATTTGCAGTTGGACTTTCCGGTGATTTACGCCTCGGCGCGGGACGGGTATGCGATGAAGGAAATTCATGAGGCGAGCACTACAATGGAGCCACTTTTTGAGGCGATTGTGAAGCACATCCCTGCGCCCGCGAAGTCGGATGTGCAATACTTGCAGATGTTGATCTCGAATTTGGATTATTCGGATTATCTGGGGCGAATTGCCTATGGTCGGATCATTAGTGGGCGGGTGAAGGTGGGGGATAGTGTGGTGCGAATTTCGACGGAGAATCGTCGGGAGCGAGCCAATGTGACCGCATTGTTTGGTCATGTGGGTTTAGCGAAAGTGGAATTAAAGAACGCCAGTGAGGGGGATATTATTGGGCTGTGCGGATTTGAGGATGCCTTTATCGGAGAGACGATTACGGATACGGAGGAGAGGTTACCGATTCCGTTTGTGGACATTGATCCGCCGACGATCACGATGAAGATTTGCATTAACGATGGACCATTGGCGGGGAAGGAAGGAAAGTTGTTAACGGCGCGACAGGTGCGGGAGCGATTGGTTCGTGAGACGCGAACGAACGTTTCGATTTTCTTTGCGGACACGGATGTGGCGGGACACTTTGAGATTAAGGCGCGTGGGGAGATGCAGATTGCGATTATTGTGGAGCAAATGCGTCGGGAAGGGTTTGAGTTATTGGTTTCGCGGCCTGAAGTGATCTATCAGCGTTCGGAGAGTGGAGATTTGCTGGAACCGATCGAGAATCTTTATGTGGATGTTCCGAATGAGAATCTTGGGGACATTTTGCAGACCTTAGCGGCGAGAAAGGGAGAGATTATCAATATGGAGCATAATCCGCATAGTGTGACGGTGCAGGCAGTTGTGCCGACGCGTGGGTTGATTGGATTGGAGACGGACTTGGTGAACATCACCAAGGGGCATGGGATTATGTCGCACATTTTCAAAGAATACGGGCCATACAAGGGTGATATTCCAACGAGGAACAACGGGGTGTTGGTCGCGATGGAGCAGGGGATTAGCACGGC
Source organism: Verrucomicrobiota bacterium (assembly GCA_037142835.1). Taxonomy (GTDB): domain Bacteria; phylum Verrucomicrobiota; class Verrucomicrobiia; order Chthoniobacterales; family Chthoniobacteraceae; genus Chthoniobacter. The sequence continues at coordinate 12,259 of JBAWZW010000077.1, forward strand.
TTATAGTTTGGAGACGATTCAGGAGCGTGGGCGGCTGTTTATCGGGGCGCAGACGGAGATTTACGAGGGGATGATTATTGGGGAGAACGCGCGGGCTGACGATATGCCCGTCAATCCATGTCGGGCGAAGAAGCTTTCGAACATGCGTTCGACGGGCGATGGGAAAGGGATTAGTTTATCGCCGCCTTTGGTGATGACTTTGGAGCGGTCGTTGGAGTACATCGCGCCGGACGAGTATGTGGAGGTGACGCCGAAAAGCCTTCGTTTGCGGAAGAAGATTTTGGACGCGAATGGGCGGAAGCGCCAAGGGATTAAGGTAGGGTAAAGACTATGGGGATGGGGGGAAGGGGCGGTGGGCTATCCT
>JBAWZW010000078.1:0-12344 GCA_037142835.1 Verrucomicrobiota bacterium
ACAGTTCGCCTGAGGCACTCCCAATAGAACGTAAATTTCCATGAAATCTCCCACATCGGTCAGCCACCCACGACGCCCCTCGTCATACAGAAATCCCGTCTTCCCCAGCTGGTTCACCACTTCCCCCTGATACCCCTTCACCACCCATCCCCCCTCATCCCGACTCCGATACTGCACCCCAGAATTGTTTCCCGTCAAAATCCGATAACTCAACCGCAAATCAAAGTCCTTCAAGATTCCCCCCCGCCAGATCAAAAAAGTATTCCCCGGCGCGCGGTTCGTCGCTGTGGTCTCCCCACGAATCGCCCCCTCGTTCACCGCCCATAACCCCGGTCGCCCATCCCAACCCGTCAAATCTTTCCCGTTAAATAAACTCCCAAAACCCTCCTCCTCTCCACCCCTCACCCCCGTCAACCCCACCCAACTCATCAGCCCCATCACCAAAATCTCCCGCATGATTAAGTTCGTTTTCATCCAGTTTCGCTCTATTTGATTTGATTCGGTTCTCAGGAAAAATTCCCCACGCCAACCTTCCTAGGCTCGCCAGCAGTTTTTCTCCCCCGCATTTCCTACCCACCCTTCAACCCGCTGGCAAGGCATTCAAACTGCTCCCACACTCCAGCATCCTCCAATCTTGATTTCTCTCTTTTTCCCTGCTTCAAACGTCCACCAATTTTACCGCCTTGATCTCTTCCATCTCCGAAAATCCTCTCGCCGGTATCCTCGCTCCCCTCTTCTCCCTCCGCGGTCACCATGATCTCGGCATCGGCGACACCGGCGCCCTCCGCGAACTCATCGACTGGGCCGCCGACCACCACTTCCACCTCATCCAACTCCTCCCCATCAACGCCACAGGCAACGATCCCTCACCCTACAACGCCATTTCCTCCGTCGCCCTCGACCCCTCAACCCTCGAAATCTCGCCCCTCGCCATCCCCGATCTCTCCGCCGCAGAAATCGCCTCCCTCAAAGCCGAACACCACTTCGAGCAATTCGCCCACGGCCCCGTCAATTATTCCCGCGCCGCCAATCTCAAAAACGCCCTCCTCTCCCTCGCCTTTACCAATTTCACCTCCCACATCCCTGATCCCGATCGCACCGCCAGCTTCACCGCTTTCTGCCAAAACGAAAGCACTTGGCTCGACGACTACTCCCTCTTCCGCACGCTCTTCACCGAAAATCACCACAGCGAACGCTGGGACTGGTGGCCCGCTCATCACCAATCCCCCACCCTCGCTCGCCTCTGGCTAGATCATCTCCCCACCGCCCACCGCGATTCCCTCCTCCACCAAATCCGCTTCCACCAATACCTCCAATGGCTCGCCGATCAACAATGGCTCGCCACTAAATCTCACGCCACCGCCAAAGGCGTCTCCCTGATGGGCGATATCCCCTTCGGAATCAGTCACTTCAGCGCCGATGTCTGGGCTCACCGGGAGCTCTTCGATCACCAATGGAGTGGCGGCACGGGCCCCGACTACAATCTCCCCGATGATCCCTTCGCCTCCAAGTGGGGCCAAAATTGGGGCATCCCCCTCTACAAATGGGATCAGCATCGCCAAGAAAATTTCGCCTGGTGGCGGCAACGCATCCGCAAGGTCCGCTCCACTTTCGACTTCTTTCGCGTCGATCATATCCTCGGCTTCTTCCGCATCTACGCCTTCCCTTGGCTCCCCGATCGCAATGACGATTTTATCCCCCTCTCCCCCAACGAAGCCTCCGCCATCACGGGCGGTCATCTCCCCCATTTCGTCCCTTTCCCAGACGATTCCCCAGCCCACCAAGCTGCCAATCGCGACCAAGGAATCGAAATCCTCTCCCATCTCATCGACGAAGCAGGCCCCGGTCGACTCGTCGGCGAAGACCTCGGCGATGTCCCCCACTACGTCCGCCCCGCCCTCACCCAACTCGGCATTGCGGGCTTCAAAATCCCCGACTGGGAATGGCACAATCACAACCTCACCCCAGGCTCCCTTTACCCTCGCCTCTCCGTCGCCACCTACGGAACCCATGACCTCGATTCCCTCCGCTCGAAATGGGAGTATTGGATGGAAAAAATAACCCTCGCCCTCGAGGGTGGCCCCGAAACTTACCCCGCCCGCGATCAAGCGTGGACGGATCTCCGACGCCTCGCCGCCTGGGCAGGATTCGCCGTCCCCTGCATCACTCCCTACTACCCTTCCCCACACGCCCATCTCTTCCGCGCCCTCCTCGAGACCCGCTCCGATCTCGCCATTTACTCGATCATCGATCTCTTCGCCGCGACCGATCGGTTCAATCTTCCCGGCTCCAAAGGTGACCAGAACTGGACCCACCGCCTCCCACTCCCCATCGCCGCTTGGACCTCCGATCCTTATCTCCTCGACCTCTCCACCCGCCTCCGCTCGATCATCATCGAAACTGGTCGCGCCTCCACCAGCTAACGTCCTCAGAGAAATCCCTCGCGCTCCCCCGTCACTGATCCCCACTCTAAACTTGACTCCGTATCGCTGGCGCCAAACCACTCGCACGCCAGCCCGACTCGCCCATGACTTCCCAAGCTCCAAGCGCCTCGCTGAAACCCTCCCGGTTGCCCTTGTTGCGCCTGCTCTTGCCCCAACTCGCCATCAGCAGTTTCGTGATCGTCGTTTACGTTCGAAATCTCGACCTCAATCATCTGGCCTGTCGGGTGGCCTTTCATCTCGCCGAATTAGCCATCTTGCAAACGCTCTTCCTCATCGGCTGGGGCGCCCTCGCCCGCACGCCTTGGGGCGAACATAGCCCCCACGCCCCACGGCTCTTCGCCTTCACTCTCACCGGTTTTCTCGGCGGGGTGAATCTCCTCTACTTCACCCAAATGCTCTCCGTCTGGTTTTGGGCTAGCCCCCTCACCATGAATATTTTACGCGCGCTTCCCCCGCAAATTCACAGCCTCTCCATTCCCCTCGGATCACTCCCCTCCTTCGCCCTCGCCCTCATCGTCCTCCTTTGTCTCTCCGCCCTCGCCCTCGCCTCCGCAAAAGCTCCCGCCCTTTGGCGTCATCTCCGCCTCGCCACCACGCCACCTGTTCGACTCGTCCCCCTCCTTTTCTGCCTACTCACCGCGGGGATCCTCGCCAGCTGGTCGGGCCACCGCGCCGCCTGGCAAAGCACCCGCATTTTCGCAGGACTGAGCAGCGATCCCCTTCTCTCTCTCTTCATCCCCTCTTCGGTGGCTCGCGAGATTTCGCCAGATAAAATCGCCGCCGATCTCCTCGCCCGACGCGACTACCCAACGGGCCTTCCCCTTAACCCGCGCACCGTCATTCTCATCACCATCGACGCCCTTCGACCCGATCATTTGCCCAGCTACGGCTATCCTCGCCAGACCACCCCCTTCCTCAGCCAGTTGGCGACCACCGGCCATTGGCAAAAGGTGGATTGCGCATACGCCACCAGCAACGCTTCCCGCTACGGCCTCCTCAGTATTCTCACCTCCCGCTTTCCCAAGAGCATCCACCTCGAAAGTTTCGGACTACCCGAAGTCCTCCAAAAACAAGGCTACCGCACCCATGCCTTTCTGTCGGGCGATCACACCACCTTCCAGCATTTGCGACGCGCTTACGGCGATCATTTTGATCTCTTCCACGACGGAAATAATCGCCCGTTCCCCATCAATGACGACCGCAATGTCGTCGACGATATCGAGCATCTTCCCCCATCCAACGCCCAGCCCGCCTTCTTTTGGCTCCACCTCATGTCGGTCCACGAACTCGGGGCTCGCCTTCCCGAATCCGCCCGCTGGAAGCAAAACGAAAGCGAACTCTGGAACGCCCGGATCTGGGGCCACAAAGGCGCCAGCCAAGCCGCCAGCGATCTCTACGATAATGGCATTCTTCAGGCCGATCTCCACCTCGAGCGGATCTTCGCCGCTCTGCAAGCCAAAGGGTACCTCCACGATTACCTCGCCGTCCTCACCGCCGACCACGGGCAAAGCCTCGGCGAACACGGCATCACCGGTCACTGGCAGAACCTCTACGAACCCGAAGTCCGCATCCCCATGCTCTTCATCGAGTCCGCCATCGCCCCCGATTCCCCGATGCCCTTCGCCTCCCAGATCGACCTCGCCCCAACCCTCCTCGCCCGCCTCGGCCTCCCTCTTCCCCCATCCTGGGAGGGGCATTCTCTGCTTCGATCTTCTTCCACTCCAACGGCTTTCCCCGAACCCTCACCCCACGCCCTCCGCACTTATCTCATTGCCACTCCGCCCGGCAAATGGCGCGGGGTCGTCGAGGTCCGCGACGGCGTTCGCTACAAATACCTCTTCAATCCCCACGATCCCAACCACCTTCAAGAGCACCTCTTTGATCTATCCGCCGATCCCGGTGAAACCCGCGATCTCCTCGGCGTCGCCCCCGACTCCCTGCTCGCCGATCTGCGCCGACTCGCCGCCATCCACTTCCAACTTAGCCAAGGATCGCCTTGATCACTTGGCTGGGCTCCACTCCCGTGAGGCGCATATCCAGTCCTTGGGATTTGTAGGTGAGGCGGGTGTGCTCAATCCCGAGGCAGTGCAACATCGTGGCGTGGAGGTCGTGCGCCGAGACAGGGTTCTCAACGATGTTGTAAGAAAAGTCGTCGGTCTGCCCATAAGAAATCCCTCCCTGAATCCCGCCACCCGCCAGCCACACGGGAAAGCAACGCGGGTGATGATCGCGACCGTATTGCGTAGGCGTCAGCCGACCTTGGCTGTAAACGGTCCGGCCAAATTCTCCACCCCAAACGACCAGCGTCTCGTCGAGGAGCCCCCGCTGGCGTAAATCCGCCAGCAAAGCGGCTTGCGCCTGATCCACGTCTTGACACTGCAACGGCAAGTCTTTGACCACGCTACCGTGGTGATCCCAGCCCCGATGATACAGCTGAATAAAGCGGACCCCACGCTCCGCCATCCGCCTCGCCATCAAACAGTTATAGGCGTAGCTTCCAGGCTTCCGGACGTCGGGACCATACATCGCCAAGGTGGCTTCACTCTCATTTTTAAAATCGGTCAACTCAGGGACGCTCGCCTGCATCCGATACGCCATTTCGTATTGCGCGATCCGCGCCAGGACTTCCGCGTCGCCGTTCCGCTCGGCCTCGCGACGGTTCAACTCGCCGATCATATCGAGAACTTGGCGTCGATCCTCACGCCGCATGCCTTGGGGATTATTCAGAAAAAGCACGGGGTCGGTCCCCGCTCGGAACTGCACGCCCTGATGCTCGCCCGGCAAAAAGCCCGCGCCCCATAAATGCGAAAAGAGCGCCTGCATTTGACCACGACCTTGGCTGATCATCACGACGTAAGACGGCAAGTCCGCATTGGAGCTCCCCAGCCCATAGGAAAGCCACGCACCGATCGACGGCCGCCCAGGCAGCTGGTGGCCCGTCTGCATAAACGTCACCCCAGGACCGTGGTTGATCTGCTCGGTCATCATCGATTTCACCACGCAAATCTCCCCAGCCATTTCGCCAGTGCGCCGGAGCAGATCGGAAACCCAGAGACCGTTCTGCTGGTTGGGATGTCGGGTGAAAGAAAAGATCGATGGCGCGATCGGAAACCGCGACTGGCCTGAGGTCATGCCAGTCAGCCGTTGCGTTCCACGCACCGACGCGGGCAGATCTTTGTCAAACATCGCCTGCAGGTTCGGCTTGTAGTCAAAGGTGTCGAGCTGCGACGGCGCACCTTCCATGTAGAGGTAAATCACCCGCTTGGCTTTGGGCGCAAAACTCGGGAACTCAGGAAGTCCACCGCTCGGGCGAGGCGTGCCAGTGCCTTCTGCGGCAAGCAGTTGCGCCAGAGCGGTGCTTCCCAGAAAAGCGAGGCCACCCGCCGCCGCGCCCTTCAACATTTGCCGGCGGTTCAGGTTGAACCAGTGGTCGTGGAGTGGATTGATCATCGGTCAGTCGCGAACAAAGGCGGCATCAAGGTTAAGCACGGCGTTGGCGATGAGCATCCAAGCGGCCAGCTCAGCTGGATCAAGATCAACAGGCGCAGACGTGGATCCCTGCCGAAGCAAGGCGACGGCATCATTGGGAGCGGCTCCATAGCGGGCCAGCAAAACACTCAGCCCCGAGCTCAGGGTGCGAAGATCAGCCTCCAAAGGAGTTCGCCCCGTGACCCGACGAAAAATGCTCGTCAGGCGCTCAGGCGTGGTGGCGCTTTCTTTCATGGTCCGCGCCGCCAGGAGCTTCGCAGATTCCAGACACTGCTCGTCATTCAGCGCCGCCAGCGCCTGCAACGGGGTGTTGGTCGGCGCACGACGAACAGAACAAGCGGTCCGGTCCGGGGCGTCGAAAATCGTCATCAAAGGCGGGGGAGCCGTCCGCTTCCAAAAGGTGTAAAGACTTCGACGATAAAGCCCGCGACCCTGACTGCGCTGATAGTTTTTCGTGGTGCTACTTTCATTCGCCCGTTCCTCCCAAAGCCCCGCGGGTTGATACGGAAACACCGGCGCACCCCCTAATTCCTCCGACAACATCCCCGCCACAAAGATCGCTTGATCACGAATTTCCTCCGCGCTGAGGCGCTGTCGCGGAAAGCGCCCGAGCAAACGGTTCTCAGGATCTTTGGCCAACCCTTCCGCGGTGATCCGCGACGACTGGCGATAGGTGGCGCTGGTCACGATCTGCCGGACGAGGTGGCGCACGCTCCAAGGCTTCGCCCCTTCACGAAATTCCACCGCCAGCCAATCGAGCAATTCGGGATGCGTCGGGTAATCGCCCTGCATCCCAAAGTCATCCACCGACTTCACCAATCCCCTGCCGAAAAACTGCTCCCACAACCGGTTCACCGTCACCCGAGCAAGCAAGGGGTTTTCCCCCGAAACCAGCCACTGCGCAAGGCCCAGGCGGTTCTCTGGCGCGTTCACCAAGGCCTCGCCAAACACCCGTGGCGGACGCCGCGAGGCGGGGCGCGTTTTGTCTGGCAAATCATACTGACCGCGCGACAACACAAATGTCGCCGTCGGGGTGGCCGCCTCCTGCATCACCATAACCTTCGCCTTTGCCCCTTGAGGCGCCAGCGGCGAAGCGACCTCCATCAACGGCGCATACGCCGCCGCACCGTTGTTCTCCATGTGCTTCTCGGTGATCGAGTTAAAGTATGCTTGCAACCCATAGAAATCCTCCTGCTTCAGCGGATCGAATTTGTGATCATGACAACGGCAACAGTTCAACGTCAGCCCCAAAAACGCCGTGCCCACCGTCTGCACCCGGTCCGCAGCATATTCGTTAAGATACTCTGCCGCGATCGTCCCACCCTCCACGGTGATCAGATGATTCCGACAAAAAGCGGTCGCCAGCACCTGCTCAGGCTTGGGATCAGGCAACAGATCACCCGCCACCTGCTCGATCACAAAACGATCAAATGGCAGGTCATCGTTGTAGCTCTTGATCACCCAATCCCGCCACGGCCAACCCGTCCGCCGATGATCCTGCAAGTAGCCATTCGTATCCCCATAACGCGCCACATCCAACCAACGCACCGCCATCCGTTCCCCATAACGGGGCGACGCCAAGAGGCGATCCACCTGCCGCTCATACGCTCCCGGTTGCTGGTCCGCCAGAAACGCGTTCAATTCCTCCAGAGTCGGGGGCAATCCCGTCAGGTCAAAGGTCACCCGCCGCAAAAGACGATCCCGCTCCGCTTCCGCCGAAAGCTCCAACCCCGCAGGCCTCAGCCGCTCGATGATAAAGGCATCAAGCGGATTCCCCTCCCCTCCGCCGGGCACCGCTGGACGAACCGGCGGCACAAATGCCCAGTGCTTCTCATACCGAGCCCCACCCTCAATCCATCGCCGAAGCGTTGCTTTCTCCGCCACCGAAAGCGTCTTGTGCGACTTCCCCGGCGGCATGATCTCGTCCCGGTCATTCGTATTAATCCGCGACCACAACTCACTGCCCTTTAAATCGTTCGGCTTGATGATCACCGCACCACTCTCCCCTTTCCCAAACGCCCCTTCCTCCGTATCCAATCGCATCTCCGACTTCCGTTTCTTCGCATCGAAGCCGTGGCAGGAGAAACAATTCTCCGCAAGGATCGGACGAATATCACGGTTGAATGCCAAGTCGCTCCCCCGAGCGATGACCACCGTCATCCCCAATATCACCACCGAAAGACCCCACTGATTCTTGAAAAAATTCCTGCCCATTATTCTGAACAACTTACGGTTCGACCACCCTCGCCCCCGTGTAGATGGCCGCGTCAAGACGGTTCAGTGGCCGCTTGGCACTCCAGCAGAAACCGCGATAAGCCAACACCCGGAAGAGCGGGTCGTCGTGGGTCCAAGTGAAGTGGCACGGAATACAAACAAAGACCCGTCCCCCTCCCCGCTCCATGCTCCAGACCTGTGGTTGCGCCGCGCCGTCGGCGTCCATCGCCGCAATGGTGGTGGTGCCTTGACCATCACCGAAGAGATTCCAATACGGCTCCTCAGGCCGAATGTCGGATTCGGGAAAGCCCTTGGTGATTTCATGCGGACTGTATTTCAACTGCACATCGCCCCGGAGCCACTTGTTCCCCGTCCACGCACGCCCAATCCGCTCCGCCAGCGCCTTGGGTTCGCGATTCCCATTCATCGAGAAATGCAAAAACACCAACCCGCCACCCCGCGCGAGGAAGGCATCCAACTCGGGAACTTTGGTCGCGTCCCAAACAGGGTTGTTATGAAAAAAGGCGATCACATCCGCCTTCTGAAACTGTTCCGCCGTCGGCCACTGGTCCGCCGGCTCCGTCGTCACCCCAGGAACTTCCCCAAGGATCTTCGTCCACCGCTCCCGCCAAATCGGATAATCATGAAACCCCACCCCGTTATGCCCCGCATCCTTCACCGCCGCACAAAGCACGATCCGAAAAGGACGCTGACTTTCCTCGGGCGACATCGGCGGCACCGCCCCCCGCACCGCCTCCACCTCTTTCTTCGATCGGGGCGCGGGGATCTTAATTCCCTGCACCACCTCAGGGCTCGGCCACGGCTTGGTCACATCCACCACCGCCTCCGCCGGCGGCTTAGGGATCACCTGCGGGTCTTCCGCGACCCCGCTGAGGTTGATGAAAGCCAAAGTGGCCGCGGTGACGATGAATGGGCTGATTTTCATAAAAAGGTTTGCATGCATGTGTCTGTAAACGAGTGAGATGGCTTGGCTACTTCCCTAGATTGCCTCGGCCACCCCGGGACCTCATCCGCCACGAGGGGTGGACGCATCCTCACCGTCGCGGGCCAACACCACAGCCACTCCTTGATCGGGGGTTTCTTCAGGCTTCCCATGTTCATTTGCTTTCCCAGACCTTGATGTTCTTAAACGTGCCCTCGGGGCCAGCGCCGATCAACCCGATCTGACCATTCCAATGGACCCGTTTCAGATTCATCAAATAGTCGTTCACATAGAGCTCCATCATGTCGCCCCGAACCACCAATCGAAAGTTCTGTAACGGCCCCAGATCGAGGTCGCGATTCGAAGTCTGCTGGATTTTAAAATCACTCCCATCGGCTTTCATGGCCCCGAACTGAACCGCCTCTCGGGTAAACATCAAGCCCTGACCCTGACCACCCCCTTGATCGAGAAAAATGCCCTTTTTCCCATCACCGGCCCCCAACGGTTCCACCCCGCTGATGGTGCCTTCAATGACGTAAGTCTGACTCCGCTTCAGTCTCAGATCCAACATCTTCAGCGATGGAGCCGAGGCATTGTCAGACGCGATCCAGCTGGTCTCCAGCAAGTGATCCTTGAGCCGATCGTTGTTCTTCCACCACTTCAGCCGCAAAGTGCCTTCGCCATCGACCTCCATATCCTTCAACGGCGCGGCGTATACTGGGCCGTTGGTGTAGAAGTGGTTGACCAATGGCCCCCCCGGCGCGGTGTGAAAGAAACGCGGGAAGTAAATGTCGCAACCACGACCAAAGGCATTGGGATTCTTCTTCTGCGCGAGGAACGGCCCCTCGGGCTTGTCTCCGACCGCCAGGCGTCCTTCACTGATGAGGATATAATACTTCTCGCCAAGTTTCTGAATCCCCCCGAATTCCCCAGCAATCTCCCCCTCCACTGGCGGAAGCGCCGTCCAACGGATCCCATCCTTGCTCTCCGCAAAACCAAAACCCACCGGCCGATAGTCCACCTTGGACTTGTCGGGATCGGCGGTGAAATATCCATACAGGCTACCATCAGGACGCTGGATGGTGTCGATACAGTCCCATCGCCCCTTCTCCTTATACCAGCGAACGTCCTGCACAAAACGATGCTCCTCGCCCACCTTACTCCAGTGGAGCAGATCGGTGGAGGTCACGAAGGCAATGTCCTGTTTGGGCCCCACGTGTTCTGAGTAATTCATCACCCACCGATGGCTCGTCTCAAAGTCGGGAGCCTTCCAAATATGCCCCGTGCCCATCCAAGTGACCCCATCGCGAGGCTTGACCATCACGCCGTGTTCCTTCCAGTACACACCGTCATCAGAGGTCGCCAGTTCATGTCCGTCCCAATGTCCAGCACGACCCGCCAGATAATAGAGGTAGAATTTTCCCTCGTAGTAATACGCCCAAGTATCCCAAATCATTCCCACCCGCTTGGGAGTAAAAAAGCCCGCTTGGATGGGCTCAGGAAGGGCGGGAGTTTTCGAGGGATTCACCACCGCCGCTTCCCCAGTTTCCAACGACTCTGCCTTGGCTGACAGATCGCCAAAAATCAAACAAAGGGCTAAGGCAAATCCCCAAGCGATTCGGGGAATGGGGCTGACGATCATAGAGATATTTTTCGTGAGACGTTTCTAAGGTTGATCCGTGGGTTTTCCGTCTGCGAGAAGAGTGATCTTTTTCAAGTAAAGTATCTTAGATTCACTATGAAAAATCTCGAGTCGGTATTCATCGATAAGTCCCCACCCCATTTTTGCCACTTCGCCCTCGTCTCATTCGCGGGTGCTTGAGGGCACGCCAATCAAAACGCCCATCGTTTGATCCATGCCCTCCCCGATCAAGTAGCCGTCTCGGCGCTGGGGCCTCCAATCCCTCCCCCAGTGCCAAATGATTTTCTTTTCAGGATCAAGAATGCTCTCCTCCCCGAAATGAGTGAACCATCCAAGCCGCCCGCCGAACGCGTGCAGATCATCGACGCCCTGCGGGGCATCGCCGCACTCGCCGTTTGCTGGTTTCATTTCACCCAAAGCGTCAGTGATTTTCTTCCCGAAGGTTTGGTCAAGAAATCCGGCGAGCTTGGCTTTCTCGGGGTCAATATTTTCTTCGTCATCTCCGGCTTCGTGATTCCGTTCACCCTCATGAAATGCTCCTACGAAATAGGGAGCTATTTCCGCTTCGTCGCGCGGCGCGTCGTCCGCCTCGATCCGCCATACTTTGCTTCCCTCATTCTCGTGCTCGCCGTGGGTTTCGCATTAATGCACTTCGCCAATAGTCACGCTGGCCAACTGCCTTACGAATCCGTCCCGCAAATCCTCCTTCACCTCGGCTACCTCAACGTCATTTTCGGCTACAAGTTCCTCAACCCCATCTACTGGACGCTCGCCATCGAGTTCCAGTATTACCTCCTGCTGGGCCTCGCTTTTCCGCTGTTGTTTCACTCGCGCAAATCCGTGCGACTCCTCACCACAAAGGAGCACAAAAGGACCAGCCCAAATGGCACTCCATACGGGCTGAGGTTGTGGTTTTCATGCTCTGACCAGTCCGACAACTGATGAGCAAGGGAACACTCAAACAACCGAACCCAATGCTGGCAAATCATGGCGAATCTGTCATGGTCACGATGTGCAAACCCTGCTGAACACCATTGCAGACTTGATGCAGGAGAAAAATCTTCCAGGTCTGATGATCGGAGGGCACGCGGTGACTGCCTTGGGGTATCCTCGGGCGACGTTTGATCTGGATCTTTTGATCCCCCGCCATGCGGCCCAGGCTTGGCGAGTGGCTCTGACTGGCTTGCGTTACTCTTTGTTTGCGGAGTCAGACAATTTTCATCAATACGAAGCTCCAGCAGATTTCCCGCTTCCTCCGATCGATTTGATGTTGGTAGATGAGGACGTTTTTACCACGCTAGAAATTTCCAAGACCGCCACCAAGCCGATCGCCGTTCCCTCTGTTGAGGCCATGATCGCTCTCAAACTACACGCCGCCAAACAATCCACCCGAACCGAGAGAGAAAAGGACTGGTCGGATATCATCGCCCTCTTCAAAGCGCATCAACTCAGGCTTGAAGAAGTCACGATTCATGCGATGGTCCTACGTCATGGAGGAGCCGATGCCATCAACAGAATCCAAGCCTCGCTCGCTGGCGGAAATTGATTTTCCGACTGGTGCCGGTCCGGTACCCCACCGGGTGCGTTTTCTTGATCCTCGCGATGTCGCGGC
>JBAWZW010000079.1:0-12206 GCA_037142835.1 Verrucomicrobiota bacterium
GGTGATCCGACCACCGAGCGTTGCCTATCCAATAGTGATGCAGAGGGCGAGGAAGCGGAAGGTGAAGGAGTGTCAGCCACAGCCCAGAGGATTCATCTCCACCCACCCCGGCTACTTCCCGCTTGGCTTGATTTGGAAACGATGGACTTTGGGCTGGGAGGTGGCGGTGATCTGCGCTTCCAAATCCGCGACTTGCCCAGGCAGGGTGGCGATTTGCTTTTTCCGATTGTGGATTTGCGCCTCCCAGAGCGTCTGGCCAAGCAGGTTCTTTTTGACAATCAGCGCGAGGACCTCCTGCGACTGTTTGGTGATGGGGCCAGCGGTCATGGCGAGGTTCCAGCCTTTGGCGAGCTCCTCTTTGCTCAGCGTCGCCACCAGCTCGTCGTCAATCAGCAGATCGTATCGATCCCCCGAAAGGCCAGTGATTTTCAAGTCGTAGCGGTTTAATTCCTCAAGGAACGGAGTGAGTTTCAATGCCTCCAACGCTTGAATGTCCACGGGCATCGGCAAAGATTCGTCGGTCCGCTCAAAATAGAGTGAACCCATCTCGCCCCGGAGATTCTCCACTCTACACTTCGTAGCGTTCACCAGTTTGGGGCTGGGCGCGTTGGAACAATCCACTTCCGCACTCGAGACCATTGCGGGAGCGTGGAGTTGCTTTAAAATCGTCCAAGCCATGATCGTGTGCCCGAGCGGTGCGGGATGAATTTCATCGCCCCCGCCGATGTTCCCCCGAGGATTCTTTTGGTGTTCTCGCTGGAGGATCGCCATGTAGGGGTCGAATTGATCAAGGAACGCCACCCCTTGTTTCGTCGCGACGTCCTTGAGCCCGTCCGCAAATTTCCGGATCGACTGATTGCGCGGATCGGATGCGGGATCGGAGATCAACGGTTCCAACGGCTGCGGAGTCAGCAAAATCGGCCGCACCTTGTTCTTGGTCAGCACTTTCACAATCTCCGCCTGTCCCCGCACATACGCTTTGAAAAGGTCTGCACGAAAGGGCTCCCGGTTGCAGTCATTCATCCCAAAGTTAATCAGCACAACCGTGGGCTTGAATGCGACCACATCGCGCATCAGCACATTGTCGACCGACTCCTCAATGAGCTTTTGCTGGGCATCGCCCTCGGCGGCGAAGAGCACTTTCTCATCTGGGAAAGATCGCATCCGCATCCACGCGGTGTCCCCTCCCCAACCGCGATTGGCAAAGGCAAACTTCCGCTTGGGAAAACGCGTGACCGTATAAGCCTCAATGTAAGTCGTATACAGCTTCTGCTCGGTGATGCTGTCGCCAAGAAAAACCACCCGGTCGTTCTCGTGAAGCCCAAATTCGAGATCCTCAGCCCAAGCGCTCATCGCTAGCACGGCAAAGGTAAAGACGGTGGTTATTTTTAAAATCATCGCGATCAGTTCTAAAATAAATGGCGGGTTGATCCTCACTCCTTATTCGCAGTCAACGCCACCCGAAAGCCCCGGAAGACATCGTCCCGAAAATTGTGACTACTCCCAAACCGCTTGGCCGACCGGCAGAACCGAGGAGGGCAACGCCAATCGCCACCGCGGAGCACATGACGACTACCATCCGCAGACCCAACGGGATCCGTCACCGCCTCCCGAGAATAATCGCCAAACCCATCATGGCACCACTCCCAGACGTTTCCGTGCATGTCATAGAGCCCAAAACTGTTCGGCTTTTTTTGGCCGACGGCGTGGGTGGCTTTGGCATCGCTGTTCCCACCATACCAAGCCGCTTCCCCCAGTGCCGCCTCATCGTCGCCAGTGTTGAAGACGGTCGTCGTCCCTGCACGACAGGCATACTCCCACTCCGCCTCAGTGGGAAGCCGATAGAGCCGCCCTTCCTTCTCGCTCAGCTTCTTGCAGAAGATCACCGCGTCGCTCCACAAGACCTCATCGACGGGCAGATCGTCGCCCTGAAACCGACTGGAGCCCTCCCCCATGACCGCTTTCCACTGGGCTTGGGTCACTGGGTAAATACCGATGAAGAATCCTTTGGTCAGGGTGACTTTGTGTTGGGTCTCGTGACCTTCCCGCCCGACCTCCGTCCTCGGGCTTCCCATCGTGAATTCCCCCGGCGGAATATCGGCGAGCTTCATTCCGATGGAGTTGGTCATGACCTTGCCCGGCTGAGGTTGACCCGCCGTCAATAGCTTCGAATCGGCCGACGGATCGGCGGCCAGCAAGATGCCTAGCCCCCAAGCCAAGACCAAGAACACCGCGATCACAGGACCGCTGATCAAGAGGCCCCGCTGAAGATTGGTTTTGATAGTTTTCATTTCACTTCGACTTCTTCAAATAGGCGATCAGATCGGCGAGCGATTCTGGAGTGAGGAGGGTCTCAAGGCCGTCGGCCATGAACGATGCCTTGGCGCTTTGCAACTTCACGATGTCTCGCCGCAGAAGGTTCCGAACGGTCGCATCCGCCAGCTTGAAAAGAATGCTTCCCCCAGATTCTCCGCTGATGATCCCGTAAAGTTGCTCGCCGTTGTTCAGCTCACAAAAATACGCCGTGAAGCCAGGCTCGATGTTCGCGCTGGGATCGAGAATGGAATTGAGGAGCTTCGACGGCTCGTGCCCAACAACCGATCGCAGGTCGGGACCGATCACCTTTCCGACGCCTTCGAGTTGATGACACGCCGCACACGCGGTCGCAAAGACAGCCTTCCCGGCGGCAGGGTCGCCCTTCAGGGCAAGCGCGGGCTGAAACGCTTCCACCACCTTCGCCCGCGACGCGCTCGCTCCACCGGAAAAGACGACCGCAGCCAGCTGGCGAACGCTTCCCGAAGGATGCTTCAACAAGCGCGCCTGGCGCTGGGCGTCAAAGCTCGAGGCGCTGATTTTTCCCGCCTTTACCTGCTCAAGCAACCCGCTCGCCCACTTTTCACGACTCATCAGCGCATCGAGCAAAGCCAACCGTTGCGCGGGCGTGTCGGACTCCCAATCCTCCAAGAAAAAATTCGCTACCCGCGCGTCCTTTGACTGCGCCAGCCATGACACCATCTCCGCAAACCACTCCCCATTCTCCTTCGCCTTCATCAGGCTACCCAGAAGCGCCACGGCCATCGCTTCTTCCCCCGGTTCCGCAAGGAGTACGGAAGCGGCCACCGCTCTTCTAAATGCAGGACTGCTCGGGTCATTCGCCAGCGTCTTCAAATCCCCAATGAGCTTGGCCTTTTTCGCCACCACATCCCCCCAAGCCGATTCCCCAACGTGTTGGGCCGCTAGCTTTTCCAGCATCACGCTATTCGCGGTCAGCAACTGCAAAAGCGTCCGGAAAGTTCGCAGCGGTCGCTCATCCAACTTCGCCGCATCGCGGATGATCGACGAGGCCACATCCAAAATGATCTCGTCCTTTTTCTCCGCGAGAGCGACCCGCAAGACGGCATCGAGGAGGGTGGGATCGCTTGGCAACTTCCCTGCGACCACCGTCATGTGGGGCAACATCGAGCTGATCAGTGCACCGCGAATCACCAAGTCGCCGTAATCCCTCCCCGCCAGCTTCACCAAAGCCTCGCCCGCCATCGCCTGCTTCCACTCCCCGAGGGAAAGCGCGAGTTGCAATCGCACTTTCGCGCTCCCATCTTCAGCAAGTTTCGTCGCGGCATCGACCACCACATCGTCACCGTGTTTCTCGGCAATCCGCAAAGCGTGCTCGCGAACTCCCGGCGATCCATCACGCAAAGCGACGATGGTGGTTTCATTCTTCAAGGCCTGCAAATTCTCCAGCACCGAAAGCGCATGGGCCCGCGCCAGTGGCTGAGGACTGCTCATGACCATCTTCTCCAGAGCCGGGACCACGGCGCGATCGCCCTGAGCTTGCAAAAGCATCTGCGCACGATCACGCAACCAGCCGTTCGGACTCTCCAGCAGACCGATCAAATCATTCGCACCCATCGTATCCAAACGCTTCATCGGCGCGGGCCGCTTCCCCTTTGGATAAATCCGGTAGATGCGCCCCTTGTCGTCGCCTTCCCGGTAGAAAGGCTGGAAGTCGTCCTTGCCATTCTGCGGCAGCCATTGCGGGTGCTCGATCATGTAGCGATACATGTCCGCGATCCAGAGCGCGCCATCAGGCCCAGTGCGGGTCATCACCGGCCGGCACCATCGATCTTCGCTGGCAAAGAATTCTGGCTGACCATCCTTCTCCGCCCGGTGCGTCTTGAAGGTCACCCCATCGTCCTCGACAATAAAATGCTGCACGAGATCGGACACTGGCTCGCAAGTAAACGAGTGCATCATCCCGTCTTCGCCAAAGAGCAAGGTGTCGAGATACGGCGCCACCGCACAAGCGGAAGTGTAGTGGCCGGCGTCAGAAAAGGAGTGATAGCGCTTTTGCGAGCCACTCACCGCATAGACTGGGGGATTGCTCCCCGTCATCACTTGGCGGGCACTTGGCGACGCCACATAAGGGTTCCGGCGAAGGTAACGATCTTCCAAAACGTAATGCCAAATCGGGAAGCTGTTCTGGACCCCGAACCAATGTCCCCAGGCATCGCGATTCCGCCCAAACTGCGACGGACCGCTCAGCGGCTCAAACTCGCCCGTCTCAGGCCGAAAACGAAAGTCCCGACTGCCGAGGGCAAATTTCTTTTCGGTCAGCACGGAGGTGATCGCGATATCCTTGCCGTAATCAACGTGATGCCCGCCGTTCGCGCAGTATACCCAACCATCGAGCCCCCAGCGTAAGCCGTTGACGCGGAGTTGCTGGTTGCCCTCGAGAAAGCCGGTGAGGAGCTTCTCTTGGACGTTCGCCTTGCCCGACGCTGTCGTATCCTTGAGGAACAAAATGTCGGGTGCGGTGGTGACGATACACCCGCCACGCCAACAGAGAATGCCGTTCGGAAAATTCAGGCCCTCCGCAAAAAGGGTGGACTTGTCGTAGTGCCCGTCGCCCTTGGTGTCTTCAAGAATCCGCACGCGTCCACCGGGCTTGCCCTTGCCGTCCATCCCCAGCGGGTAATCCGCCATCTCCACCACCCAAAGTCGCCCCCGCTCGTCCCAGTCAAAAGCCACGGGATCAAGGACTAACGGCTCAGACGCCATCAGCTCCACCTCAAAGCCATCGGCTACGTGGATTTTCTTCAGCGACTCCTCCGGCGAGAGCGGGAGGCTCCCCGTCGTCGGCTTTGGGAGCGGAATCTCCGCGAGTTTCAGCGGGCCCTTCGGCTGGCCAGAAGCGGTGTGAAGGGCGAGCGCTTCAGCACCAGTAAGCGCTCGGTCAAAGAGCGCAAAATGGGCCATGTATCCATGGAGAGGCGCAAAGTGATCGCTCCGGGCGGCGAGGAAAAAGTTCTGCACATCCCCAGCGGTCTCGTCGGCTTCACCGCTGAACTCGGGATGCTCCGCGCCATTCAGAAATGCCTTGAGGCGTTTGCCGTCACGGATGAACACCACGTGATTCCAAGTCCCCCGACGAATCACGGTCTCCCCTGTCAGGGTCTGTTTCCTTTCGTTTCCATTGTAAAAAAACAATCGCCCGGTCATCGCAGATTGAAAATTTCCCCCAATGCCCAGGTGATCGCCCGGCGCACTTTTATCGCCCTCTTTCCCACGGGAAAAAAGATAGGCCGTCACCGCATTCGCAGTGTTTTCGCACTGATTATTAAACCAGAACGAAACGCTGTAAGCGCTTCCCAGCTTGGAACTCTGCGACGCCATTCGCCCCGAAGTAAATTCCGCGAAAGTCTTCTGGCTCATCGCCACGGAACCCTCCAGCGCCTGACCACTTTCCTTTTCCTCGAGCGACCACTGTACGACGGGCTTGAGCGCTTTGATCGCATTCTCATAACCTGCCGCAAACTGTGGTGCCTCCGGGAGCATCCGATTTTCGTTTGCGGTGGGATGGCGATCGGCGGCGTCCTTGGCGTCCTTGACCTGTTCCTCGGCGATGCCACTGGCCTTCCAAAAGCCCGCGATTTCGTCTGGAGACAACCCGCGATCAAAGACGGCGATTTCATCGAGTTTGCCTTCCAAGCCGTTGCCAAAAATCAATTTTCCCGTGGCCTCACCCGCGGAGCCTTCGAGGACAGGAGTCGACGCCCCATCAAGATAGACCCGCAACTTTATCCCATCGCGCACGAGCACCACAAAGTGCCAGTCGTCAGCCCGGAGCCCGTCTTTCGTGCGGACCTCCCCGAGGGTGAAGCGGAGTCGGTGATCGGCAGACTGATGGGCGACTAGCTTGGCGCCCAGTCCCTCGATGACATTCCCGACCCGCTCGCTCGCCCCACTTTCATGACCGAGCCAAAGCCAAAGGGCGATGGATCCTTTCTCAGCCAGCTTCAGATCGGCCTCCACGCGTCCACCCGAGAGATGCAAAGCCCGGTTGATTTGTTTGGCCCCAGAAAATGCCGACGGCTTCAACGCCTCCCCCGATCCATAGCCTGTCCCGCTCCCCACCCCCGGCAAATACCATGCGGCTCGATCAAAAACGCTGGCCGCAACTCCACCCTTCAGGCTGTTTCCGGCGGCCCGGCCTTCGGCCTCATCCAGACGCCAATAGGCCACTGGCTTGGCATCGATGACCGCTTTGGCAAAGGCCCCGTGCTCCGACTCCATCGGTCGGCGTTTCTTGCCCGTAACCTCTTCCAGAGCACCAAGTAGGGTCTCCACTTCCAACGGTTCCGCCTGCACTTCCAGCCCCGCAGTCCGAGCGGGCCAAGTGGTGTAACCACCGAAAGCGTGCTGTTCCGGTGGCGGAATATACCCCTCGGCTCCGTTGGCGAGTTCGATGTTGAAATGTTTGGCGGACGGCGCCTGGGCCTTCAGCTTCAACCCGGTGATCGCAAACACTTCATTGGGGAGCGTGCTGATCGTCAGGTCGCCGATCCGAATGGCCTGCAACTTCAGCGAGGTTGTCTTCCGCTCGTGCAAAATCATCGCTTCAAGCGCGTAAACCTGCCGAACATTTTTCGGCAAACCGTTGGAGATTTCCGCGGCAATCGGCCGCGCCCACGCCAGGCGTTTCTCGTCTGGCAGGCGATAGGCCAGCGGCAAAATCCGCTCGACGATCCCCAGTGGCGCAACCTCATGATATTCAATGCTCCGCAACGCCTTCTCCGCGTTCATCGCCACCGCTTCCGCGTAGCTTTCCATGGAGAATGACTTCCCCTTGGCGCCGTAATCCATCCACATCAGATCCCCGCTCGTGCCTTGCGAGATCGCACAAACAAAAGGTCCGTTGCCATCGCCGGCGACCCCAAGCTTCCGGGCGATCTGCCGACAAAATGAGCCGTAATAATCTGCCGAGACGGGGCCGGCGCCGAAATAATGCTGGGAATAATTCGCCAACACCCCGAGCGGCTTGCCGTCCCTCGTTTGAATCGAAATCACTGAAATTTCTGGATCAACCGGACCGCTTGGCCCGATGACATCCTTACTCAGATGCCCGGGATGCATGTTGGCTCGCCCAGTTTTTTCGCCAAAGGGATCCCCAACCTCCGCGCCCGCCTTGCGAATCCATCGGCGGTTATGGGTGTGCTCCCAATCATCCACCGATCCCCACCCCACCCGCGCGGGTTGGAGGTTCTTTTCCGCGGCCACAATGCCTTCCGCGATCTTCGGGACGAGAAACTCCGCGTAGCCTTTATCGAGACGCGTGCCCAGACACCCCATGGCCGCGGGCGCGGAATGGGTGTGCGTCGCCGAGACCATCATGTGATCCACAGGGATCCCGCACTGCCGACTCGCCAACGCCTTCGCCTCGTCAATTAAGGACTGCGTCATCATGCACGTGTCCACGATGGCAAAGGCGATCTTCGTCTTTCCGTCATCGAACACGAAGCATCGGACGTGCAAGCGGTCGACAAGCTTATCGCCTTTCCCCTCGAGAAAGCCCCCAGCGATGATGCTCGGAAAATTCGGCGGCGAAATGTCCGCCACCGCCACTCCCGCTCGGAACGTCTCAGCCGCGACAAGGCCACCGGTGAGAGCTCCCAGAACCAAACTAACCCCGAGCGATGCGAAAAAAGTTTTCATTCGGAGGCGTTGGTGAGGATTTATTTCGCCGCCGTAGCCGGTGGTTGAAAGTCGTTCAGCTTCGGCGGCAACACCTTGCTTCCGTTTCCAGAGAGCTCAAGCATGGTGTCGGCAAAGGCTTTTCCAAGGAGAATAAAAAAGCGGCCCTCACCGAAGTAGTGGAAACCTTTGTTGGAGGTGGCTCGCCCGAGCAACGCCCGCTCCTCTGGGGTAATGGGGTTGGTCTTCTCGTCGCGATCCTTGTTCAACCATCCGATGGTCATCAGATCCACGACCTCCTTGCTCAAAAGCGGGGCACTTTCGATGGCCCGCGCGTTGCCCTTCAACTCCGGCACGGTATTGATAAAACGCTGACCTCCCCGCACGCCTTCTTGTTTACCACCTTCGTTATTCACCCCGTTGACCCCGAGCACCCCGACCACGGCTTTCATATTCGGTGCTTTAAACTCCGTGCGCAGGTCTTTGATCAGAGCAACGAGGGCATTGCCGTAATCTTCCTTTTTACAGCCCAGATCGTTGTATCCTTGAAACCACACGAAGCCCGCGATTTCGTAGCCCTCCTTTTCATTGTAAGCGGGAAAATGCTTTTTCAGGTTATCGAGGGTTTCGTGGGCGTAGTTGACCAGAAAGCGATACTGGCAACCGATGACCTTTCCCCCGTGACCACCGAACCACTTGTCCACGGTGGCTTGATCCAGTTCCGCCGCATCAGCCTTGGCATCGCCAGTCGGACCAGCACTCGGCGGACGCCAAGAAGAAAGCAGACTGGTGCCGCCGGGACCGTATTTGATGAGCAACACCTGCTCATCGAGCGCTTCACCCATGTAGTAACCGAAGGCGTATTCTGGCCCAATGCAGGTACCGAGTTTGCTGTAGTCCCGACGACCGCCAAAACCCGTCTGGAGCTTGTCATAGATGCTCCCGCTGGCCACCCAGACGTCGTCGCGAGTCACGAAAGTTTTGCCGTCTGGCTTGAAGGTTTTTAGCAAAGCCGCCCGAGCCAGATCTTTATCTTCGCCCAGAAAATCGATGGTTCGGATGTCCGCCTGTCCGTCCATATTCGACTGACCCGCAAGAATAAAAACTTTCAGCGGCTTGGCCTCCGCGTGAAAAGCCCAGGTGGCGAGCAGGAGGGCTGTGTAGAGAGGTTTGGTGAGTGCGTTCATTGGATGAATGGTAAACTTGGGAAGAAGGACTGTCGCTGACAACTCAATAAGCTACCCACTCTTAGGAACTTGCGTCACCCGCGTTTGCCAGCACGCATCCCGCTGATTGGCATGGGATTTTTCAGCTGGCGATTAGCCAAACATCGGAAACGGGCAGACGAGGCGGCTCAAATCACTCCTGCGGCGCGAGGGTCAGACGCTCGCCTTCGACCGTGGATAGCCGCAAGAGATCACCCGACATCTCCCGGTTCGGGCCTTTGCTGCTTGTGATGACGACCGTCTTTCCCGACCACGGATTCTGGAGAACGCACGGGCGGCCCTTTTCGCTTTCGATGACGATCTGCTGGACGACGCCCTTGGCGATGGCACCGGAGACCAAGAACGCCCCGAACGTCCGCAAGCGGTAGAATGAGGCCTTCTGCCCGGCCGGGAAAACGGGAAAGATCCGCATCACTCCGCCGTGGCTTTGGAGCATCATTTCGTTGATCAGTCCGGGAATCCCGCTGCAGGTCTCGATGCCCCCGCCGCCAGATCTGATCCAAAGGTTTGGAGACGAGCGTTTTGCAATTAGGTCCTTGGCCTTGGCCACGAGGAAATCTGCATCGTATCCCACGCGGGCCGCCCCGATGAGCAGGCCTTGGAAATTGTCGTCGTGCCGGCTCCAGTCGTTCCAACTTTTGATGTCGTCGCGGATCATCGTCAGCGTGGCGGCGTCCGAGCTCAGACCAAAGTTGGTCGAGGGAAAGACCAGGCTGTGCATCATCATCCAATCCATCCCGACGATCTTCGCGCCAGAACCGGTCCCGCCTTCGCAGGCCCGGAATCGCTTCCGGCCATTCTCGACAGCGACAGGTAAATCGCTGAGGCGATCGAGGATATCCTGCCACTTGGCCCGCCGATCGGCGTCGCAATCCAGATCCTTGCTCTGGACGATCATCGACTTGAAGAAGACGCGCAGGAATCCCAGGGAGAGGATCGGATTGAAATCGCCGTAAAGTTTCTTCCAGTTCTTCCCTTCCCATGGGCCCACTTCCCCGTAGTTGTCGTCGTAGATCACGTATCGCCCGTTTTCGAGAACCAGGTAGTCCTCCCAGAACTCGGCGACCGCGCGGAGATACGGATAGACCTTGCGAAGATAACCGAGATCGCTGGTGTACTCATAGCGCAGGATCATATTCATCGCGCCAAACAAGGCGTTGCTCTTCTGACCGAGAAACATCGGCTGACCCGCGAGGTCGTCGTAGGAGCCCGGGTCGCATTTCGCCTTGTAAACCTGATCGAGCCCCGCCTGATCGGGGAAGCGACAGATCAAGCCCTTGGGACCAATCCCCACGCTGGCGTAGGCACCCTGCTTATTCAGGAAGGTCCGGGCATCTCGTTTGAAACCTTCCAGCTGCTCCAGCAACGGCGCATCGTAGCACTCAGTCAGGCCAAGATGATTCGACGAATAGAGCGCCCAAAACGGGGCCTGATGGTTGTAGTTGAGGTGGATGTCGCCAGACCAAGCGGTCCGGTCCAGGGTGATCCAATTGCCATAGAGACCCGGCGGAAACTTCGGGTTGCGGCTGCAACAGGCCATCACGTAATGCGATGCATAGTAGTGCTTTTCGAGCACCTTATCCTCAATCTCCACATAGGACTCGGCCCAAAAGCCCCGCCACCACTTGCAGTGCTCGGCCCGCAGTCGCTCCACTTCTTCGGGCGTGGCGAGGCGAGCCTTCCCGATGGCCAGCGTCTCATAACCCTTGGCATCGTGATTGGTCATCACGGCGGCGACCACCTTGACTGGCTTGCCGGGCTCAAGGGTGAAAGTCGCCGGCACCTTCGGCACGGTCTGCAAGGCGATGATCGCTTCCGTGGGAAAGAGGAGGTCGGCGGAGACGAACTTTCGGGTCGCCCACCGGACCTCCGCATCGCTTCCCTTGGCGGTTTCCGAGCCGTAGCCCTCCTTGGTCCAAAGATCGAGCTCCACCCGGACGGGGACGTCGTGCGCGGCCAGCTCGAGCACGACCAAATTATCCGTGGCCGAGACCCAGGCGTTGATGGTCACGGAACCGCGAGCCGTGGCAAATCGCGACCCCAGCGCGGGCTCATAGATCTGCTGTTCAACGTGATAGGAAGCGTCCTTGAGCGCCTCGATGCCCACGTCGATCCCGCCGATCAGGCTCGGCCCGCACTGCTTAAAGCTCGGGCCCGACTTCCAGAAGTCGCACTTGGAGATCCAGTAGCGCTGCCGCTCGGGCGGCCCGTTGAGGGTCAAGCCGATATCGCCATTGCCAGTGATCGGACTATCCACGGCATGAAACGCCGGCAACCGCTTCGACGGACTGGTGAAGACCGCCTTGTATTGGGACACAATCCGTCCCGACTCGGCAATCGCCTCCGCGGCCAGTCCCGCAGTGGCAAGGCCGAGTAGAAAGACCGCCAACAAGCAGGGACCGAAATATTTCTGCAAGGAACTCGCCCTCGCGCGAGCCCCGCCCGAAACGGTCAGAACCGGAACCGACGTGGCGGAATGAGGGGGCGCGAGGGGCAAAAAAAGAGGAAGTGCTCCAGTGCGGCTACTCTGCACGCGGGCTTTCGTGGGGCACGCTGTGCTCGTAAAGGGTTTCATGCGTTCGAGAAGGTGTTCAGAGAGCGTGCGTAAACCGGTCATGCGAAGTGTAATACACGCGGCCGACGATCTTTGCCCAGTCGGCAAACCGACTGCGCCTCGAATGTTTGGGCTAATGCGTCGGGTCAGCTCCTCGATCATCCCCTCCCCCATCGATCTGACTTGGCAACGCGTGGCTACGATCCGCCACTCCCTCCTCGCGCCCCACCGACGTTCTCCTCCCGCTCCATTGGATGCCGCCTTCCGGCGACACCAATCCGGCTACTCTTTGAGCCGTCTATCTCGCTCCGCTCGATTCTCCGAGAAATCGCTCCCCCCTTCGTCCCTTTCTTTTTCCCAGCATCCTCCCTCTGCGCGAAACTCCTTGGCTGTTTCATGGTCACAACCTTCCTAAAGCCCCCCATCGCTGCCTGCTTTTTTCTCCAGCAGAACGG
>JBAWZW010000080.1:0-11964 GCA_037142835.1 Verrucomicrobiota bacterium
AGCGACCGCTGCATCCGCCCCGCTCGCCGTCGCCCCTGCCGCCGTTCAAGCGGTTGCCGTACAACCAGTTGCCATCGCGCCTCCGAGCGGATTGGCGGTAAGCCCAGTCGCTCCTAGTGCGGCTTTGGCAATTGCTTCCCTGCCGATCTCTACCCCGACATCCACAGACTTGCCGGTCCTTTCCTCATCCGACCGAACGACGCGGAAGAAACTTTCTCCACTTCGACGAAAGATTGCCAAGCAGTTGGTGATGGCGCAACACACCTCGGCGATTCTCACCACTTTCAATGAGTGCGACATGAGCGCAGTGATGAATCTGCGGGCCACCCAGCAGGACGGATTTGTCAAAGAGCACGGAGTGAAACTCGGCTTTATGTCGTTCTTCATCAAGGCCACGGTGAGTGCACTCAAGGCTTGCCCCGCCATCAATGGCCGCCTCGATGGCGATGATTTCATTCAAAATCATTACTTCGACATCGGGGTCGCCGTGGGGACGGAACGCGGGTTGGTCGTTCCCGTGGTCCGTGATGCCGATCAAAAATCTTTTGCGGATATCGAGCGTGATCTTGCTGCGTACGCGGCTAAGGCACGCGATGGCAAGATCACCGTGGAAGATCTTCAAGGGGGAGTGTTCACCATCTCCAACGGGGGCGTCTACGGATCACTGCTTTCCACCCCCATTTTAAATCATCCCCAAAGCGGGATTCTCGGGATGCACAAGATTCAGGATCGTCCAATGGCGGAGAAAGGGCAGGTGGTGATTCGTCCCATGATGTACCTCGCATTGAGTTACGACCATCGGGTGGTCGATGGCAAAGAGGCGGTGACATTCCTGATTCGGGTGAAGGACGGGATTGAAAATCCTGTTCGCCTGATGCTTGACTTGTAAGTGGTTGCCTTGGAAGGGGCGAGATGCTTTCGATGGCGAATTCTGCTCGCTCAGCCTTAAGGGTGGAGGGGCGGCTGTCTGGCGATTCTCATCGTTTGGCGAGCCGATCCCAAGTCCACCCGAGCGGCGGCTTCATGTAGCGATCTTGGCAGAGGGGGAGTCGAACCCGGGCGCGAAGTGATGGAGGGCATCGGTGGTCTGGCCATGGTGATCCCAGCGGAGAAACTGGCTCACGGCGTTGGTGAGAAATTGTTTGGATCGGTCGACCGATTCAGGAAGTGAAAGGCCTTGGCCAAGTCCCGTGGCGATGGCGGCGGAGTAAGTGCAACCCGTGCCGTGGGTGGAGACGCCAGCCACGAAGGGAGCAGAAAACTCTAGGACCTCGCTCCCGGTGAAGAGCAAGTCGGTGGCGGTGGGGCTGCGGAGGTGTCCGCCCTTTAAGAGAAAGGGCACGCCAAAGGTGGATACCAATTCTTTTCCGGCCTCTCGAAGTTCGCTGAGCGAGGTGATGGATCGGCCAAGGAGGGCGATGGTTTCGTCGAGGTTTGGGGTAACCAGAGAGGCGATCGGAAAGAGGCGCTGGCGGTAAAGAGAGATGGCGCCTGATTGGAGCAGGGGATCTCCGCTGCTGGCGACCATTACGGGATCGACGACGAGGGCGAGTTTGGAGGGAGACTGTGCGAAAGTTCTTTCGAGCATATCGGCGACTGCGCTGATGACTTCGTTGGAGTGGAGCAGTCCCGTTTTGACGGCGGCGATGGGAAAGGCTTGGAAGAGGAGGCGAATTTGTTCGGCGACAATTTCGGGAGTGATGGGGTGGATGGCGCTGACCTTTCCGGGGATTTCGGCGACGACGCAGGTGATGGCGGTGACGGCGTAGGCTCCGAGTGCGCTGATGGTTTTGAGATCGGCTTGGGCCCCGGCTCCTGCGCTGTTGTCAGAACCCGCGATCGAAAGAATGACGGCGGGGGGAGGGATTTTAGTTTTTGCAGAAGAGGCCATGTTCAAGGATGTTGGTAGGGTTATTTTGGTTAAGGCGTCATCTTCACATTTATGTCAGTTGAATTTATAGAGCTCTACGGTTTGACCGTCACGGTGGATCGGGTGGAATACACGCCTTACTTGGACGCGCCGCCAGAACGCCCCCATCCCTTTGTCTATTTTCTGACGATTCACAATCAGTCAACGTTGACGGTGACGATCAGGGGGCGGAAGTGGGTGGTGACGGATGATGATGGGCAAACTGTAGTAGTGGAAGGGGATGGAGTGGTGGGGAAGTTTCCGCGATTGGAGCCTGGGGAGCACTTTTCCTATAATAGTTACCACACGATTGGTTCGGTGAGTCATGCGGAGGGCGGGTTTTTTGGGGTGGCGGAAAGTGGGGACTTTGTCTTCGTGCCTATTCCTCGTTTTCAGATGCGGCTCCCCAATGATTAAAGGCTGAGGAAGCCACTTTCGGTGAGGACGGAGGCCACGGATTGGTCATGGGTTTCGGTGGGGATTTCTGGGCAGATTTGGATTTGAAAGCCCACGCCGACGACGCGGTTGGGATGAGGGAACATCGAGAGGAGCCGATCATAGTAGCCGCCCCCTCGACCGAGACGCAGTCCTGTGGGGGTGAAGGCGAGACCGGGGACGAGGAGGAGATCGATCTGGGGTAAAGGAATGGTGTCGAGGTGTTCCAGCGGTTCCAGAATCAACGGATTCCAAGCGGCGGGATGCAGGTCATTGAGGCTGAGGACTTTTTGGAAGAGGAGTTGATCGCCGCTCACTCGCGGATAACAGAAGTGGCGATGCCCTGGTGGCCAGAGGAGGGCGAGGTCAGGTTCGCTGGGGAGGGGGGCGAAGAGGGCGATGGTTTGGGCGTCGCGAAAGATCGGCGATGCGGCGAGGTGGGTGACGAGACTTTGGGACCAAGCGACGGGGATGGGGCTGACTGATTTGAGGCGGTTACGGATCAGGCTGCGGAGAGCGGACTTGGTCATGAGCAGGAGTAGACGCGCGGAAGGGGAGGGGATCAAGTGCGGGAAAACTTTGCTCTGGAGGCTTTGTGGTCTAGAAGTGGAGTTGTGGCCAATCCGTTTCAAAAACGTCAACCGAATGCGGAGATCGAAAAGTCTGCGAACCCTCCTCCCATCAAGCAAAGCGAAGTGTCACGGAAGGTTGGACTTAAACCAAAGGAAGGGTGGCAGAAGAGAAACTTTCTGACGGAAGTTTTGATTCCCTCGATTTTTGAGCCGCGATCTGGCGGGAACGAGGCTCCAAAATTTCCGCCGATTGGTGCTGATGAGGTTTGTATTACGTGGACGGGGCACGCCTCATTTTTGATTCAAACGCGGGAGCAGAATCTTTTGGTCGATCCTAACTGGGCGAAGTGGTTGAAGATTTTTAAGCGGATGAAGCATCCGGGGATCAAGATCAAGGATTTGCCGACCATTGACCTTGTGCTGGTAACCCATGCTCATTTCGATCACCTCGATCGAAAAACCCTTCGAGGGGTGGCGGCCAACCAACCGATTGTTGTGCCGTTTGATGTGGGAAACCTCGTTCACGATCTAGGATTTCGAAGTGTTCACGAATTAAACTATTGGGAGAGTTTTCAATGTGGTGCGGTGAAAGTCACCCTTACGCCTGCGCATCATTGGGGGGCTCGAGTCCTCCACGATACCCATCGTGGATTTGGGGGGTTCATTATCGAGCTGGGTGGGCGGACAATTTTTCATTGTGGCGATACCGCTTATTTTGATGGGTTTAAGGAGATCGGGGAGCGACACGCCATTGATGTCGCTCTTTTGCCGATCGGGGCCTACGACCCGCCGAGTGGTCGCGAGGTGCACATGACTCCTGAAGATGCTGTCCGGGCCTTTGTGGATTTGGGGGCGCGGCGGATGGTTCCGATGCATTACGGGAGCTTTCGCCTCAGTTACGAGCCCCTGCACGAGCCCCCTGAGCGCTTACTGGCTTGTGCGAAACTTCAGGGGTTATCCGAGCGGATCACCATCATGACCGAGGGGCAGCCCCAGATTTTTTAAAGGCTACTTCTGGGGGATGGGGGTGGCGTTTCCTTCATCGAGGTAAGTGGATTCGCCGAGGGTGGTAATGGTTAAATACTGCCGCCAGGTGGGGGTGGTGGCTTCGATGATTTTGGTAACGGGGACGAGTTCAGGGAGGGGGGCATCGGTGAGTGCTTCTTGGAGAATTCGTCCGTCCATTCGTGAAGTTTGGGCAATTCCGAGGAGATGAAGGATCGTGGGAGCGACATCGACATTGGCGGTGGGGAGGTTATCGATAAAGCCGACGCGAATACCTGCGCCCGAGGCGATTAGGGTATTATGGACATCGGTTGGGCTGAGCGATCCGTGGGTGCCACCACCGCCCATTTGGCCTTCGGAAAAGAAGAGTCCTTTGGTGCCGTGGAGATTTTCTTCGTTCGTCCAGCGAGAGGAGAAAATGAGATCGGGCGAGTGGGGGGCATCTAGGCGGGCGGTGGTGAGGGGGAAGGTACCGGGAAGGCCGAGTCGGGTAAAAATGGGGCCAGAAAATTCCGTGGACTGGAGAAAGGTGGTGAGTTTTTGGGTCCACTCGGGGTCATGATCGGGGACATAAAAGGCGAAGCTTCCGCCGAGTGAAACTTGGAGAATTTCCTCGGGCTTGGGCTTTTGGTGGTAGCCGCGGACAATGGTGAATCCGGCTTTTTTGAGGCGTGTGCCTAAGTTCATTCCTTGATCGGTGGTGGAAAAGCCGTGATCAGAGACGACGAAGATGGCGGTTTTTTCGAAGACGCCTTTGGCTTTGAGGGCGGCGATCACTGAACCGAGGGCGTTGTCGGAGTTGCGGATGCCTGCGAGAGCGACATCGGAACCGGGCTGGGTGAGGTGTTGACTGGAGTCTGGGTCGCTGAGCCACAGGGTGCTGAAGCGGGGCACGGATTGGCGCCAGAGCTCTTCGGTGAGGACTCGAGTGGTCCAGGCGTTTTGAAGTGTATTGGGCTTGGGAGGTTGGTTGGTGGGAGCGATTGGGGCGGAGGAGGAGGCTGATCCTGTAGTGGAAATCACTGGGGGAGTGGAACTTGCGGGGAACTTTCCGAGAGCCGTATTGATGGGGATGATTGCAGAATCGGGTGAAGATTTACCGGCAAAGATGACCACGGAGTCGAGAGAGTTTGAGCGATTGATTGAGCGATCGTGGAGGAGGGCGACGGGTTTGGCTCCGGCGATGGCCGTTTGGAAACCGGCTTGCTGAATTAGCTCCGCTAGGGTGGGGACCCCGAGGTATTTGCCGTTGGTGAGATTGTCGCCGATGCGGCAACTTTCGCTACTTTCGGTGGGGATTGGGCGAAAGGGTTGGATGTCAGGACGGAACTCGACATTGGCGAGGATGTTGGTGCGATTGGGGTAACAACCGGTGGCGATGGCGGCTCCATTGACTTCGGTGGAGGTAATGTAAACGGAGTGGTTTTTATTGAAGAACGTTCCGCCCGTCGCTAAGGCGTGGAGCACAGGGGTGGTATCTGGGCGAACGAAATCGGGTCGCATTCCGTCCCAGACCACGAGCACGACATGTTCTGCGCGGATGGGGGGTGGAGCTTTTTCTGCGTGGAGAGCAGAGGTGAGGAGGAGTGTGGCGACGCCAAAAAGGAATCGTGGAAAGCTCCGAAGGGTGGAGAGGAAGGTCATAAGCGACAGATTTTAAAGAGGCGAGTCTTGGAGGGCGAGCAATGTTTAGAAGCGTGGGTTAGGCATTGAGAAGCCAGCAAAAAGTGCGTGGAAGAAGGCGGAGATGGGGGCAGTTGGATGAAGATGGGGCCTATTTGGCGGGGGGTTGAGTGGCCTTGGATTTTTCGGCAGCACAGACACAGAGCCACTCTGGTTTTTTACATTCTCCGCAGAGGTGGGTTTCGTAGTGGAGCCGAGCGGTGATCGGTTTGGCATTGGCGTCGGTGCGGAACTGAAAAACCACCCAAAGATCTTCTTTGACGAGCGGAACGATAAATTCAGCACCGACTTTTTCGACGAGGAGTTTTTCTGGTTGAAGTTTATTGGCGACGGTGGCGGTGAGTTGTTGGTCGAGAAGGGGGATGGGCTTCATCGAT
Organism: Verrucomicrobiota bacterium; assembly: GCA_037142835.1. Taxonomy (GTDB): domain Bacteria; phylum Verrucomicrobiota; class Verrucomicrobiia; order Chthoniobacterales; family Chthoniobacteraceae; genus Chthoniobacter. The sequence goes on from JBAWZW010000080.1 coordinate 5,982, forward strand.
TTGTCGAGGAGAGCGACGTGAAATTTCCCGTCTTTTACGGTGACTTCGCCGTGAATGGTTTCGTTTTTCGAGAATTCGAGGATGCGACCGCCATGGGGGCCGATTTCCACTTCGCCATGGGCGAAGGCGATCACGGAGAGCGCGAGGTTACTAAGAATGATGGCGAGGATTTTTTTCATGGATTGGTTGGTTGGTGATTGGGCTATTGGGATGCTGGGGCGAGATTGGCGATGGCTTGGGCGGATGCTTTGCGACCGAAAGCATAGAAGACGGCTGGGGTCACGGCTAAACCGAGCAAAGTGGAAGTGAGGAGACCGCCGACGATGACCACGGCGACTGGGTGGAGGATTTCTTTTCCGGGTTGATGGCCTGCGATGACTAGTGGGAGGAGACCGACGCCAGCGGCTAGGGCGGTCATGAGTACAGGGATGAGGCGTTCTTGGGTTCCGCGAATGACCATGGCTTTGGTGTGGCCTTGGTTTTCGTGGCGGATGAGATGGAGGTAGTGAGAGAGGAGCATGATGCTATTGCGGGTAGCGACGCCTGCGACGGCGATGAATCCTACGAGGGTGGCGATGGAGATATTATCGAGTTTGAAGTAGGTGAAGAGGAGTCCGCCGACGAGGGCGAGAGGGATATCACAAAGCACTTGGATGGCAAAGAATGCACTACGAAAATAGCCATAGAGAAGGAACGCGATCACGATAAAAACGACCGCACTGAGGAGAGCGATCCGTTGAGAGGCTGCTGCTTGGGCCTGAAATTCGCCTTCGTAAGAAATGAAGTAGCCTTTGGGAAAAGTGATTTTTTCGTCGATGCGCTTTTGGAGTTGTTTCACCGTGGAGCCGACATCTCGGACACTCGGTTTGATGGCGATGGCGAAGCGTCGCTGGGTATTTTCGCGGAAGATCACATTGGGGCCTTTGGCTTCGCGGATGGAAGCGAGGAGGCCGAGGGGGACTCGTTGGATCCCCGTGTGGTCATCGAAGACTTCGATGGGGAGTTCCTCGAGCTTTTGGATAGATGATCGCCATTCTAAAGGAAGGCGGATGGTCAAATCGATTTCGCGCTGACCTTGGCGCAGTGTGGCGAGTGGCTCTCCACCGAGAAGGGTGGCGAGGGTAGCGTTGAGTTTTCCCGGGGTGATACCGTAGGCGGCGGCGCGATCGCGATCGACCTCGATGCGGAGTTGGGGGATGACCGATTGTTGGTCGAGTTTACAGTCTTCGAAACCGGGCAAGCTTTTGGCGATGGATTGGACTTGGATGCCGAGATTGCGGAGGGTATCGAGATCGGGGCCGAAGATTTTGATGGCGACGGGAGCGGAGACTCCGCTGAGCATATGGCCGATGCGATCGGCTAGGGGCCCCATGACTACGCTAAAGGTTCCTGGGACGCTTTGGACTTTTTTACGGACGTCCGCGAGGATTTCGGTGCGGGTCCGTTGTGGTCGGTCGCTTTTGGTGGTGGGGCGAAAATCGACATCGAATTCTGCGGTGCTGACGGGAACGACATGATCGCCGCGTTCGGCGCGTCCGAGACGTCGGCCGACTTTGTGAACCTCTGGAATTGCCAGTAATTGTTGCTCAATGACATCGGCGATATTATTCGTTTCATCGAGAGAAGTGCCTGGGGCGGTGGTCATGGAGACGAGGGCGGTTTCTTCGTGAAAGGCTGGAAGGAAGTCTTTACCCATTTGCGGATAAAGGAGAAAGCTGGCGACGACGAGCATGCCGACGAGGCCAAGGAGGATAAACGGCTGACCGAGGGCGAAGCGGAGGAGGGTTTTTTCGAGGAGCCATTTCATTGCTCGGGTGAGCGAACCGTCTTGGTGGACCTCGCCTTCTTTAGGGTGAAGGAGGAACGAGCAGAGGACGGGGATGGTGGTCAAGGAGACGAGAAAGGATGCGGCCATCGAGATGATGGTGGCGGTGGCGATGGGGGCGAAGAGTCGGCCTTCGATGCCGGTTAAGCCAAGCAAAGGAAGGAAGACGAGAATGATGAGGAGCGTGGCGTAGAGGATGGAATTTCGGACTTCGCCGGAGGCACGATAAATCACCTCCAGTCGAGGAATTGGCTGGGGATGGGAGGCATTTTCGCGGAGTCGTCGGTAGACATTTTCGACATCGACGATGGCATCGTCCACGACCATTCCGATGGCGACGGCGAGGCCCCCGAGAGTCATGGAATTGACGGAGATGGCGAACCATTTGAAGACCAGCATGGTGATGGCGAACGAGAGGGGGATGGCCATGAGGGTGATGAAGGTCGTGCGGATGTTGAGGAGGAAGAGAATCAGGACGATGGTGACCATGATGGCGCCGTTGAGGATCGCCTCTTTGAGGTTGCCGATGGCGTGTTGGATGAAGTCTCCTTGGCGGAAAAGCACCGTGGCTTCGACGCCAGCGGGTAAGGACTTTTGGAGTTCGCTGAGAGCCGTTTCGATTTGGGCCGTGAGGGTGAGGGTATCGAAGCCTGGAGACTTGGTGATACTCATGATCACGCCACGTTTGCCGTTGACGCTGCCATCTCCGCGCATCGGTTCCACGCCCCAGTCGACTTTTGCGAGGTCGCCGATGGTGATGGTGCGATCGCCGATTTTTTTGACGACGGTTTTGGCGATGTCGCTTAGTTCCACGGTCATCGCTAAGTTTCGGACCATGATTTCTGTGGTGCCGGTGTTGATGAACCCGCCGGTGGAATTGGAGGCAGACTCTTTGGCGGCAGTTTGGAGTTCGGCGAAAGTGACCTGATTGGCGGCGAGGCGATGGGGGTCGGGCATGATGTGGATTTGTTTGATTCCTCCACCCATATTGAGGACCTCGGCGATTCCAGGAATGCTTTGTAATCGGGGCCGGATCGTCCAGTCAGCGATGGTGCGGACATCGCGAGGGAGCGTTTTGTCATCGCGGCTACTCACTCCGATGAGGAGGATTTCTCCCATTAGCGAGGCGGCTGGGGTGAGAAAAGGTTCGGTGCCGGCGGGAAGACTGGAGCGGGCGCTGGTCAGGCGTTCTTGAATGAGTTGTCGGGCTTTATAGAGATCGGTTCCCCACCCAAACTCCGCATAGACGAGGGATAAAGAGACATCCGAATTGGAGCGGAGACGGGTGAGATCTTTGACTCCAAGAAGGGCGCGCTCAATGGGTTGCGTGATATTGACTTCGACTTCTTCTGGGGCGAGGCCGGGAGATTCCGTGAGGATGATCACCGTTGGCTTGGTCAAGTCGGGGAGAACTTCCACGGGGAGAGTCAGGGTGGTTTGGACACCGAGAACGAGGAGAATCAAGGCGAGGCCAATGACGACCGCTCGATGGCGGAGAGAGAAGGAGATGAGCTGGTTGAGCATCGGCTTATTCGGTTGGGGGCGGAGCGATGGAGGAAAGATTGCGGGGGCGTTGGCCGATCGTTTTGACCGCGAGAAGGGTGATGAGGAACCCATTGGAAACGAGGGAGAGGAGGGTGAGATAGGAGAATGATCCCGATCGGTGGGAGTGATCATTTTCCGTGGAATCAGGTGGGCGGGAGGGCTTTTTGGGGGAGGTTAATTCACTGCCGTCGTCGTTGTGTTCGTGACCATGGGCGGCATCGAGAGCCTCTTTTAGGGAGACGATTCCTTTGCCGGCAAAGGCGAGCGAGTAGGCGCCTTTGGTGACGATTTCATCGCCGATGACCAGGCCGCCGGTGACTTCGATAAAGCGGTCGGAGGTGGCGCCGATTGCCACAGGGGATTTCACGAAGGCAAAAGGAATTTCGTAATCCTTGGTGTAGACGAAGTGGTTTAAGGCATCTCCTTGAAGGGCGATTCGCGGGATGCTGATGACGCCGGCTCGTTTACTGATGACGATGGAGAACTCCGCCCGCAAGTCGGGTCGAAGAAGTCCCTGGGGATTTTCGAGATGGAAGGTGGCCTCGACGGTGCCATTTTTCGCGTCTCCTTCGGTGCCGAGATGGGCGAGTTTGGCGGTAAATATTTGGCCGGGCACGGCGATCACCCGAATTTTCGCGGTCTGTCCGATTTGGAGTTGGCCAGCGAGATGTTCGGGGACGGCCGCGACGGCGTGGACCTCGGTGAGATCGAGGATTTCGACGAGGGAATCGTCGGGGGATACGGGTTGACCGAGGGCGATATTGACCGTGGAAACTTTCCCGCTGAGAGGGGCGAAGAGACGAATAGAGGGGGGTGGTTCGCCTGGTTGGCGGCTCTCGATTACGGCAACCTCGGCCCCTTTTTCGACGGAGGAATCGGGGTGGACGGCCACGCTGCTGACGCGTCCGGGGACGCGACAACTGACGATGGCGCGATGGCCGGGGGCGACCTTGATGCGTCCTAAAGCGAAGATTGTTTCATCGAAGTCCACTTCTTCGGCTTCAACGGTTTCGATCTGGAGATTTTTGACGCCTGTTTGGTCGAGGATGACTGTGGCCGCTACTTGTTCGGGGGAAATGGCGGCGAAGGCACTGCTGGAAAAGCCCCAGAGCGTGAATGAGGTGAAAAGAAGTCGGGCAGGCGAAGAGGAAAGCAGACATTTCATTTTAAAAAGAGGGTGTCGGTGATGGTGGGTGATGGTGGGCCGAGTGGATCACTGGCGAGGATGCCCGAAGGGGCGGGTGATGAGGGGAAAAGGCAAAGGGACGACGCAGGTCGTCGATTCCAAGGCGGATCAGACCCGAAGAACCACCGTTCGAAAAACGGATATTCCTAGGGGAGGAGGGGAGAGATCGAAGAGGCGGTTCCTGAGGGAGTGGAGATCCGTGGGCGAAGGAATTCCCGAAATTACGGATAAGAACGGCGAGCAAATGGGTGAGGGGAGGAGCGAGGTGCGGACAAGCGTGGGACTGGAGAGAATTTCCTTGTTCAGCGACTGATGATCTTCTCGGTCGGTGGAGTGGTCTTCTGGGTGAGAAATCTCGGCTAAGGCATTGGGGGTGTGGCAGTTTTCTCCGTGAGGCCCGTGGCAGTGGGATGAAGGGGTGGCGACAGCCTGTCCGCTACATTGGCAAAGATAGCCAATGGCGCCGCTGAGTGTTTGGGCGAGAACCAAGCATAGCACGCAGAAGAGGGCGATGCTGAGGCGGTATGTGGAACCCTTTTTAAACACAGGGCTGAACTATATCATCGATTAACGAGGGTGACGAGTTTTTTGGTGGGGCGTTTTCTTGGTAGAACAAAAAGCTGGGCTGGAGGGGAAGTTTGGAGGGCGTGGGCTTGGGGGCTTTTTTCCGCGATGATCGGGGGAGATTAGCTGATCAGGAGTAATCGTGGTGGGTGGTTGGGGAGATTCGGTGGTGCCCGATGGATGCACGGCGGGACTGGGCAACCGGGGTAATCGACGGCGATCCTCCAGAGATGTCCTAGGCCGAAAGAGAAGGGCTTTGCCTGAGGAAGTGCGGCGTAGTGGAGGTGGTAGCAGGCTTCTTTTAAATATTCATCGAAGTCCGGATTGTCCTCTCCCCCGAATTCTTGGAGAAGGGTGGTTCGGGTTTGGGGGATGTCGATCTGGCGGATGGATTCATCGTTGCGGATCCCTTCGCTCGGGGAACCGTGGTAGGTGCAGAGGAAGGTGTCGGTCTCGACGGTGGCGCTATCGGCGTGGAAGGAGTAGACATCGGTGGGGACGCGGGAGTCTTCATCGCGAGGGTAGGTGCGGATCCAGTCTAGAACAGGGGAAAGACCGAGGTCACGAAGGCGGCGTTGATCTTCGAGTAGAATGTGGACGGCTGATTGTCCCGCCTCGCTCAAAGAAAGGTTGAGGAGTTGGGCGTCTTCGATGGTGATGATCTCTTCGCAGAGACTTAAGGCGGCCACGACTTCGGTGAAGTCAGCGGAGAGGGCGCGTTCCCAGCAGAGGGCGTTGATGCCATTTCCGAAGGGGGTATTGATGAGTTGCTCGAAACTCTGGACGATTTTGATTTGGGTTATTGGAGAGGATGAGCTCAATGGAGGCGAGGAAGTTTGGGTGAATCTTGGCGAGTGAAAGCG
>JBAWZW010000081.1:0-11701 GCA_037142835.1 Verrucomicrobiota bacterium
CATGCTCCAGAAAGTCCCTAAACGAAAAGAAGGCCCAACGAAATGAACCCGAACCGCCGCCGGCAACGACCAACTCCTGTCGTCACGACACCCGTGGCAGACCCCGCCCCCAACCTTTCCGCCCACTGGCAAGTGCCGCGCCCGCTCGGCGCGTGGCTGAACTTGAGGTCGTTCGGCGCAGAAGCAAAAGTCGCCACTCCCTAAATCCGTTGCGCAATTTCAAAACACATCCTCGAAAGCGTCTTGCATACGCAATGGGAACAGCCTGCATCATTGCCGCCGGTCTTCTCTCTCGAACGCTTCCTTCATCCATTCCCGCAGTTTTCGGAAAATATCCAGGCGACATTTTCTGGGCTTCAATGATTTATACGATCCTCGGGATGATCATTCCAAACGCTTCTGCGGGAAAACTTTCGGCCCTTTCCCTTTCCATCTGCTTTTCTGTGGAATTTCTGAAGCTAGCCCCTTCAGAAACATTAAAATCTTTCCGCTACACAACAGTCGGCCACCTCCTTCTTGGTCATGCTTTCAACTGGCAAAACCTCATTGCCTATTCCATCGGCGTCGGATGTGCTAGCGTAGCCGAAATGGCCTTATCAAGGAATTTTCGAAAAAGATAAAAGGCCGAGGCCTTGATCCAGACCCTTAATCCAGACCCTTGATGTCGCTCGCCAAGAAGCACATGCCCAACGCTCGGACATGGCATCAGCCCGTCCGGGATCTTCCCAGCCATCGTCATCGCAGGGGTGACCCCGACCAGGGGAAAAACCGTCCAGCCCGCATGCCCAGTAATCTCAGAGATTGATTCAGAGACGATCACCAGCTGGGCCGCAACCTAGCTGATATCACCAAGGGTTTACGCTCACGATGTGACCGTTTTCAAGATCGCATCAGGCAACCCACCCAAAGCGGCCAATGTCCGGAGACGACGACTTGCTCGCGAATCCTCGGCAGACCTCACGGAGCTTGCTTAATCCATGCGCCAAAGAAAACCTCCTCACAGGTGGGAGAACCTCGTGGATCTTCGCCGAACGGATCGCTTTGAACAACGCCTTGACCCAGCCGCGAGGATCACGCCAAAGCTCCAGAAGACGCAAGAATGGTGAGCGAAATCACTCGACCGGACTGAAGGCCAGTGGCCTGAATCCGCGACGGTAACGCGCCAACTGGCCCGAGAGAAACCGCGCGTCCATTCCAGACAGCCAGGCACTCGCGCACCCAAAATGAATGCGTGCTTCAAAAGATGAAATGTCTGTGAGGGAAGCGGCACCACCCGAGGCAATCTTCGCCTTGAATAAAGCGGTTCCACCTAGGCCAGTCGGCCAAGAAAGAAAGCTGGCTCGTGTGTTCCACGCGTGGCGGGACAGATAATTTCCGGGAAGTCTTTTTGCAATGCATGAGACGCAGCCATTCGGCTATTGCAAAGGGTGGCGATCCGCGGCGCCTTGCCGAGAATGATTTTCTAGGAGCGGCTTTTCAATTCACCTGAAGGATGATGGCACGGGAACTTCTCCACCTCCACGACCCCACGACTCAGCCTCTCACCCCCGCCGTGACCATCTTGAAACGGCCATCGGAATCACTCACCTGCCGAACTAGGAAGTCCATTATCTTCACACTCACAATCACAACGCTTGACAGACGCGTGGATGCCAGACATCTTTCCCCCCCTTCCGCCTCATCCGACTTCGATTGGAATGAAGAGAAAGTCTACCAAAGCATGCCCAACAGGTCTCAATCCCATGCTGAGGAAAGGCTCTCCATTCCACTAAAAGCGGCGGAGAAGGCAGAAGTCACTGAAAATTAACCAGCTACCGACCAACTGATATGGGAGTCCCAAAACGTAAAACATCCAAGATGCGCCTTCGCACCCGCAAGGCCGCCAACCGTTGGCACGCCGCCGCCCTCAACAAGTGTGGTCAATGCGGAAGTGCCATTCCTTCTCATATCGCCTGCCCTTCCTGCGGTTACTATAAAGGACGCCAAGTCCTGACCATCGAGTCACTTTAATCCCTGGGCCTCAGCGCCATCCAACACCGATTTTCGGCCCCCAAAACTGGCGCCTTTATGCTGAAATTCGGTAGAAATCAGTCGGCTCTTCACGAAAATTTTCTTCAATGAGAATCGTCTTGGACGCCATGGGCCACGACGAAGGCCCCGCACCTCTCATCGCGGGTGCACGCCTCGCCCTCCTGGAGTTTCCTTCGATCGAAAAACTCTTTCTCACTGGCGATACCGACCGGATCAAGGCGGAACTTCAACGAATCGGTTGCGATGATCCACGGGTAGAAATCATCCACTCCACCCAAGTCGTCGAAATGAAGGACAGCGGCATCGATGCTGTTCGTAAAAAAAAGGATTCTTCCGTCAGTCGGGCAGTCGACCTCCTGAAAGATGGCACCGCCGAAGCCATGGTCAGTGCGGGCAACACCGGCGCCGCAGTCGCCGCCGCTACCATCAAATTGCGCATGCTCCCCGGAATCGAACGACCCGCGATTGCCGCCCACATGCCAACGGAGGGCGGCGGAAACTTTATCCTCTGCGACGCCGGCGCCAACCCCGATCCTACTCCCCGACAAATCGAGGACAACGCCCTCATGGCCCTTGCTTACTGCCGCCAAGTCGTGGGAAAAAAATTCCCAACCATTGGTCTGCTTTCCAATGGAAGTGAGGAATTTAAAGGAAACGATCTCACCCTCAGCGCCCACACGCTCCTCAAGCAAATCGGGCCCCACTTTCACGGAAACGTCGAAGGGCATGACCTCTTTTCTGGGACGGTCGATGTGGTTGTGACCGATGGCTTTACGGGAAATGTCGTCTTAAAAACCAGTGAAGCCTTGGCCAAAAGTATTTTTCGCCTCCTCCGGGCTGAACTCCTCAAAAATCCCCTCCGCAAAGCTGGCGCGCTCCTCTGCAAACCCGCCTTTCGGGCTGTCCACCGTGTGACCAACGCCGACGAATATGGAGGCATGCCACTCCTCGGAGTGAACGGAGTTTGCATCATCGCCCACGGAGGCAGCTCTCCCTACGCGATCAAAAATGCCGTCCGGATGGCAGTTCAGTCGGTAACCAATCAAGTCAACCCAGCGATCATCTCCGCCGCCAAACAATACCGCGAATCAGGAGCGCTTCCCTAAGCCCCTCCAGCTTTCACGCCTACTCAAAGCGCAAGGCTTCAATCGGATCGAGGGCCGACGCCCGGCGGGCAGGGTAAAGTCCAAAGAAAACCCCCACCGCCGCACTGAAAAGAAAGGAGGACAATACCGCGCTCACCGGCACCGAAGTCGGCCACCCAGCATATCGAGAGAGGATTTCCGAAACCGCGAAACCCAGCCCAATTCCAATCACCCCACCAAGCGAACTCAAGGTGACCGCTTCAATCAAAAACTGCCGCAATATGTCTCTCCCATGAGCGCCAACCGCCATCCGAATTCCAATCTCGCGCGTCCTCTCAGTGACGCTCACCAACATAATATTCATGATCCCAATCCCCCCAACAATCAGCGAAACACTCGCAATCGCTCCCAACAGATAAGTGAGAATTTTTGAGGTCGCTGTCGCCATTTCCGCAATCTCTTGCTGGCTTCGCACCGTAAAATCATCGTCCTGAGTAGGCGCAATACGGTGCCTTTGACGAAGCAACGCGGTGATCTGCTCAGCGGTCTGTAAAAGGGTCTTCGCATCGCTCGCCTGCACATTGATTCCCCGCAGCTTCGTATCTCCCGTTAAACGCTTCATCGCCGTGGTGTACGGAACGATCACCACATCGTCCTGATCACTTCCCATCAACGACACCCCCTTTGACTTCAATAAACCAACAACCAGAAAAGGCACATTTTTCACGCGGACGATCTGCCCAACGGGATCGGCACTCCCAAAAAGTTGAGTGGCAGTCGTCCGCCCAATCACCGCAACCTTACTCGCCGCCCTGATCTCCTGATCAGTAAAAGTCGCGCCCCCCGCCAACTCCCATTGGCGCATCTCAAAGTAATCCGGCCCCTCACCCAGTAACTGGGTGAGCCAATTCTGATTCCCTGCCGCGACCTGAGCTGTTGAACGAATTTCAGGACTAACCCCCACCACTGTAGCCACTTCTCTCGCAATCGCTTCCGCGTCCTCAATCCGCAATGTGCCAGCCCCACCCCACCCCGTCCGCACCCCACCGCTCGTCATGCTCCCCGAAAAAATCAAAATGACATTTTTGCCAAGACTGGAAATCTGGGCCTCAACTTGCGCCCGCGCTCCGTTGCCGATCCCCACCATCGCAATCACCGCCCCCACCCCAATAATGATTCCCAACATCGTCAGGCCGCTCCTCATTTTATTTCGAAAAAGTGCTCGAAGGGCGATTCGAAAAACGGCGCTGATGGTCATCGGGCGGTTGAACTATTGGAGGTTTCAGCGTCCATTCGGCGGAGTTCATCCCCAGCGAAGACTCGATCCATTACCGCCACATCTGAAAGTATCACTCCGTCGCGCATCACGATGTTCCGCTTGGTGTAACGGGCAATATCCGCCTCGTGGGTGACCATCACAATGGTCATCCCTCGATCATTCAGCCCTTGAAATGTTTCGATGATCTCCACGCTCGTTCGAGTATCCAGATTTCCCGTTGGCTCGTCGGCGAGCAATAGTGCTGGCCGATTCACTAGCGCCCGAGCAATCGCCACTCGCTGCTGTTGCCCACCCGAGAGTTGATTCGGGTGATGCTCCGCACGCTCGCTCAATCCTACGGCTCTCAATGACTCCAACGCCCGATCACGGACTTCCGCAACCGTCCTTTGCGGCCGCGCATAAATCAGAGGAAGCTCCACATTTTCTCGAGCAGAAGTCCTCGCGAGGAGATTGAAATTCTGAAAAACAAAGCCAATTTTCTGATTGCGAATGTCCGCCAAAGCATCCCGCCCCAATCGAGAAACATCAATCCCATCCAACCGATAGCGGCCTTCCGTAGGCTGATCAAGGCAACCCAAAATATTCATGATCGTCGACTTCCCCGAACCACTCGCTCCCATAATCGCCACGAACTCACCCGCCTCAACGGTAAAAGAAACATCCCGAACCGCCCGCACATCGACGTCCCCAGATCGATAAGTTTTTGAAAGAGACTCAAAACGGATGACTGCTTCCATAAGGAAACTTTAGTAGCGACGCATTCCCCCGCCAAAGGGACTCGTCGCCCCCGCTCCCGCCGACTTGCCACTCGCCGAGGTCTCCCCAGTAATCACCATGTCGCCCTCCTTCAGCCCCTCAAGAACCTCCGTCGACAATCCATCATTGATCCCTAACTTCACCGGCGTCGCCAGAGGCTTCTTCCCCCCAGAAAGCAGATAAACAGAGCGCTCGCGGACCCCTGACCGACCGGATTTTCCACGTCGCCCACTACCTCCCGGTGCCGGAGCCGCAACAGTTTTCGAAGGATCGTCGAGCGGTCGAAAACGCAGGGCCGCGTTGCTGATTTTTAATGCCGATTCCCGCTGGGCAACCGTCACCGAAACATTCGCAGTCATTCCCGGCTTGAGCTTCAAATCGTCATTTTTCACCGAAATAACCACATCATAAGTAACCACATTCTGAACGGTCTTCGGGGCATTTCGAACTTGAACGACCGTCCCATGAAAGGTGCGGTCCGCAAAGGCATCGACGGTGAAATCGACCGCCTGATCAATGCGAATCTGGCCGATATCCGCTTCGGCAACGTCGGCGTCGATTTGCATTTTCGTCAAGTCGTTGGCAATGGTGAAAAGAACTGGTGCGTTCATCGTGGCCGCCACCGTTTGACCGACATCCACACTCCTCGAGATGATGATGCCGTCGATCGGTGAATAAATCGTGCACCGGTTTAAATCGACACGCGCCTTTTCTAAATTAGCCAGCCGCACGTCAACCATCGCCTCCGCTTGATGCAGTGTGGCTAACGCATTATCGAGGTCGGCCTTCGTTGAGGCATTTTGCGCAACCAACTCTTTTTTTCTCGAAGCGGTTAACTGCGCAAGTTCCAACGCCGATCGTGCATTAGCGAGTTCTCCCTCCATTTGATGCACCACCGCTTGGTAAGTTGCGGGATCAATTTGGGCAACGATCTGCCCTGCAGTTACCGGCGAATTAAAATCCGCAAATAACTTAAGAATGATTCCAGAAATCTGCGTCCCAACCGTCACATTAATCATCGGATTCAGCGCCCCACTCGCCGTAACCACTTGGGTCATCGCTGCCCGAGTCACCGGATCAGTTTGATAAGTCAGATCAGGGAGAGACTTCCGTTGCCACCACCAAACGGCAGTCAAAACAAGCAGAAGTAGGGCAATCCATTTTTTCATCGAGTTGAGTTTTTTAGCACGCGGGACTGTTGAAAAATCCCCGCGACTTGCTGAAGATTCCTCAAGGCAACTTGATACCCGTAGGTCTCAACCGCCAGATCTTTTCGAGACCGATTCAGCTCATTCAACGCACTCAGCACGTCAAGACTCGTCGCCGTTCCCTCGCGATACTGAATTTCCAAATCATGATAACCCTGCTCAGCGGCAAAGACTTCCGCGTGTAAAGCCTGGAGTGTCTGCACAAGAGTATTCACGGTCAACCACGCTTGGCGGACCTCCGACTCCACCACCTTTTCCGCTTGCTCACGGATCAACTTCGACTGGACGATTTGATCACTGGCGACCCGAACGTCGATCTCCCGCTGGCCACCCGTAAAGAAAGGTACCGAGACGCTAATCATCGCCTGCCAGTCCCGATTGCTCTGGGCATCGACTCCCGAAGTATGACCGAGAGCGCTATTCAATTGGGCGCTCACTCGCGGGGCGTAACTGCTGAGGATTTGTTGCTTCAAGGCGATATCTTTTTCAATCGCCAGAGACTTCACCCGAAGGTCTTCCCGGTTAGCCTTTGCTTGGGCAAAGAGATCCTCGAAGGAGGGAAGATTTCTTGGATAATCAGGAGGCTCGACCAGTTCAAATGGCGTGAGAGGGGGAAGGTTGAGAATGTTTCCCAAAGTATTGCGGGTCAACTCAAGGAGATTGATCGATTCAACAAGCGTCCGCCGCGCACTCTCGACCGCCACCTCCGCCCGCAACACATCCGAGCGCTTCGCCTCGCCAAATTCAGCCCGCTTCTTTGCAAATCGAAGCTGCTCTTCAGCAAGACGTTGCGCCTCCCTATTCACCGAAACCAGACGCTCCTGCCTGAGCACGTCATAGTAAGCCTGCGCAACCCCAAAGAGCATCTCGCGAATCGTAAATTGATACTGCCATCGGGCGGCCTGCGCAGAAAGCTTCCCAAATCGATAGGCAGGAAAAACCGTCAAATCAATCAGCGGTTGCTCCAGAACAATCCCCAATGTCCCGGTATTTCCTCGAGACTCGGTAATCCGATCCACGCTTGTGGTGGTCCCACCTTCAGCCTGAACGCTCACCGTCGTGCTCCGCTCCGCACGACCGTAGTCCACCCGACCAGAGAGCTTCGGACCAAGGCGAGTGAGCGCGCTCCATGGTAGGAGGTTGGCTTTTTTGACTTCGTAAAAGGCAATCCGAATCGCCTGGTCCGTGGCCAGCGTCCGATCGTAGGCGCCCTCAAGGGTGATCACTCGTTTAGGGTCTGTGAGGCCACTAGCACCTTTACAGATTTGGGAAAAAAGCACCAACAAGAGTACCGAAGCGACCACCCATGAAACCACCTCGCCAAAGCGATGCCAAAAGCAAGTGGTTCGGTCTAAATTCATCAAAGAAAGAAACGCCGATCACCACCAATCATTTGAAAAAAATGCTCTGCCTGATCGATAGGTTTCAGTTGTAAAAGCGAGAAATTTATCCGGTCACCGAGCCACTGTGACCGCGAGTTTATGCCCTTTAAATTTAATTCCATTGAGCTTCTTTAAGATGAATGCGGAATTCTCACCGCTCACATCCACGAATGTATGACGCTCTCCGATGTCAATCCGCCCCACCACTTCCTTCGGTAAGCGAGTTGTTCCCGCGATCACCCCAACGAAGTCCCCAGGAGCCACTTGTTGTTGGTGTCCAAGGTTAAAAGACAACCGCACCATTCCCGTCTCGTGCGAAACAGCCGAAGCCTCTTCGCGCTTCCCTCGGAAAGGCTTTGCCGCCCGAGGCTCAGGAAAATCACCGTCTCGACGCGACGGACCGGCCGCCCGGGCACCGCCTTCAAATTTGGAAAATTCCCGAGGCGAGCGTGGCGTAAATTCCCGACGCGGAGGTTGCTCTTCAATGATCTGTTGCGCGACGGGCTTGTCCCCACCCAGAAGATGAAGCAGAGCACTAGCAATATCCGTCGCCGAATGTCCCGAACCAAGAAGTTGGTCAATCAACTCGTCTTGTCGCTTGTATTCGCCTTTTTCCAGAACCTCGCGGAGATTCTCCACAAACGCACTCGTCCGCTTCTCCTCCACCTCCTCCGCGGATGGCACTTTCTCTCGGCGGATCTTCCCTTTGGTAAAGCGGATGATTTGTTGCATCTTCCAAATCTCCCGCCCCGCAACAAAAGTAATCGCCCGACCGGTTTTTCCCGCACGCCCAGTCCGGCCGATGCGGTGCACATAATCCTCCGCGTCTTGAGGCAAATCATAGTTAAAGACGACCTCAATGTCGTCGACATCCAGCCCACGAGCCGCCACATCCGTGGCCACGAGAAACTCGAAGCCCCTCTTCTTAAATTTCGCCACCACACGTTCCCGCATCTGTTGCGAAATATCTCCGTGAAGCTTGTCCGAGCTATACCCACGCGCCTTCAGATGATCCGCCAACTCATCGCACATCATCTTCGTGCCGCAGAAAATAATTCCATATTTAATGTCCTGGAGATCGATCAATCGGCAAAGCACTTCGAGTTTTGATCGCCGATCAATTTCGTAGTAAACCTGCTCAATCGCAGGAACAACCATCTCCTGGGCTTCAATCCGCACGTTTACTGGTTCGCGCGTGTAATTCTTGATCAGCGTCCGAATCATCGGTGGCATGGTCGCGGAGAAGAACACCGTCTGCCGACTCACTGGTGCCTGCTTGAGAATCGTCTCGATATCCTCACGAAAACCCATGTCAAGCATCCGATCCGCCTCATCCAGAATCACCATCGCCACTTGGTCGAGCTTGAGTGTTTTACGTTCAAGGTGATCCATCACCCGACCGGGGGTGCCAATGATAATCTGCGCCCCCTCACGCAACCCACGGAGCTGACGATCGTAAGATTGCCCTCCATAAATCGGCAACTCTCGAACGCCACGCTTAAACTGGGCGAGTTTTGCCACTTCCTCCGCTACTTGCATTGCCAATTCCCGAGTCGGACAAAGAATCAGCACCTGCGGGGCCCGAAGAGTGACATCCACTCGCTCAATCGCAGGAATCGCAAAGGCTGCGGTTTTCCCCGAGCCAGTCTGAGAAAGCCCCACAATATCTGAACCCTCCAGAAGTTGAGGAATGGTTTCGGATTGAATGGGCGACGCCTCCTCAAAACCCATTTTTGCAACGGCTTTGAGGATTTCTGGCGAGAGTCCGAGTTCGGAAAAAAGTTTCTTCTGCATTGGGGCTTTTATCCTACCGATCCGTCTTCGGCGAACGGAATCGCTAACCATACCCGCTTTTTTTTAGCGAGGACTTTCCCCCAACTACTTAGATGGCTTCTCTCGGAAGAAAACCACGATGTGCCCGACCTGCATCACCAATGCACTCCCTGTTTTTTCGGCAATCACCGGCGCCAAAGTTTTCCGATCCTCCTGAAAGTCTGTGAATTTCATTTTAACCAGACCATGCACGGTTAAGGCCTCATTAAGACCGAGAAGGAAAGCTTCACTCATTCCTGCGTGACCCAGTTTAACAATCGGCTCAAGACCCTGGGCTCGCGATTTCAGCGCTCGCCTTTCACTGCTGGTAAGAATTTGTGACATTTCCGTTAGATGATTGTCGCAGAGTCATTTTGGAAGCAATCACCAATTCATCGCCCTTCGCCTACCCGCGACAATCCACGCCGAAAACTTTGCTGACTGAATACTTTCTGCTTTGATCTTCCCATTCGCCTCACTTTAATCCGCCCCGCCTAATTCATAATCACCCCAAGCTCAAACTCCTTACCCCATGAAAATCGTCCGCGCCCTCCCCCGTCTTCTCGCCTGCTTCATCTGTTCCCTTGTCTTGCTAAGTTCCGCAACTTGGGCGGACGACGTCGCACATTCGCCAGTGACCAATGTGGCTAAAATCGACAACGCGGACAACGCTTGGATGCTCATCAGCTCCGCCCTCGTCCTCCTCATGACCGCCCCCGGTCTCGCCCTTTTTTATGGCGGATTGGTGAGAACTAAGAATGTCCTCTCCACGATGATGCAGAGCTTCTTTCTCATCTCCTTGGTCAGCATACTTTGGTTTATTTTTGGCTATGGGATGGCCTTTGGAGAGGGGAACGCATTCGTCGGCAATCCCCTCTCTTTCCTCTTTCTGAAAGGCGTGGGCGCTACTCCCAATCCCGATTATGCCCCGACCATCCCCCAGCAAACCTTCATGATTTATCAAATGATGTTTGCCATCATCACCCCAGGATTGATCGCGGGAGCCTTTGCTGAACGAATGAAATTCAGTGCCTTCGTCCTCCTGATGATTGGATGGACAACCATCGTTTACTTCCCCCTCGCCCACATTGTCTGGGGCAAGGGCGGTTACTTTAATTGGGCACTCGGTGGGGTGATTCCAGTCCTCGACTTCGCTGGTGGCACGGTCGTCCACATTAGCTCAGGCGTTTCCGCTTTAGTCTGCGCTTTGGTCTTAGGAAAACGCCGGGGATTTCCCCGAGAGCCCATGCTCCCCCACAATGTCGTCCTCAGCTTGATCGGAACGGGGTTACTTTGGGTCGGCTGGTTTGGATTCAACGCGGGCAGTGCCCTCAACAGTGGCGCGCTCGCGACCAGTGCGTTTGCCTCCACCCACTTTGCCGGAGCCGCTGGCGGCATGGCATGGGCGCTGATTGAGTGGTGGGAAAAAGGTCGCCCAAGCGTCCTCGGAGTGGCCGCTGGCATGGTCGCCGGCTTAGCCACTATCACCCCCGCGTCAGGTTTTGTCAGCATTCCGGCAGCCGTCTGCATCGGCCTCTCTGGTGGAGCGGCTTGCTTTTTCTGCGTCACAAAACTCAAGGCGAAACTCGGCTACGATGATTCCCTCGATGTCTTCGGCGTCCACTGCTGCGGTAGCGTCGTCGGCATGCTCATGCTCGGCTTTCTCGCCAATCCCGAGGTCAACCCAGCGATCGCCACGACGTTTCAGAAAGCTGGAAAAGTGGTCTCATTAGCTGGCAGTGGCACCCAGTTTTTTAATCAGCTCATCGCCGTCCTCTTCACCGCCATCGCGTCTGGAATCGTCACCTGGGTTCTTCTCAAAGGAATCAACGCCCTCGTCGGTCTCCGCGTCGACGCCGAATCAGAGCACATCGGGCTAGACGTGAGCGAGCACGGCGAAAATGCCTATAACGAATAATCCGCCCTCTTTAAATTCGGCACTCCTCCGGTGGCTAGTCATCCCTCATCCGAGTTCGCCGACGCCACTGATAAATGAAGTCCGCCCGCAATTCAGGCGTTTCCTTTTACCCCCCCCTGAAGTCATTACCAGACACCAGTGAATCAGCGGACTTGTGAGGGAATTGCTGATCAATCCTTCTAAGTCACTGTAAATTAAGACCGCGGAAGGGGGGGGATTCGAACCCCCGG
>JBAWZW010000082.1:0-11379 GCA_037142835.1 Verrucomicrobiota bacterium
TCAGTTGGTAGAGCACGTCCTTGGTAAGGACGAGGTCACCGGTTCAATCCCGGTCTCAGGCTCCAACCAGCCGAATTTTACGTAACCTAACAAACAACCAGAAAACCAACTAACTCCGCTCCTATGGCTAAGGCCCAATTCCAACGCGATAAACCCCATGTGAACATCGGCACCATTGGCCATGTTGACCACGGCAAGACCACCCTCACCGCTGCTATTACCACGATTCTTTCGAAGAAGGGTTTCGCAGAAGCGAAGGGCTACGCTGACATTGATGCTGCGCCAGAAGAAAAAGAGCGCGGAATTACGATTAACACCGCTCATGTGGAGTATCAGACGGAGAAGCGCCACTATGCGCACGTCGACTGCCCCGGCCATGCGGATTATGTGAAGAACATGATTACGGGTGCGGCTCAGATGGATGGAGCAATTTTGGTGGTTTCGGCCGCAGATGGACCGATGCCGCAGACGCGCGAGCACATTCTTTTGGCTCGTCAGGTTGGCGTGCCTTCGATGGTCGTCTTTTTGAACAAGTGCGACATGGTGGACGATCCTGAGTTGATCGAACTCGTTGAGATGGAAGTGCGTGAGCTGTTGAGCATGTACGATTTTCCGGGCGACAACATTCCGATTGTGAAGGGGAGCGCGACCAAGGCCCTTTCAGCTGGGGATCCGAACCACGCTGAAGCGAAGTGCATTCAGGAGTTGATGGACGCTGTGGATGACTACATCCCGCTTCCTGAGCGTCCAGTGGATCAGCCTTTCTTGATGCCAGTAGAAGACGTCTTCAACATTGAAGGTCGTGGCACAGTGGCGACTGGTCGGGTGGAGCGTGGAATTTTAAAGAAAATGGACGAAGTCGAGTTGGTGGGTATTCGGAATACTGCGAAGACCACGGTTACGGACATTGAGATGTTCCGTAAGCTCCTTGATGAAGCTCGTGCTGGAGATAACGTCGGTCTTCTCCTTCGTGGAACGAAGAAGGACGACGTTGAACGTGGAATGGTGATTGCCAAGCCAGGTAGCATCAAGCCACACACCAAGTTCAAGGCGGAGATTTATGTTCTCTCGAAAGAGGAGGGTGGCCGACACACCCCATTTTTCTCAAACTACCGTCCGCAGTTCTACTTCCGGACCACCGATGTGACTGGTTCTGTGAAACTTCCTGAAGGAGTGGAGATGGTAATGCCTGGGGACAATGTCTCCGTTGAGGTTGAGCTGATCACTCCAGTTGCGATGGAAAAAACCATGCGCTTCGCGATCCGTGAAGGTGGAAAGACCGTTGGAGCGGGTCGAATTGCGGAAATCGTCGCTAAGTAAACCCTTTAAATTCTTCCGAGTTTCGCGCGGAGTGGATGACGAGTCTGCTCCGCGTTTTCGGCAAAGTGTCAGTTACGTCAGTAGCTCAATTGGTAGAGCAGCGGTCTCCAAAACCGCCGGTTGGGGGTTCAATTCCCTCCTGACGTGTGCCGAGTGAAACGACTGGATGAAGATTGGTCGCTGATATTTTTCTAAAATTCTAGGTTAACTTTTAGTTCTGCTTTTTGCTTATTTCTGATGACAGCTATTCGAAACTTCCTGAGTGAGATCCGTGTTGAGCTCGCCAAGGCGTCATGGCCTTGGGACCCGAAGGAAAAAGGCATGAAAAAGTACAAGGAACTAACTGATTCCACGATCATTGTGATCATTGCGATGCTCCTGTTGAGTGGCTATGTGGCTGGTTGGGATTTTGTTTTCCAGTTGATCACGGGCAGTCTTTTTCCGGCACCGAAGCTTTAAGTAGAACAATCGCAATGACTGAAGAACAAAAACGCCAGCAATGGTACGCCGTCCACCTCCTTTCTGGGCAAGAGAATAAGGTTCACGATAATTTGGTCAAGCGGACCAAAACGGAAGAGATGGGAGATTACGTCTATGAGATTCTTTTGCCGACGGAGCGGGTGTCTTCGATTAAGAGCGGCAAGAAAACCGAGACGGTTCGCAAGCTTTATCCAGGTTACATATTTGTGAATATGTACTTGATCGACGAGAACAAGCAGTTGGTTGATAAGACCTGGTACTTTATCAAGGACACGAGTGGGGTGATCGGATTTGCGGGGAATAAGGATAGTCCGATTGCGATGGCGAAGTCGGAGGTGGAGGGAATGCTTGCGCAGATTCGTGGTGGGGAGGAGAAGGCGAAGCCAAAGATTTCGTTTAGTATCGGCGAGACGGTGAAGGTCGCGGACGGACCATTTCAGAACCAGGCAGGAGTGGTCGAGGAAATCGATCCTGACCGTGGAAAGTTGCGTGTATCGGTTTCAATCTTCGGTCGCAACACTTTAGTTGACCTCGAGTATTGGCAAGTCGAGCGGAGCTAGCCAAACAAATTTAACCATTCCCTAAATCCAACTCTAAAATACAAGACAGATGGCAAAAGAAATCGTCGGAAAAATCAAGCTGCAAATTCCTGCAGGTCAAGCGAATCCAGCACCACCCATTGGGCCTGCGCTTGGACAGCAAGGCGTCAACATTATGGCGTTTTGCAAGGAGTTCAATGCGGCTACGCAAAAGCAGGCGGGAGACATTTTGCCGGTGGTGATCACGGTTTATAAGGATAAATCGTTTACGTTCATCACGAAGTCACCGCCAGCGTCGATCTTGATCAAGAAAATCGCCAATATTGCCGCTGGATCGAAGGAACCAAACAAGCAAAAGGTTGCAAAGCTCACGAAGAAGCAGGTATTAGAAATCGTTAAAATTAAGATGAACGATTTGAACGCTCGCGACGAAGCTGCGGCCTACCGAATTATTGCGGGTACGGCACGTCAAATGGGCGTGGAAGTGGAGCCGCACTCCGTGTAGTTGGAGAGCGTGCGGCCGAGCAACGGTTTCGTGGAGATTGGGAACAGCGGACTGAACCATTCACTCCCGGAAGGTCGTCATCTTGAATTGGATAATCTTTCGATCGAAGACCTTTGAATTTGCCGAAAAATCTTTTTGACACGCCTGACCAATCTGTTAATTTTCAACTCCCCCAATCAACCAGCCAATTAGTCTAACCCATAGCGCAGGAGAGTTTTAGAAGAACTCGTCATCACTGCAAATCCACATGAAAAACAAACGCAGTAAACGCTACCGCTCGGCCGCCGAAAAGGTAGATTCGAAAAAGGTCTACGCGCTAGCGGAAGCCATCGCCTTAATCAAGACTTTGCCCCCCCCGAAGTTTGATCAAACAGTCACCCTATCCTTTCGATTGGGAGTTGATCCAAAGCAATCTGATCAAATGGTCCGTGGGACATGCCCACTACCGAACGGATCAGGAAAGTCTGTGCGGGTGCTCGTCTTTGCAGAGGGCCAAGCTGCCAACGCAGCTCGCGAGGCGGGGGCGGAGTTTGTCGGTTACAAAGACATGATCGAAAAATGTGTGGGAGGCTTTCAAGATTTTGATGTGGCGATTGCTACACCTGGAGCGATGGCGGAAGTTCGAAAGCTCGGCAAAGTCCTTGGACCCCGCGGGTTGATGCCTAACCCGAAGACTGGAACGGTCACTGAAGACACGGCGAAAGCCGTGAGGGAAGTGAAAGCTGGTCGTGTGGAATTTAAGCTCGATAAGAATGGGAACTGTGCTGTTCCTGTTGGAAAATTTTCATTTGAAGTGCAGGCACTGCTTGAGAATGGCTCAGCGGTGATTGATGCGGTGGTGAAAGCCCGCCCGAGCTCGGCAAAAGGAATTTTTGTTGAAAACCTGACCCTCAGCGCAACGATGACACCCGGCTTGACGGTCGATACATCGCCTTACCTCAAGAACTAACTAGAGATCCGAATACATGCATCCCGCAAAAGAGTCTATCGTAGTTGATTTGCAGGCGAAGTTGAACGCCTCGCCTTTCTTGTTTGTGGCCGATTATACCGGTCTTAAAGTTGCCCAATTTGCTGAGCTTCGGAATCGGCTCTGGAATGTTGGTGCGCGTTGTCACGTTGTTAAAAACACCTTTCTTCGCCGGGCTGCCCAGAGTGCGGGTCTCCCAGAATTAGCGGAGTTGAGGGGGCAAACGGCGATTGTTGTTGGTGATAAGGACGTTGCCGCGGCGGCGAAAGTATTAAAAAACTTCACTGCCGAGTTTAAGAAGCCCGAAATGAAGATGGGCGTAGTGGATAATTTAGTGGTGACGACCGCCCAAATTCAGTCGATCGCGGATCTTCCATCGAGAGATGTGTTGTTGGCGACCTTGCTGGCGACCTTGAATGCGCCTGCGAGCCAACTGGTGCGGGTGCTGAACGAACCTGCGGCATCGCTCGCTCGTTTGCTTCAAGCAAAGGGAGAGAAAGATGCGGCAAACCAACCAGCGGCGGTCGAAGTTGCCGAAGTGGTAGCCGATGCGATCGCGGAGGCACCAGCAGCGGAGGCACCAGCAGCGGAGGCACCAGCAGTGGAGGCACCAGCAGCGGAAGCACCAGCAGTGGAGGCACCGCCAGCGGAGTGAAATATTTTCCGGGTCAACCGGAGAGACTGTGGGCGTCGCAATTGACGTTCACAAATTAAACAACCAACAAATGGTTCCTCGTCGGATTGGTGGCTACCAATTTTAAATCGCCTAAAGCTTTAGGTGGCGACGATACCGAGCAGAAAACAGTATATGGCCGATACCAGCACATTAGTGGAACAACTCAGCGGATTGACCGTCCTCGAAGTCGCGGACTTGGTTAAACAACTTGAAACAAAGTGGGGCGTCAGCGCCGCGGCTCCTGTCGCAGTGGCTGCAGCCGGTGGAGCTGCCGCGGCAGCACCAGTGGAAGAAAAAACCACTTTCGACGTCATCCTCAAGGAAGTCGGAGCGAACAAGATCGCCGTGATTAAGGAAGTGCGCGCATGCGTTGCTGGCCTTGGTCTTGCGGAAGCAAAGGCTCTTGTTGAAAGCGCCCCTAAGCCTCTGAAGGAAGGCGTGACGAAGGAAGAAGCCGAAGAGGTCAAGAAAAAGATCGAAGCGGCTGGCGCCAAAGTCGAGATCAAGTAATCTCCTTAACAATTCGACGAGACTCTTGGGAGTTTGGTCCACAGAAACGCGACTCTGAAAAGGGTCGCGTTTTTGTTTGGGGAGCGGTTATTTTATGGGGAATCGGTAGGAAAGTGGCGACCTGCCGTTCTGCTAGACTCTTTGCCAATCAGGCTTGTTTTGGTACACCCAACGATAATATTCGAGGCGCGAGAGGTTTGCGGCGGCAGCGTCGTCAAGAAAGTACTGGGTGACGGGGTGCATTTGAAGGATAGAGGCGGGCTGTGAAGCGGAGATGGGGCCTTCGACGGCGGCGGCTACGGCGTGGGCTTTTTTCGGGCCGAAAGCGAGGAGGAGGATGCGTTGGGATTCCATAATCGTGCCGACGCCCATGGTGACGACATGAATGGGCATGGATTGGGGATCTTCGAAGGCGAACGCGTTGTCGAGGCGGGTTTGAGTGGTAATGGTTTTGATTCGGGTGCGGGAGGCAAGGGATGAGGAAGGTTCATTGAACCCGATGTGTCCGTCGGTGCCGATGCCGAGGACTTGGAGATCGATGCCACCGGCCTCGCGGATGGCGGTTTCGTATTGGTGACACAGTAGTGGTACATCCTTGGCGAGGCCATCTGGGATGTGGGTTCTGGACGGGGCGATATTGAGATGATCGAAGAGATTTTCGTGCATGAAAGCGTGGTAGCTAGCTGGGTGGGAGGGGTGGAGGCCGACATATTCGTCGAGGTTGAAAGTGGTGACTCGGCTAAAGTCGAGGGACTCTTCTTGGTGGAGACGAATGAGTTCGCGGTAGAGAGGGAGTGGAGTGCTTCCGGTGGCGAGGCCGAGGACGGCGGTGGGTTTTTCTCGGACGAGATAAGCGATTTGGCGGGCGGCAGCGATGGCGGCGAGTTTGGGAGTAGATTGAATGACGATTTCCATAGGAAGTTATTGGCGGAGAAAGGATTGGAGTTGGTTGACGACATCGGCTTTAAAGCGATCGATAAAGCCGGAGACATAGTCGATGATGTTGAGAGAATCATCGAGGATGAGAGGCGTGAGATCGATAGCGAAGGCCAGGCCAGAAGATTGATCGACGCCGTGGCTGTTGAAAAAAGTAGCGTTGGAGTGTCGGCGACCGATGACGGCGAGATCGTAGCGTTTTCCTCCGCTGATTTGGGAGGAGAAGAGGCCATTGAGTTGGGCGGCGAAGGGATCGTGTCCGCTGACGTCGTGAGTGATTTTCTCTTCATCGGGCATCCAATCGAGGCTGCGCCAGACTTCGCAACCGTGGACGGCTTGTGGGCGGAGAGATTTTGGGAGGGATCGAATCGCCTGAATGACTGGGATGACTACGGCGATATGGGAGGGATGTTTGTCGGCGGGATTATGGGTGTAGACGATGCTGGGGGTGGTGGCGACGAGGATTTGGGCGAGGTCTTGTTGGAGGCGGAGATCGGAGGGATCGCGGGTGACGGCGCTGGCGTAGCCGAGTTGGAGCATGGCGGCGTAGTTGCCGAGGCGAGCGGCGGTCCGTTGTTCGGTGCGCCGTTCGGCGATCATTTGGGTATCGGTGAAAGCGGTATAAGGACCGGAGCGGGCGCTTCCGGCGCCGTCGGTGCAGGTGACGCCACCGAACCATTGGGTGGGGCTATTGAGGCAGGCGATGATCCCGTGAAAGGCCATGAATTCGAGATCGTCTTGATGGGCGCCGATTCCGAGATGGGTGATTCTGGAGAGAGCGGAGGGGAGAGGTTGGTCGTCGGGGATATAAATTTCTGCGGAGGGATGTTGAAGGAGCATTGGGGATTTGAGGGGTGAGGGTGAAGAGAATTATTGGGGAAGATGAGGAAGGATTCTGGCGGTGCAACGAATTTTTGGATGAGTGGAGGAAGATTGACGGATGGGCAGGACTTTGGTCAAGGTGGACGAGATTTTGATGAGTGCGAAACTGGTAGCGATTGGGATTGATTTCGGGGGGACGACGATTAAATCGGCGGTGATTTGTGGTGCGGAGGTTTTGGAGTATGGAGAGGTCATTGACACTCAGAAGCATCCTTCGGTGGAGGGATTGCTGGGTGAAATTCTTCGGGTGACGAAGAGTTTGCGGGGGAAATATCCTGAAGTGGTGGGGATTGGGGTGGGGCTACCGGGGTTGGTCGATAGCGTCAATGGAGTGGTGCATGAGTTGAGCAATGTGCCTGGTTGGAAAGCCGTGCGTTTGCGGGAATTGTTGGAGTTGCGGACGGGTTTGCCGGTGGTAATTGAAAATGACGCGAAGGCGATGGCGTATGGGGAGTGTCGTTATGGGGCGGCGAAAGACGGTCGGCACGTGCTTTGTATTACGCTGGGGACGGGTGTGGGGGGGGCGTTGATTTTGGATGGGCGACTGTATCGAGGGGCCCAGTTAGCGGCGGGGGAAATCGGTCATGCGAGTATTGACTACCGAGGGAAGGCGGGGCCGCATGGAAATCCTGGAGGGATTGAGGAGTATGTGGGGAACCAGCAGATTGCGGAGCGGGCGGTGGCGCTTTATGCGATGGAGGGAAAGACCGTCTGTTTAGAAAACGCTACGCCACGGGATTTGGTGGAGGCAGCGAAGAGTGGTGATTTGGTGGCGTTAAGGCTTTGGGAAATGATTGGCATGGAGTTGGGATGTGCTTTGGTGAATGCGATTTGGCTATTAAATCCCGATGCGATTGTCATTGGGGGTGGGGTGGCTCAGGCTGGGGACTTGCTGTTTGAGCCGGTCCGGCGAACGATTCGGGAGCGGACGCAAACGATTCTGCATGAGACACTTCGTGTGGTTCCTGCGGCCTTGGGGAATGACGCAGGGATGATTGGTTGTGCGACTTTGGCGGTGGAGTTGGTGGGTGGCGGAGCGGTGGAGTTGCCGAAGATTTAAACAAATGAGAAATGATTTTGAACGGAATGAGGTTGAGGCGGTCTGAGTAGGCTGATTCAGGGATTTGAACCGAGTCGTGCACGGTAGATTTTTGTGTTTTGCTGCCGTGCGCGACTCGGATCCTCGAAGAGAAAACCACGGGGAAATGTCAGCTGTGCGTTGACGATTTTGGAGGGGGTGAGTACAAAGAGATTCATGTTCACCCAGTCCGCGCGATGAATTTGGAAACATCTTTGCTCGGAATTCGAGGCTATCTGATTGATGCTCCTGAATTTGGAAGGTTGAGGACTTGGAGTGATGGGGCGTTGATTATTCGTGACGGACAGATCGTGGAAGTGGGTGAGTATGGGTTATTATTTCGCAAGGCCCGAGAGCTACCAGTGCGGTGGCATCACTCGCCTCGCTCGGTGATTTTTCCTGGGCTGATTGATGTGCATTCGCATCTTCCGCAGTATCCTGCGGTGGGGCGAGGGACTGGGGATTTGTTGCCGTGGCTTCGGCAGTATATTTTTCCTTTGGAGCGACAGTTTACCGGAGCCAAGGGGAGGCGTGAGGCGGGGGCATTTTTTGCGGAGTTAGCGCGTCATGGGACGACGACGGCGATGCTTTACACGGCGATCTATGAGGACTCGTGTGAGGCGGCATTTCATGCGGCGGTGGCGAGTGGTTTAAGGATTATCATGGGGCAAATGATGATGGATGTGGGGAGTTATGGGCAGCTGCAGCCGACGAAAATTGCGTCGATATCGCTACACGAGAGTGATCGACTTTGTAAGATGTGGCATGGGGCGGGGGAGGGTTTGATTGAGTATGCATTTAGTCCGCGGTTTGCGGCCACTTGCAGTGAGAAATTGATGCGGGGAGCGGCTGAGCTGGCGAAGAGCCATGGGGCGTATTTGCAGACCCATTTGGCGGAAAATCTCGAGGAAGTGGCAAAAGTTCGGCATCAGTATCCGTGGGCGAAGGACTACACGGATGTCTATGAGAAGTGTGGAATACTCACTGCGCGAACAATGTTGGGTCATTGTCTTCATTTGAGCGAGCGGGAGAGAGAAGTGATTGGAGGATCTGGGGCGAGTGTGGCGCATTGCCCAACGGCCAATCTTTTTCTGCAGAGTGGGATTTTAGCTTTGGAAAAAATTCGTGGGGCGGGAATTGGGGTTGGGCTTGGAAGTAGTGTGGCATCAGGTCCGGAGTTAAACATGTGGCAGGTGATGCGGTCGTCGATTGAGTCACAAAAAGCGCGATCATTTTATGATAAAGAGGCGGTGATTCCGACGCCTGCCGGGGCGTTGTATTTGGCGACGCAAGGAGCGGCGGAGGCGTTGGGGAAGGGGGAGATGATTGGGACATTTGACGTCGGAAAAGATGCTGATTTAACGGTGATGGATTATAGCGCGTTGCTTCCCTATCGTCCGGTGGCGAAGGTTGGGGAAGGATTATCGGCGGAGGAGATTGTGAGTGTCTGCGTGTACCGTGGAGGGGCGCACGCGGTTTTGGAGACATGGGTACGCGGGCGGAGTATTTTTCGAGCGCCCGAGCCTGAGCTTTTTTAATTGGGGAAGATTGCGGAAATTTTTCGGGCTTTTCGGTGGGCGCAGTTCGTTCTTCAGTGAGTGGAAGAATCTGTTAGAGAAGAGCAAAAGAGAACATCGAAGAAAAATTGCAGATGAACGACTACCAAAGGCAAACAGGCGCTGAATCAAGACTGAGCGAGGATCCGATTGGAAACGCTTTGGCGGAGGATCTGGGAATGGGTGATCTGACCTCGAAGTATTTTGTTGGGGATGGGGAGGGGCAGGCACGAATTTTTGCGAAGGAGCCAGCGGTGGTTGCGGGGTTGATTACGGGAGCGGAAGTTTTTCGGCGAGTGGATGCAGGGTTGAATGTTTGGGTGGTAGGAGGGGACGGGGATCGGGTGGAGATTGGGCAGACGGTTTTAGAGATTTCTGGTTTGGTGCGCTCGATTCTGACTGCGGAGCGAGTGGCGTTAAATTTCATTCAGAGACTTTCGGGGACGGCGACGATGACGCGTCGATTTGTGGAGGCGGTGGAGGGGAGTGGGGTGAGGATTTTGGACACGCGAAAGACGACGCCTGGGTTACGGAGGCTGGAGAAAGCGGCCGTAGTGGCTGGGGGTGGAGTGAATCATCGGATGGGGTTGTATGACCGAGTAATGGTCAAGGACAACCATCTGATGGCGGGCACGACTCGAAAAGATTTGCCTCGTTTGATTGAGCGGTTTTCTGCAGAGCATCCTGGGGTGATTGTAGAGTTGGAAGCGGATACGCTGGAGCAAGTTGCGGAGTTTTTGACTATCCGAGGGGTGGGAATTATTTTGTTGGATAATATGAGTTGTGAGGAGATGCGAAAAGCGGTTGAGATGGGTGCTGGGCGGGTGGAGTTTGAGGCGAGTGGTGGAGTGACCTTGGAGACGGTTGCGGAGATTGCGGCGACGGGGGTGGACGCGATTTCGGTGGGAGCGTTGACTCATTCAGCAGTGGCGATTGACTTTTCCTTGGAGTTGTTGGGATGAGTTCGGTGGATGCGCGCCTTTTGCAGGCACTGGGTGGGGCGGCGGTGCATATGCCGGTGGGTGATCTAGCGCGAGATCTGGGGGAGACATCGGAGGCGATTTATTTGGCGATGGAGGCGTTGGTTGGGGCTGGTTTTGAGATTGAGGCGCGCCCGGGGTTGGGGATTCGGCTATTAGGATCACCTGATCGATTGATTGCTGACGAACTGAAAGGGCGTCTTGGGGTATGGAGGATGATTCGTGAAGTGGTGGTGTTTGAAGAGACGGATTCCACCAACGAGGTGGCGATGCGATTGGGGCGGGGTGCGAGTGCTGGTGGGGTGGTGATTTTTGCGGAGCATCAAACAGCGGGGCGAGGAAGATTTGGGCGACGTTGGGAATCAGCGTCGCATCGTGGTCTATGGTTTTCGCTTTTGGTGAGACCGGAAGTTCCATTGGTGGAGTGGTCGCGGTTGACGACTTGGGCGGCGGTGATGGTGGCGTTGGCGATTGAGGAAACGGTCGGCATTCGGGTGGAGATTAAGTGGCCGAACGACCTATTTATTCAGGGAAGAAAGATTGCGGGAATTTTGGCGGAGAGTGGGGGCGACGAATTGGGGCGAGGATTTGCAGTGGTTGGGATGGGGGTGAATGTGAATCAGTTGGCGGAGGAATTTCCTGAGGAGTTGGAGTCGACGGCGGGGTCATTGCGGATGGCGACTGGCAGGTGGGTTGGGCGGTCGGAGCTTGCTGGGGCGATTCTTCGTGGGTTAGATCGAGGCTGGGCCTTGTTGGAGAATGACTTCGCGGTGGTGGTGAAAGCCGCCAGCGAGCGGAGTTTATTGATGGGGCGTTGGATTGAGGTTCGGAATGGGGAGAATTTTCTTGCGGGGATGGCGGAGTATTTGGATGAGGAGGGCCATTTGATGATGCGCCGTGGGGACGGGGGGTTGGAGCGTTTGGTGGCTGGGGAGGTGACGGTAGTGGCT
>JBAWZW010000083.1:0-11319 GCA_037142835.1 Verrucomicrobiota bacterium
GGGCGGGGCGCTTGAGGGGGGCGCGGAACCAGTCCATGGCGGGGATGGTCACGGGGGCGACGGTGGCGCGATACACTTGGAAGTATTCGCTGCCTTGGTTGAATTCGGTGAGGCGAAAGCGCCAGCGTTCCGGGGGCAAAGGGGTACCACTTTGGAGGAATTTTGGGCGATCGAGTTTATCGGTGGTGTATTCGACAAAGTAGCCGGAGACATTGAGCAAGTTGGGGAGATTGGCGTTGACGGTGGTGGGGCTGGTGGTCAGGCCTTGAGGGGTTTGCAAAAAGATCCCGTGGGTCACGCTGAGCATGGTGGTGGCGGTGGCGGAGGCAAAGAGGGCGGTGGCGCCGCCGAGGCGGGTGGGACCGGAGACGTAATGGAGTTCCGATTGGCGGACATATTTGGTGGGAGATTTGCTCCGATCTGGCATGCCACCGGTCATGGGGAATTCGTAATCCCAGTAAGTGTTGAGCATTGCGGTGCTGACGCGCCGAGTCATGACTTCGAAGCCCGCGCGGGCTTCGCGGAAGGTATCGACCTTGGCGCGGGTGCGGTTATCCACCGCGCTGACCGCGTTGAGAATATAGACCGTGACGAGCATGAGGAGCATGAGCAAGACCATGGCGACCATCATCTCCACGAGGGTGAAGGCGGCGATTTTGGGTTTGCTGGGCATCGTCGGTGGGAGGGGGTGGATGGGCGATTGTGGGAAAGTTTTCCAGAGTGGTTTCATAGTCCGTTATTGGCGATCAAGGCATTGACCGTGCGGAGAGTTTCCGTGCCCTCGTTCTTTTTGATGATAATATTGATGGTGGCGATTTGCGGATTGGGGATTTGGACTCCGCCGGCGCCTGGGACGGAGCTTTGGGGGAGTAAGACCACGGCGGCGGTGTAGACATAATTTCCGGCCATGACCTTGGCGGCGTCCATCTCCACCCCTTGGTCATCGAAGAAGTAGTCGGCAATTTCGCCACGGTTATCCGTGCCGGGGTGGCGATCGAGTTTAGAAAGTTCGCTGAACTTGGCTTGGCGGGCGATGGTGGTGATCCGTTGAACGATTTGGGAACCTACGGTGGTATTGATGGAGTTGGTCATCATCCCGAGGCCGACGGGGATCATATTAAAGAGGACGAGGAAGGAGAAGGAGAGGACACCGAGGGCGAGGACGACTTCGATCAAGCTGAAGGCTTGGGGCGAGGAGGGGCGGGGTGAGCGTGGCGGACGTTCAGCGGGTAAAGGAAGAGAGAGATTGACCATAAGAGTAGGAGTGAGATTCGATTGAATTCAGGAAGACTTCAGTTCCGCCAACTCTCTTTCTGTATGTGCAAAGTAACTTCCTTGCAACCGATTTGAGAGAAGAAATTTGGGGGGTGACTTTGGGGGTGTGGTGGATGGGGGCTTTACTTTTTCAAAGCGGCGGATTTATAGAGGGGGTGGCATTTGTGGCAGCCTTTTTACTCCGAAATATTTTATGGCTCACCGAAAATTGATTGTTTTACCCGACGACACGGCGAAGCCTATTTTGGAGGCGATCGGTGCGGCGGTGAAGTCGTTGAGGATTAAGATGTTTATTTTCACGGATCCCGGGCTGATTGAGGCGGTGATCGCGGCGAAGAAGCGTGGGGTGGATGTGCGGGTGATGCTGAATCCTGCGCGGCGGAATGGGGAAGAGGAGAATGAGGAAACGCGCAAGGTCTTGGAGGCGGCGGGGATTGAGGTCAAGGATAGCAATCCTGATTTTGGGTTGACGCATGAGAAGTCGATGGTCGTGGATGACAGCGTGGCGTTTGTGAAATCGTTAAATTGGGCGACGAAGAATCTGACGGTGACGCGGGATTATGCGATTGAGACGAATCATCGTCATGAGGTGGAGGAGGTGATTGGGGGATTTGAGGCGGACTGGGAGCGGCGGGCGTTTGATCCAGGGGCGGAGGGGCGATTGATTTGGTGTCGTGGGAATGGGCGGGATCGGATTGCCCGATTTATTGATGAGGCGAAGCACACCCTGTTTGTGCAGAACGAGCGGTATCAGGATTCGATTATCATTGAGCGGTTGGTGCGGGCATCAATGCGTGGGGTGAAGGTGCATGTGATGGCATTGCCGCCGCATTCGTTAAAGAAAGCGAAGTTGGTGGAGGGTGTGGGTGGGATGCGGATTATGGATGATGTGGGGATTAAGATCCACAAGCTGAGGAAGTTAAAGTTGCATGGAAAAATTCTTTTGGCGGATGGGGCGCGAGCGATTATTGGTTCGATTAATCTAGCGCCGGGAAGTTTTGATGATCGGCGGGAATTGGCGATTGAGGTGCATGATGGCGAGGTGATTGAGCGCTTGGATTCGGTGGCGCGGCATGACTGGGAGAACTCGCATCCGCTGGATTTGAGTGATGACGGATTATTTGCGGATCTGGAGGATCGGGTGGCGGGAAGTTCGTTGAGTTTGGCGTTGGATGTGGATGAGAAAGCGGTGAAACATCATGGGAAATCCGTGGGGAAGCACGGCGAGAAGGGGTAGAGAGGGAACTGGGATGAGTGATTTGAGGGGAGAAAGTGAGCCGCCTGTGGATGAGGATACCATGGTGCGGACAGATGCGGGGGTGAACCGGAGGCGGTGGCGTTTTTCGACGAGGGAATTGTTGATTGCCCTGCTTGTTTTGATCGTGGTCTCGCCGTTTGTCTCGGGGTTGGCTTATGGGAATGAAATTGAGGGAATTTTTATTACCTTCGTGCTTTTGGCGGCGGTGGTGGCGTTAAGGGGGCCGAGGCGGACGTTTCGGCTTGCTTGTGTTTTGGTGGGGCCGGCGATTTGGGCGAAGTGGATGAATCATTTGGATCCGGCGCTTTGTCCTCGCTGGGTCTTTTTTGTGGCGATGATTTGTTTCTTTGCTTTTGTGATTGGGAATTTGCTGGGTCATGTCTTGACCGCGCCTCAGGTCAATGGGGAAGTGCTGTGTGCGGGGGTTTCGGTTTATCTGCTCACGGGGTTTCTTTGGGCATTTATGTATGGTCTGGTGGCGGTGGTGACGCCGGAAGCATTCAGCAACCACGTGGGGACTAGTGGGAAGGGGTTGAGTCCTTCCGACGCCTACTATTTGAGTTTTATGACGCTGACGACAGTCGGTTATGGGGATATCGTGCCGGTATCTCGGGTGGCCCGAATGTTGGCGGTTTTGGAGGCGGTGTCGGGGATGTTTTACGGGACGATTATTGTGGCTCGGCTGGTTTCAATGTATTCGAAAAACGTCCGAAGGGCGAAGAAGCATCAAGATTAAAGGCGAGGGTGGTTGCTGTGAATGGGAAGTTTTTGCTTTGGACACGAAGGAGACTGAATTAGGACTTGGTAATGATTCCGTCCTTGATTGAAGCCGCGGCAGTGAATGGTGACCTCCAGCAAGCGTTGATTGCTACGGTTGAGCACTTTGGGGCGCAGGCGGGGACGATTCATTGGATGGAGTCGGGCGGGTTGAAGCTGGCGAGTCATTGGAATATTCCGCCTCCCGTGGTGGCACTGATTGGGAGCGTGCCCGTGGGCAAGGGGATTGCGGGACTGGCGGCGGAGCGCTTGGAGCCGATCTCGATTTGCAACATTCAGACGGATCAAAGTGGGCAGGTTCGTCCTGGGGCGAAGGGGACGGGGATGGAGGGATCGGTAGCGGTGCCGATGCTCGTGGGTGGAGTATTGCGGGGGGTTTTGGGGGTGGCGAAGGTGGAGGCTTATGATTGGACGGAAGAGGAGAAGCAGACGCTGCTGGAGATTGGGGAGAGGTTGAGTCCGCGGGCTGAAACGGCGGGGTGATCAGGCTGGGGGAAGGGCTTTGAAATGGCGGAGGGCTTCCACGACGCCCTCGCTGCAGGGAGTTTTTGCGATAAAGCCGCCTGCTTGAAGTACTTGGTTTTTAACGGCTTCCACGGAGTTGCTTGGGCAGGTGACCCATTTGGCGTGTTGGCCATCGAGCATCGGGATATCGTTATAGTGGTCGCCAGCGGCGAAGATATTTTCGGGTTGGAGGTGGAGGAGTCGACCGAGTTCGGCAAGGGCGGTGCCTTTATTGTAGTCCTCGTGGCAAAAGCGGACATAGACGGTATTGCGCATGAAATGAAACCCGGGAACGCGGGAGATTTCTTCGGTGAGGAAGAGGCAGAGTTGCTCCATTTCGGCTTCGGAATCGGCGACGAGGCCGATCAGGCGACCACCCTCGTAAATGGGGTGGGAGAGGGTATGTTTGGCGAGATAAGACTCGATGTCGCTGAGGAGTTGGGAGGATTGGGCAAAGAGGGTATCGTGGGTGGCGAGGCAGCGGGCGTTCCAGTCGCCGAAATCGACCCAATCTCCGTCGGGACCGCGGTGAAAAACTTCCCGTTCGGAGGTGAGGAGGAAGTCGGGTTCGATGGGGGTGGTTAATTCTTTGAGGCCTTCTTCGATGTGCCAGCGGACGCGTCCCGTATTGACCGCCCAGAGGACGCCGCGGGCGCGGAGTTCGGCGAGTGCGGAGAAGAATTCTGGGACCACGGAGGGGGAGGTCTGGTGATTGATGAGGGTGCCATCAAAGTCGGTGCTGAGGAGTTTGATCGGCGAGAAGTGAGTTGCGTCGGGCATCAGAAAAGGCGATGAAATTGAATGATTGAAAGACACGGTAGATTAGGCGTTTGAATTGTCCATGAGGACGAAACGACGGCGGTAATTTTGCGTGGTCGGGCATTTAAAATAAACTCATGAAAAGCGCTTACGAACTTGCGATGGAACGGCTGGAGAAACAGGCTCCGAGCCAGACACTTACGGAGGTCCAGAAGGCGGAGATTGCCGATTTGGAGGTGACGGCGAAAGCGAAGATTGCGGAGCAAGAACTTTTCTTGCGTGGTCAGGCGGAGCGGTCGCTTGGGCAAGGAAAGTATGAGGAGGCGGCGCAATTTGAGGAGCAATTGGGGAGAGAGATTCGGCGAATTCACGAGGATTGTGCGACGAAGAAAGAGGCGGTTCGTTCGAAGGTAAAGCCTTAATGGGAAAGTGGTTGGGTAGATTGATGGGAAAACTTTTTGGGGGAATGAGGGAGAGGATGGAAATAAAAAAGCGGTGGAGGAATCTTTTTCGGCTTTCCTTTTTAGTGGGGGCTTTCACTTTTGGGCGATGACTGAAGCCCAACAGATGATGATTGATAAAGCCTTTGAAATTCTCACCGAGCATTTTGATCATGTGGTGGTGGCGGTGGGCACATATGATGAGGACAAGCAATATACGACCACGGCATCGTACTATGGTGGGGTGGCGCCAGCGATTGGGCTGTGTAAGCTCTATGAGACGCGGTGGACGCGGGAGCATCTTTGGGGTGATGACGATGAATTTTCGAACTGATCTGCTCGGGGTTGGGGTGGGAGGCGGGGAAGGGTTTCGATGATCCGGAGTGCTTGGTTGGGGCGGATGGGGTATGGGGAGGCGTTGGCGATGCAGGAGCAAATGGTGGCGGCGAAGATTGCGGATCGGAGCGTGGGGGACGCGCTCCTTTTGCTGGAGCACGAGTCTGTGTATACGATTGGGCGGACCTTGGATCAGAGGAGTTTAGGTGGAGGAAAGCTGCCATACCCTGTGGTGGTGACGGGGCGAGGCGGGCAGGCGACTTATCATGGTCCTGGGCAATTAATTGGCTATCCGGTGATTGATTTGAAGGAGCATGGGGAGGATCTCCACCGCTATTTGCGGAAGCTTGAGGGCTTGATTATGGCGATTTGCGGTCATTGGGGGGTGGTGGGGGAGCGGAAGGAAGGATTGACGGGGGTTTGGGTGGGGGAAAAGAAGATTGCCTCGATTGGGATTGGGGTACGTCGGTGGGTGAGTATGCATGGGTTTGCGTTGAATGTGGGAGGCGATCTTTCGCCGTATGAAGCGATCACCCCTTGTGGGATTGCGGGCGTGGAGATGACGAGTTTGGAGCGGGAGAGTGGGAGATCGTTGGAGGTGGAGGCGGTGGCGTCGGTCGCCAGTGGGCTAGTGGGACAGCACCTGTGTCGTGATGTCTCACTTGGTGGGCAGAAAGTGTGACATTGGAGAGAGAGTCGCACTTTTGCGAAGACGAATGATATTGTGTAAACTGTTTTCGTTGAGGCAGTTAAAATTTATGTTTGGGGTTGGTCTGTGAAGTGCTATTTGGTGGTGCGCAATCAACTTTTAAAGATTTAACTTACAACAAAACAATATGGCTAAAATTCTCGGTATTGATCTTGGGACGACAAATTCGTGCATGTCGGCGATGGATGGTGGGGAACCGTTGGTCTTGGAGAATTCGGAGGGTGCGCGGACGACGCCGAGTGTGGTGGCATTTACGAAGAGTGGAGAGCGGGTGGTGGGGCAAGCGGCGAAGCGGCAGGCGGTGACGAATCCGGAGAACACGATTTTTTCGGTGAAGCGGTTTATGGGTCGGAAGTTTGATGAGGTGCAGAGTGAGTTGCATCGGGTACCGTATAAAGTGGTGAAGGCGGCGAATGGGGATGCGCACATTTCGGTGACGGTGAATGGGGAAATGAAGACCTTTTCGCCGCCGGAGATCAGTGCGATGATTTTGTCGAAGTTGAAGAGCGACGCGGAGGCGAAACTGGGTGAAACGATTACCCAGGCGGTGATTACGGTTCCTGCCTATTTCAATGATTCGCAGCGGAATGCGACCAAGGACGCGGGGAAAATCGCTGGTTTGGAAGTTTTACGGATTGTCAACGAGCCAACCGCGGCGGCCTTGGCGTATGGGCTGGACAAGAAGTCAGACGAGAAGATCGCCGTCTACGATTTGGGTGGAGGCACCTTTGATATTTCGGTTTTGGAAATTGGGGATGGAGTCTTTGAGGTGAAGGCAACGAACGGGGACACTCATTTGGGTGGAGATGACTGGGACAACGCGGTCATGGATTGGATTTTCAACGAATTCAAGGCGGAATCGGGGATTGACTTGACGAAGCAAGCGGATGCCGTGCAACGGATTAAAGAGGAGGCGGAGAAGGCGAAGATTGCGTTATCGAGTTCGCAGGAGTATGAGATTAACCTTCCTTTTGTGACGGCGGACGCGACGGGGCCGAAGCACATTCAGAAGAAGCTGACGCGGGCGAAGCTCGAGCAACTCACGGACAAGCTATTTGAGCGGACGATTGGTCCGGTGAAGGCGTGTTTGAAGGATGCGGGGTTATCGGCCAACGAGGTGAACGAGCTCGTTTTGGTAGGGGGAATGACGCGGATGCCGAAGGTCACGGAGACGGCGCGGAAATTGGTGGGGAAAGAGCCGCACAAGGGGGTGAACCCTGATGAAGTGGTGGCAATTGGGGCGGCGATTCAGGGTGGGGTATTGAAGGGAGACGTCAAGGACGTGCTCTTATTGGATGTGACGCCCTTGACCTTAGCGATTGAGACGGCGGGCGGGGTGGCGACCTCGATGATTCCGAGGAACACGACCATTCCGACGAGGAAGTCGCAAATTTTTTCGACCTACGCGGATAGCCAGCCGGGGGTGGAGATCAAGGTCTTGCAAGGGGAGCGCCCGTTGAGTCGAGACAACAAGAATTTGGGGACCTTTCATTTGGATGGGATTCCGCCAGCACCTCGTGGGACGCCACAGATTGAGGTAACATTCGATACTGATGCCAACGGAATTCTTCATGTGAGTGCGAAGGATTTGGGGACGGGGAAAGAGCAAAAGATTTCGATCACGGGGAGTTCTGGATTGGCGAAGGAAGAAGTGGAGAAGATGCAACGGGATGCGGAGTTGCATGCGGAAGAAGATAAGAAGGCGAAAGAGGCGATTGAGATTCGGAATAACGCGGACAATCTTGCTTATCAATGTGAGAAGCAATTGACGGAGCTTGGGGAGAAAATCCCTAGTGAGAAGAAGGCGGAGATTGAAACGAAAATCGCGGCTGTTCGTGAGGCGCTCAAGGGGAGCGACACGGAGGCGATCAAGAGTGCCTACGACGCTTTGCAAGCGGGATTCCAGGCGGTGAGTGAGGATCTTTACAAGCAAGCGGGGGCGAACGCTGGGGCCAATCAGGAGAGTGATTCTGGGGCGACTGGCGGAGCAAAGAAGGCGGATCCCGACGTCGTGGACGCGGACTTTGAGGTCGTCAACGACGATCAGAAGAAGTAATTTCCCGGAGAAATTCGATACTTTACCAAGCTCGCCGAGGGAGATTGTTGACCAGTTTGTTCAGGTCGGCAAGGGACTGAGAGCGAGTGAGTAGAAACCAAACCAACAACTAAAAAACTAGAAAGTAACTACCAACTATGGCAGTCAACATTCGACCCCTCGCAGATCGGGTCCTCGTCAAGCCCCAAGAGGCCGCTGAAGTTAAAAAAGGCGGGATCATCATTCCTGATGCTCATAAAGAGAAGCCACAGGAAGGCAAAGTCGTAGCGCTCGGAACGGGCAAGCTCGACGAAGCGGGCAAACTGATCGCCTTTACGGTGAAGAAGGGCGATACCGTCCTCATCAGCAAGTACGGCGGAACGGAAGTGAAAATCGACGGGGAAACCCACTTGATTATGCGTGAGGACGATATCCTCGGCATCATCGGCTAAACCTACCTGGCGGTGGCCTTTGGCCTCGTCAAAACCCTATAAAAGTTAACTAAAGAAAAATTATGGCAGCTAAACAACTCCAATTCGACGAGTCCGCTCGGCACGCGCTTTTGCGCGGGATCGAGAAACTCGCTAAGGCCGTCAAGGCCACCCTTGGGCCATCTGGCCGGAACGTCATTCTTGACAAGAAGTTCGGGAGTCCGACGATCACCAAAGACGGTGTGACCGTGGCGAAAGAGATCGAGCTTGAAGATCCCTATGAGAATATGGGTGCACAGTTGGTTCGCGAAGTGGCGAGCAAGACGAGCGATGTGGCAGGCGATGGCACGACGACCGCGACCGTTTTGGCGGAAGCGATCTTCAAAGAAGGTTTGAAGAATGTCACCGCTGGGGCGAACCCGACCTCGTTGCAACGCGGGATTAACAAGGCGGTTGAAGCGTTGGTCGCGGAGATTGCGCGGATTTCCAAGAAGGTCAAGGACCGGACGGAAATCGCCCAAGTTGCGACCGTTTCAGCCAACTGGGATACGACGATCGGCGAGATTATCGCTGACGCGATGGATAAAGTCGGTAAGGACGGCACGATCACTGTGGAAGAGGCGAAGTCGATTGAGACGAGCCTTGACGTGGTGGAGGGGATGCAGTTCGACAAGGGCTATCTCTCGCCGTACTTCGTGACGAACGCGGAGTCGATGGAGACGATCTTGGAGAACCCTTACATTTTGATTTTCGAGAAGAAGATCAGCAACTTGAAGGATTTGCTCCCCTTGTTGGAGAAGATCGTCAAGACGAGCAAGCCGCTCTTGATTATTGCGGAAGACGTTGAAGGCGAAGCCTTGGCGACACTCGTGGTGAACAAGCTCCGCGGAACCTTCCAAGTGGCGGCGGTCAAGGCTCCTGGCTTTGGCGATCGTCGGAAGGCGATGATGGAAGACATCGCGGTCTTGACCGGCGGACGTTGCATCACCGAAGACCTTGGGATCAAGCTGGAGAGCATTGGCTTGGAAGACCTTGGCCGGACGAAGCGGGTGACGATCGACAAGGAAACCACCACGATCGTGGAAGGTGGCGGCAAGCAAGCGGACATCCAAGCGCGGGTGGCGCAGATTCGTCGGCAGATTGAAGAAACGACCAGTGATTACGACAAGGAGAAGCTCCAGGAGCGTCTCGCCAAGCTCGCCGGTGGCGTAGCGGTGATCAATGTCGGGGCTTCAACAGAAACCGAGATGAAGGAGAAGAAAGCCCGTGTGGAAGACGCTCTTCACGCGACGCGTGCGGCGGTCGAAGAGGGGATCGTCCCTGGTGGTGGCGTCGCCCTCATCCGTGCGCAGAAAGTGCTTGATAACCTGAAGCTTGAAGGAGACGAAATGATTGGTCTCCAGATCGTGCGTCGGGCGATTGAAGCGCCCTTGCGGACGCTCGCGGACAACGCTGGCCAAGAAGGTGCGTTGATTGTCTCTGAAGTGAAGAAGCGGAAGGGCAATGAAGGCTACAATGTGGCGACTGGCGTTTATGAAGATCTGATCAAGGCTGGGGTCGTGGATCCTGCGAAAGTGACGCGGAGTGCGTTGCAGCACGCGGCATCGATCTCCGGTCTCCTTTTGACCACCGAAGCGATCATTACCGAAAAGCCTGAGAAGGCGGCCGCACCAGCGGGCGATCCTCATGGTCACGGTGGTGGTGGCGGGATGGGCGGAATGGATTACTAAAAAACAACCGAGTTCGCTTTGCGAACGAAGAAAAGCCGTCGGGTTCCGTGAGGGGCTCGGCGGTTTTTTGTGGTGGAGGGTGATGGAACGGGGAAGCGTGGGGTTGGAGGTCGAGCCTTGGGGGTGGGCTGAGGGAGGGAGGGATTTATGGGACGAGTTGCGCGAGAAAGAATTCCCAAATCGGGTTTTTTGAGAACATGGAGGTCGTCAGGAAACGACTCAGCGAAGGGCTGCCCGGGCTGGCTTCAGACAACGCGAAAATCAAAGGAATCTGCGCTTGGCCTTGGATTACGAGCCTCAACTTGAACGCGAACTAGAATGAGCATTCAAAGTTGGCACCGCAGTGGCGTTGCCTATCGCTGCCATCAATTTCCAATTAACCCCGCGTGGCTGAGATCTGTAGGTCTGGTATCGGGGGAGCGTCTGGCGTGGTTGGCGGAGTCCTGTGGCCCGTTACCAAGCCTAGGCTCGGCAGCATTGGTCGTCAAATTTCGAGTGTTCTAGATCAACTATATTACAAAGCAAAGGCGATAGCCGAGCAGCGGGAATGGTCGCTCGCAGAGGTGGTGCGTCGAGGTATCGAATACATGGCCCTTGCCTATCCGGTGCAGGAGACAAAGGAAGGGTGGGAACTTCCCATCCTCAAAGGCAGCGCCTTTGACCCGAATTTCGACAAATTGGACCTCAAAGCCCTCTCCGAAAACGAAGAACTCATCCGCCATTGAGAATGATCGGCATTGATACCAACCTCCTGCTCTACTCGCTCAATCCTGCTTCAGAGTGGCATGACAGAGCGGTGAGTTTCCTACGGCAAAACTTTGGGGTTCCTTCGGTGCGGATCGCCATCGCGGATTACGTTCTGGTGGAATTGTATATTCACCTGAGAAACCCAGCGGTCATGGCGCACCCGCTTTCAGCCGTAGCGGCCAGAGATTTAGTGATCTCCTATTGGAAAATACCCAACGTGATGAGAATCGAAAATGCCCCCATCATGGGCGAGGTATGGGCGCTGGCTGGGGGCAAGAATTTTGCTCGTCGGCGGATCTTTGATGCTCGGCTTGCGCT
>JBAWZW010000084.1:0-11231 GCA_037142835.1 Verrucomicrobiota bacterium
CCCCCTCCCTCCCCGATCAACGGAAATTATCCACCGCCGCCGCCATGGGCTACGATGACTCCCTCCTCCTCCACCTCCCTCTCTCCCTCAATCATGGCATCGGCGCCCACCTTCACCGCCACAGTCGCATCCTCCAAGCCTCCACCCCAGAGGCTCTCCAATCCCGCGAAATCACCAAAGAATTCCAACTCCTCGGTGCCGCCATCGCCATCCCCATCCTCGACCGACAATCCCTCCTCGGCCTCCTCATCTTCGATGAACGCCTCACCGGTAACCCCTTCAACCACCAAGACCTCTCCCTGATCTTCCATATGCTCGAGGAGGTCGGTCTCGCCATTCAAAACGCCCAAATCCATCGTCTCCTCCAAAAAAGTCACTCCATCGTCGCCGATATCCTCAACCATCTCGGCAACGGTTGCATCGTCTTCGATTCTCATCTCTCCACCCTCCACTCCAATTCCGCCGCCCACCAGATTTTCCGCAATGACTCCGCCGATCCCTCCCCCTTAGAGTTTTCTGACCTTCCCCAATCCATCGGAAGCTCCGTCTTCACCGTCATCCAATCCGGCGTCGGTATCCCCCCCTTCAAATACCAACGACCATCACCCGACGAACAATCCTACCGCATCACCATTCACCCCTTCCTCCCCTCCTCACCCACTCTCACCCCCTCAGCCAATTCCGCCCTCCTCGTCGTCGAAAATATCACCGAACACGAACGCTCCCTCCGCCTCGAAATCGAATCCGCAAACCTCCGCCTCATCAAATCCATGGCCGAGCATCTCGCTCACGAAATCGGCAACGCCCTCGTCCCACTCTCCACCCACCAACAACTCCTCGAATTTTCCCTCCAAGATCCCGAATTCCAAACCTCCCTCTCCACCGCCCTCGCCGAAGGCGTGAAACGCATCTCCCGACTCACCAGCCAAATGCTCTTCCTCGCCCGCGAGTGGCAAACCCACTTCACCGAACCCGTCCTCGTCTCCGATCTCCTCGTCGAGGCCTTCCACCAAGCTCACACTTTTTACTCAGGTAAAAAACTCGCCCAACTCAGCTTCAATAAAGATCTCGCCCCCTGGAAAATCGCCGGCGATCACCAAGCCCTCCGCCACGCTTTCGCCGAAATTATGCTCAATGCTCTCCAAGCAAATCCCCAAGACCCCGCCGTCGCGGTCCGCCTCACCCAAAACCCCACAAATCATTCCCTCCTCCAAGTAGAAGTCCGCGACTCCGGCCTCGGCTTCATCCACGAAACCGCTCAGCGTGCCCCAGAACCCTTCTTCTCCACCCGCGTCGTCGGCCTCGGCCTCGGCTTAACCGTCTCCCGCAAAATCATCGAAAGTCATCACGGCCAAATCGAAATTCCCTCCGCCGAAAAAGGCGGCTGCGGCTTAGTCCGCGTCTCCATACCCCTCCTCAATTAAACCCCCTCCACACCACTTCCATACTCCCATTTAATCCGTTGCCCATCATGAGTTTATCGAAATCAATCGCTACCCTCCTCCTCACCATCACCTCTCCCTCCATGTTTGCCCTCGGCTTTCGCCTCGCCGACCAAGACGCCGAGGCCACCGCCCGCGGTCTCGCCTTCGCCGCCACTGCCGATAATCCCTCCGCCATTTACTATAACCCTGCAGGCATCACCCAACTCGACGGTACCCGCATCCTCACCGGGTCCTACGCCATCTCGTTCCGAGAAAAAGTCACCCCCGCCGCCGCCGGCTCCAGCTCTTTCACTAACACCAACCAAGAATTCCAACTCGCCCCTCACCTCTTCATCACCACCAAAGCAAAAAACTCCCCATTCGCCTTCGGCTTAGGTATTTACTCCCCCTACGGTCTCAGTGTCGAATACCCCGATAACACCCCCTTCCGCACCACCGCTCGCCAAGGAAAAATTGTCTATGTCGCCATCAACCCAGTGGTCGCTTGGAAAATTCATCAGTCTCTTTCCCTCGCCGCTGGCCCCTCCTTCAATTACGGAAGCGCCGAACTCCAACAAGGCGTCTTCACCCTCGGTGATCAGTTCCACTTCAAGGGCGATGGCCTCAGCTTCAACTTCTCCGCCGGCCTAAAATGGGACCCCCACCACATGCACCACTTCGGCGTCGCCTACCACAGCGCCACCACCATCGACTTCACGGGCCAAACCAATCTCCAGACCAACGCCTTCACCGTCCCCACCCCCAATGGCCCCTTCCGCGTCCCACCCATCAACCGCAACCAAGACGCCTCCGCTCGCTTCTCCATCCCCCAAAATATCGTCTTCGGTTACTCCTTCACCCCCACCCCCGACTGGAACTTCGAATTCAATGCCGATTGGACAGACTGGAACCAACTCAACACTGTCACCCTCCACCAAAAACACAGCCCCAAGATCGCTTTGCCCTTTAACTGGAACTCCAGTTGGCTCTACGAATTTGGGATCACCAAAAAATTCGCCCACCAATGGCAAGCTAGCGTCGGCTACATCTGGAGCGAAAACTCCGTCCCCACCGATCAGTTCAATCCCGTGATCCCAGATTCCAATCGCCATGTCCTCAGCGCAGGCTTCGGAAAAAAATTTGATCACTTTAGCTGGAATATCGCCTACCAATGGTCCTATGGTCTCACTAGGACAATCACCCAAAGCACCACCGCCAATGGAACCTACCAAGCTCAGGGAAACGCCCTCAATTTTACTCTCGGATACCATTTCTAATCCTCCCCCATTCCCCCACTCGGAGACCCCAAAACCAAAACCCACTCTCCTCATCGTCGACGATGAGGACGGGCCCCGCCAAGCCCTCCGCGTCATCTTCAAAAACGATTACCACGTCCTCCTCGCAACCAACGGCCTCGACGCCGTCGAATTCGTCAAAACCCAACCCGTCGATGTCGTGATTCTCGATATTATGATGTTCGGGATGTCCGGGGTGGAGACCCTCAAAGAAATCAAAACCATCAACCCCGCCGTCGAAGTCATTCTCCTCACGGCCTTTGAAACCATCGAAACCGCCCGCCAAGCCCTCCGACTCGGCGCCAGCGATTACCTCAATAAACCTTTCGAAATTTCCACGATTCGCGCCGCCGTTAGCCTCGCCGTCAAAAAACACCACGCTTCTCGTGACTTCCAACGCGGAAATCAAGAACTCCTCAGCCTCCAAGAAGACCTCCGCCGACACCAAGTCGCCGAAGAACTCGCCCGCAGCCAAGGCGAAATTTATGCCAGCGTCCTCCACGATATCAATAGCCCCCTGACCATCATCTCCGGCTTCGCCGAACTCATCCACCGCTCCATGGAAAACGCCGCCAGCGTGGAAGGCGAACAACTCGCCAATATTAAGGAAGACCTCCAACGCCTCAATGGCCAAATCGGCCGATGCGTCGAGATCTCCCGACGCTACCTCAGCTTCCTCCACGCCCAACCCTCCGCAAAATCTTCCGTCGCCGTCAATCAGGTGATGAGCGATCTCACCGA
This sequence comes from Verrucomicrobiota bacterium, assembly GCA_037142835.1. Taxonomy (GTDB): domain Bacteria; phylum Verrucomicrobiota; class Verrucomicrobiia; order Chthoniobacterales; family Chthoniobacteraceae; genus Chthoniobacter. The sequence goes on from JBAWZW010000084.1 coordinate 3,461, forward strand.
ACTCCTCAACCGCCACGCCGCCACCCATGGCAACCGCCTCACCATCCAAGGCCTCGACCATGACCTCTTCGTGGCCATCAACGGCACCGATTTCCTCCAAATTCTCCTCAACCTCACCATCAACGCCCTCCAATCTAGCCCCGATCCCCACCTCGTCGAAGTCTCCTGCCATCTCTCCCTCCTCCCCATCCCCGAAATCAATCTCCCCGATGACCCCCACCTCCGCGTCATCAATCAAGAAAATTTTCCCAATACCCCCCCCTTTCTCTCCATCGTCGTCCGCGATACTGGCCCCGGAATTCCTCCCGAAATTCTCTCCAAAATGTTTAACGAACGCGTCACCACCAAAGCCCCAGACGCCGGCACCGGTCTCGGCCTCTCCATCGTCAAGCGCCTCATTCTCCAAGCCGATGGGGCCCTCATCGTCCAGAGTCCCCCAGGAAAAGGCGCCAGCTTCACCCTCTGCCTCCAAAGCCCCACTTCACCTTAACCCCCGACCACTCGTCAGGAGTGGCAGGTCAATGGATGGGTCACCCGGCGAATTGATTTAGCCTGACCCAGAATCCACAACGCAACCGCCTGCAAAGCCATCCCGATATACACCCCCCTGAGCATCCCAGGTTCACGAGGAAGCTTTTCCCCAAGCACATAAAAAAGCAGCACCGAAAAGGCCATGATCGAAACCACCAGAATAAGGCTCAACGCCGAACGTGACCACGATTTCCGGCGCCATAATCCCACCAAAAGAAGCTTCGTTCCCAACCCCGTCAGCACCGTCAGCCCAATCAACATCGGTGCCGGATTAAACTTCTCAAAGCTAAACCGAATTAAAAAAAAGTCTGCCCCACCCAAAATCAAAAAGAGCACCCCAACCCATAACCTCAGACGCAACTTCCAATTCGGAGTAGATATCGGCGAACTCATCTTCATATACTTTAAATTCCTCACTGCCATTGCCAGAGGATTCAATCCAACTCCAGCATTTCTTTCGCTTCTTCACCACTTCTCCCGAACTCCCATCTCCTCCCCCACGATTGACATTTTCTCCGCCTCAGACGATATCCCTCTCCGCTCTCCTTGGGCCCCATGACTTCACCGATGCTCCGCGCACTTCTCATCCCACTCGCTGGCGCTGTTTACTTTCTTCTCCTCATTCCCCATGGCCTCACCGAAGAAATTCGCCCCCCCTTCAACCTTCGCTGGGGTGAAACCGCCGACCGCTTAGAGCGCCTCCTCAAAAGCACCAAAGCCACGATCGTTTCCCGCAAAACCATCGAAGGCCGAGAAGCTTGGGCTGTCGAAGGATTAGTCCAGTCAGGACTCAAACGCACCGTCTTCTATTTCATCGCCCGTGAACTCGTCGAAGTAGAACTCCAATACCAAAAGGACGAATGGGACGAAACCAAATACGATGGCTTCATGGGCGATCTCCACCAACGCTTAGACCAACGCCACGGCCCAGGCCAACTCATCGCCCGCAAAAAAGAGGCCATCGGCGATGTCATCCAAACCCTCGTCGGCTGGAAGTGGAACCAAAATAACTCCACCATCGAACTCATCTACTTTTGCGCCCAAGGCCAACCTCACGTCTTTCGAACTCTCAGCATCCACTACAAAACCCTCTAACCCCCCCTCCACCTACCTGCGGCTCATTCTCTGTTGGAGGCGCTTCAATCGCCCAGCCACACTCGCCTTCGCCGAGGAATTCATCCGATCAATGAATAATACCCCATGAAGATGATCAACCTCATGCTGGATCGCCCGCGCCAACAAACCAAAGGCCTCAAAAATAATCTCCTTCCCATCCAATCGCTTCGCCCGACATCTCACCCCAGACGCCCGCGTAATCTCCCCACTCATCTCCGGAAAACTCAAACACCCCTCATTGTCACTCTCCCGATCCTTACTCAATTCCAAGACCGGATTCACCAAAATCAAGGGCATGTAATCCGCCAAAATCACCTCCGTCTCCCCAAGAAACATCGCACTCGGTCGGTCCTCCGTGTCCTCCACATCCACCACCATCAACTGCAACGCCACCCCCACCTGCTGCGCCGCCAATCCCACCCCATTCGCCGCTCGCATCGTCTCCACCATATCCCCAGCCAACTGCTTGACCTTGGCGTCAATCTCCCCAACCTCCAAACCTTTCTCCCGCAACACCGGGTCACCATATTGGACAATCTCTAAAATCATTCTTTGCTTTCTGTAAATGCCGACATACTCCCCTTAACCCCAGCATCCCGCAAGGCGTCCAGCACTTTAATCAAAAATCCATAGGAAACTTTCGTGTCCGCTTTCATCGCGATCGTCCGCGGCGGTTGCATCGCAAGCATCGGCTTCAACGCCACCCCCAAAGCCGCCAATCCCACCGGCTGATCATCCAAAAATATTTGCTCATCAGGCGAAATCGACAAAATCATCGGATCCTCCGATCGCTCTTTCGTCACCGCTTGCTTCGACTCGGGAAGCCGAATCGCCACCTGCGGCTGCGCCTTCTTAAAGGTCGTGGTCACAATCACAAAAATTAACAAAATCGCGAAAATATCGATCAGCGATACAATAATCACTTGCGGCATCCGCCGCTTCCGCCGGTAAAAATTCACTGCAAATCCTCCACTGCTGGTCGCCCCCCCAGCACCGGCGGAACCACCACCCGAGTCGGCCCCGACGCGTATTGACTGCTCTCTCTTTCACTCTGAGCTTCCGCCATCCCCAATCGCTCCCCCCCACGACCCGCCAACCTCTGGTGATAACACTTCGCCAATAACTCCGCCGTCAACGATGCCATCTGCACCGCCATCGTCTCGATCTTTCGCGAAAAATAACTGTATGCAATCAAACTCGGGATCGCGATCGCCAACCCCACAATCGTCGTGCTCAACGCTTCAGAAATCCCATTGGCAATCCCTCGCGGATCTTGTGAATGCGTGTCCGATCCAAAGGCCGCAAAAACTGTCACCAACCCCGAAACCGCACCCAATAAGCCCAAAAGTGGGGCGATCCCCACGATGATTTCTAACACAAAAAGCCCACTCTCCAGGCGAACCACTTCCTCCTGAGCCCGCGTCTCCACCGCTTGAGTATTTTCCGCCTTCGGCCAACTTAAATGCCGAATCCCCACCCCAATGATTCTCCCCAAAGTCGATCGATCCCCCTCCACCACCCGAGCCAAATGAGCCACCGATGCCCCCACCTCACCAGGCTGAATCGATTCCACTTCCCGCTCAATAAATCTCGGCATCACTACCGACCGCCGCAAGGCCAGCGCCCGAACCAGAATCACCGAAACCGAGACGACCGAGCACCCCAAAAGCAAATACATAAACGGTCCTCCCTTTTGGAAAAAATCCCAGGCCGTTTGCATCGAGGCGACAAAAAAAAGTGGATAAAAGCTCATTCGCGAAAGTTGTATAGCGTAAAGGTAATCGCATACTCAAGCCGCCCTTCACGCACTTGATCAAGCGAACCCGGAGGCGGCTTGGAAATTTCTGCCTCCCGAATCGCCCGCTCGCAAACCTCCGCAAAACTCGCGTTCGCCGTGTTCCCATCCACATGAATCCCTTGAATGCGCCCCTCACGCGTCACAAAAAAACTCAGCTTCGCCGTCCCAATCGACAACACCTCCATCCGATCTTTCACGTAATAAAGCCACCGAGAACCAATCGCACTGTAGACTTGCGATTTATATTTGCCCAATGGCGTCGCCGTCGCACTCACCGCGTTCTTTCCCCGATTGGTGATCATCCCCTCCACTCGGCTTTTTTCCTGCTCAGGCTGATAAGTCGGTGCCATCGGCTCCACATGCGCCACCGAAGGCGGAGTCAACTTCGCCAACTGCACAGGCACGGGAACCTCAGGGACGATTCGCTGAATTGGCACCTTGGTTCTCACAGGATCCAACCGCGTGATCGTTCCCGGCAACTCGGTCGCTGGCTTGGCCTTCAACGCCAACTCCGCGTCGCTGACCCGCTCCTTCTCCAATGGCACTTTCTCCACCTCCGCCTTCACAGGCTCCACTTTCGTCTCCACTTTCGGTGACGGTGGTGGCGCTGGTGGCGCTGGTGGCGATACCACCGCCAATACCGGAACCATCTCCTCCTTCACCACCCCCACCGTTCCCTTTTGGGACGAAAATACCTTGTCTACTTTTCCTCTCCCCTCTTGACTCGGCAACGGCAGATCCCCAGTGGCAGCTTTCTCGCTGGCTGCGGTCATATCCTTGTCAGACTCAAACACCGACTCCGTTGGCTTCTTCGACTCGGCCAACCCACGCGAGTCAATCGTCGGCTTCTCCTCAGGTACGGGCGCCGCCACAATCTTCGGCTCTTCCCGAGGAAGAATCACCAATTCCAACTCCTCCGCCGGGGGCTTGGGCTTCGGAAACTTTAAACGCTCAGGTAGCAATCCCGCCGTCAAACCCACCACCAAAAAAGCCAAAAGATGCACCCCCACCGAAACCACTAATCCAATCGTCGCCTGTTTCCTCGGTGCCACTACCGAAATATCGGGAATCCATAAACCGCCAAGACTCGCCCATTTTTCACTTCTCGTTTTCATCAGACAGACGCACGAATCACCCCAGAAGACATCTCCCCAACCACCTCACAACAAGATACTTGACTGCACCATTCCACCTCAGCTTCCCTCCCCTTGCCCAGAAGAACCCGACCATTATCCGCTGCCCGCAAGGCCAAACCTGCTTCGGGATAAACTCGCGTCAGTCCCAATACCAATCGGGCGGCATCACTCAAACGCGCTTCCTTAAACTCCTCAATCAATCGCCCCGCCGCATAGCCATCCTCTAATGCAAAATTGGCAAATGTTCCCGCGCAAATCACCAACAACTCCTCGGGCGCATCCCGCTGTAGCACCGCCACCAACGCCCGAAGATTCAACAACGCCCCCACCAATACCCGACCCGCTCTTTCACACGCCCGCAAGGCCACCGTCCCATTGGTCGTGGTGCTAATCAAAACTTGCCCACGGACTTTTTCCCCGTATTCCAAGGGAGAATTTCCCAAGTCAAATCCCTCAATCTTTTCTCCCAATCGCTCCCCCCCCAATAACGCCCCAGGCTTCCGTAGCCCAAGTTCTCTCGCTTCCTCAATGGTTCTCACAGGGTAAATCTCCCTCGCCCCATGACTCAGCCCCGTGATCATCGATGAAGTCGCCCTCAGCACGTCAAAAACCACACAGGTCACCCCAGACAAGTCTCTCTCAAGCAGACTGGTCGATATTTCCGCAGGATGAAGAACGACATCAATATTCACAAAAAAATAGAACCCGATCTCCGCATCATCCCCAAGCCTGTTTTTACCAAAAAACCCTTTTCAATCATCCCTGCCTCCCAATTCGCACCCCTGTCGTCCTCGCGTGGTGAAATAAATATTGCTGCGCATAGCCCCCAAAACGCCCAAAATAGTCCCGCGTAAACTCCCGCAGCCTCTCTCGACTCACCCCACTCTCCCCAGAAAAATACCCCTCAATCAAAACTCGCTCAATCCAGACATCAATCGGAAATGCCCCCAATCGCTCAAACCCAAAAAGCAACCCGCAATTCGCCACTTTCTCGCCAACCCCCGGCAACCGCCGCAACTCCTCCATCGCCCCCTCATCATCCATCGCCCTCACCTTCACCAAATCCACCTGCCCCTCCGCAATCATTCGTGCCGACCCCAATAAACTCTTCGCCCGAAATCCCAAGCCACAGGCCCGCAAATCTTCTTCTCTTAGCCCCGCTATCTTCTCGGCTCTCGGATAGCTAAAAACCTCTCCCCCAATACACTCCAAACGCTCCCCAAAAGAACGACGCAACCGCAGAGAAATCTTCCCAATCTGCTCCACTCGCTTCAACGACGAAGTAATAAATGTCGCCAAACACTCCCAACTCGGCTGACGGATAATCCTCATCCCCCCACAAAATTCTACCGCCAAATCCAAAGCCGGATCACTCGGAAAACTCTCCCGAATAGTCTGCCACGGGTGATCCAATGAGAGATAGTTCCTCACCCGATCCTCTTCCCCAGCCGAAAGAAAAAGTTTCGCCTCTTTTTGCTCAAGATACACCGCCGAATCTCCCATCGCCCCCACCCACCCTGCTCCCCTCCTCTCCCAATGAAAAACTTGGCCACAACTCAAAGTCCCTGCCAAATCAAAATCCTCCACCCCCATCTCCACGAGAGCCCTTTCCTCCTCCATTCCCTCCACTTCCCCTGAACTTTTTCCCACGATTCTCACTGAATAAAGTAGCTCAAATTTTCGAGCTCAATCGCCAAATCCACATTGTTCACCACCACCTTATCCGGGACCTGCAAAATAATCGGCGCAAAATTCAAAATCGCTAACAAACCCGCTTCCACCAGCAAGTTCGTCACTTCCTGAGCCACGTTGCCAGGCACGGTCAGAATCGCCATTTTAATCTGCTGCCCACGAACGCATGACTCCAAATCCTTCATCGGCAATAATTTCACTCCAAGCTGCCTCGCTCGAACCTTCGAAACATTCAAATCAAATGCCGCCACCACCTCAAATCCCTCCTTCGCAAATCCATGGTAACGCAACAGCGCCGCCCCAAGGTTTCCCGCACCCACCAAAATCACCGGCTGCAACCGCGTCGTCCCCAGCATGTCCGTGAGCTGCTTACTCAAGGTCTCTACGCTATACCCTAATCCTCGGGTTCCAAATTGCCCAAAATGCGTCAAATCTTTTCGCAACTGCGTCGGCTTCACCCCCGCCGCTTTCGCCAACGCCGCCGAAGATACCGTCAACATTTTATTCGTACGCAGTCGCTGCAAAGCTCGGTAATATAAAGACAATCGATAAACTGTCTTTCGTGGAATTGTGAGTTTTTGCACTTTCAGTATGGTGGAAGTTTTTTCAGCAAATCTCCGAGCAGTTAACCCATGACCAAGATAAATGGTAGTCTTTTCCTCGGTTCAAGGTTAACTCATCCCCTGCCATTTTCGCTCCTTCTAACCAAATCTTCTCCAGTCATGCGCCTTAATCGTTTTCTCGCCTCCGCCGGTCTCGGCTCCCGTCGCAGTGTCGAAGAACTCATCCAAACCGGTCAGGTGCGTATCAATGGTCACGTCACCACCAACCTCGCTACCCATGTCGGCCACGATGACTCGGTCAAAGTAGGCTCGAAAGTCGTTCGCATCCAAACCTCCCTCACCGCTGTCCTCGCTAAACCTCGGGGCTTCGTCTGCACCGCCGATGACGAATGCAGCCGCCGGACCATTTTTGAACTGCTCCCCTCAAACTGGCCCCGAGTCCACCACGTCGGACGCCTCGACATGGACAGCGAAGGCCTCCTCATCGTCACCAATGACGGCGATCTCTCCCTCGCCCTCACCCACCCCCGCTACAAAGTCGATAAGGAATATGAGGTGATCATTGATCAACCCTTTAAACAAATCGATCGCGAAAAACTCCTCAAAGGCTTTCATATCATTGGCGGTCGCGCCAAAGCCGAACGCGTGGAAATCCTTGGCCCAAAACATCTTCGACTCACTCTCAATCAAGGAATCAAACGCCAAATTCGCCTCATGCTCTATGAGCTCGGCTACGAAGTCGAACGCCTCGTCAGGATGCGCATCGGTCACCTCAAAATCGCTGACCTCCGACCAGGCGAATGGCGCATTCTCACCGGTCAAGAAATCGAGGACCTCAAAAAACCCCGGCTCCCATCGGACTCCTCCACCCTCCCACCCAAGTCTCGGACTCGAAAATCCCGAACTCCCACCCCCAATCATCGCCTCCCCAGAGC
>JBAWZW010000085.1:0-11222 GCA_037142835.1 Verrucomicrobiota bacterium
GGATGGGGTAGAAGATTGTTTGGATGGTGGGGGTGGGGTTTCCGTCTTCGCCGACCAGATTGGGGTAGTGGATGATCCAAGGGCGAGGGTCGTGGCCGGCATCGGCGGCGGCGCGATCGGATGCGAAAACGGCGTTGCGGCTGAGGGCTGGCAAGACGAGGAGGCTGGCAAAGGCCCAGAGAGTCATCCAGCAGGCATGGCCGAAGAGGGCGATGCTGATGGGGCGTTCGCTTAGGGCGAAGAGTTGGGTGCCGAGGAAAGTGCCGAGCAGATTCCAAAGGAGAATGAAGAGGAGGGCGCGTGCGGGCTGGGAATGGGCGATTTGCCATTGGCGGCGGGATAATTCGGTGGCGAGTTCGGTTTTTGGCAAGGTTTCTAGCCAGGGTGCGGGGAGAAGAGGCTTTGAGCGGAGACCGATTCCGCTGATGCCGCCGGTCGCGGCGGGGTCGTGGGCCGTGCTGGTGAGAATTTTTTTTCCGTGGTGGGTGAGTTCGGTGATGGAGCCACCTGCGATGAGGGCGAGGAGGGATCGGCGTCCGAGGGCGAGGGCGAGGATGGAGAAAAGGATGCCGAAGCCGAAGCCGTGGGTCTGCTGGAGACTGATGGCGCTGACAATGCCGATGGCAGCGAGAACGACCGAATGGCCGAGAAGGCCACGCGAATAAGCTGGGAGAAATGTCATGAGGGCGGGCCGAGGTTCTGGCATCAGGGTGAGACCGCCGATGCAATCAAAGACGGCTTGGGTGGCGATGAGACTGGCGATGATGGAGAGAGTGAGGATTGGGCTAAGGGAGGTGGGTTGGCAGATGACTAGCCAGGTCAGTCCCGCGGCTGCCCCTAATACCCAGAAGCCGACATTGGTAATCCCAAGGAACAATCGGTGGCGGGCTAATCGAATTTGCGGAGGCGTCATTTGGCTTCTTTTACGACTCGCGGGGTACGGTGGTCGCTTTTGAAGAATGGGGAGGTGCTGCGCTGGCTTCTTTTGGTCCGCTGAGCGGGATGGCACCGGCGTTCGGTTGCGAAGGGATTTTTGCGGGCGCCCCGTTAGAAAAAGGGATGCGTCAATGATTGCAGGGCGAGGGCCCTTTTTGGACGAGCGCAGTCTTCTTGAGTCGTTTCCCGCCAGGCACTGATTCGCCTCCCTTCTCCGAAGTTCCAAAGGGGTAAACTGGGATAGCTCGGGGCAACGGGCTTCGTTCAATGGAAGAACCGCTGGTTGGCGGGGTCGCCCGTAAGTTGCAAATTTGATCGAGGAAATTTCAGGGGATATGCAGAGCTGGATTTGGGGTGCTTTTGGGTTGGGTTCGCGATGACGGCTTTTTTGTGGCGCCTGCCGGGGTGCAAGGGGAAGAGTCGTTTTCGATCAACACGAGGGAGAGGAGAGTTGGACCTTTTGCTTTCCAGACGGGAAAGTTGTGTCATCCTTTCTGCCCCGTGAATAATCCTGAAATTCCTGATCCGGTTCCGCAAGGATATGTGCCGCGAGTCGTTCAACCTGATGAGCCAAAGGTTGGGGCGTCCGCTGAGTTCCAACCACGCTATGTGGAGGTCCCAGTCTTTCGTCCGCGAGATTCTGGACAGCGCAATTTGGCTTGGGGAGGGCTGACCTTGATCCTTGGGCTGGGACTTTTTGTGGTGGCGATTGTTCTGGTGGGGCCCAAGGCAGTGCTTTGCTTGTTGGCTTGTCTGTTGACGTTGGCGGTGGTCTTTGTGCTCGCTCGGTTGCGAGTTTTTCGCCAACGGAATGGAGGGTTTTTAGCGATCGCGTTGGTGGTGCTAGTGGGGGCGGTGATTTCCTTAGCTGACCGTGGATATGAGGAGTTGGTTGGGTTATCGAGTCGGGTTGCGGGAGCCACGGGTGTGGGGGGCAGTGGAACGGAAGTGCCTCTTTTGACCGCCTCTTTTGTTTTGCCAGCGCCGGATCCGAGTCAACCGCAGGTGAAGGTTTTGAAGGATTCGAAGGTGGTGATTGGCGACAAGCCCTTTATGATTCGAGCGGGGGATCTTTTTCCATTAGTTGAGGCCAAGTTAGGCGAAGTGACTTTTGCGGTTCGAGATCTGCAAGTTTCTCTGCCCGTATCGGTTGTGGAGATTCTCGGTGGAAAGTTTTTTAAGGAAACTCGGGAAACACGAGAGGCGGCGATGGCGGCAGCGTTGGCCGCGGCGGGGACTGCAGAAAAAGTGGTGATCGATGCGGCGGGTCAGGCAGGAAAAGGGGTGAAGCCAACGGAGACTGTTGTTCCAGCGGAGCCACCGATTAGTGCGGAGTTTGCGGCGGTGACCTTGGGAGCGAAGAACGAGGCCTCTCGGCGTTATCCTGCCTTGAGCGTGAAAGATTCCGTGGAAAACACCCTCTTTGTGGCGGCTTATCGAAAGTACAAGGACGAGGGAAAGGGGGCATTTTTTTCGAACCCCGAGTGGCCACTTGAGTTGGCGGAAATTCTCGCGACTCGGCATCATTGGATTCGAGGAGATCGGCCAGCTGTTTTGGAAACGCCATTGGAAGTTATTCCAGATCAGGACCTTCCTCCGCCGACGCCACCGAAGTCGACTCCGCAAGCCAGTCCTGATTCTGGGCCGGCGCCGTTACCGTCATTGCAACCGAGCGACGATCCGCCGCAGATTCCCGCACCTCGTCGGCGTTAGGGGTAATGACATAGGCAAGTTGTTATGATGGAATGGATTGTTGGCATTGATCTTGGAACAACGAACTCGCTTATCGGGGTAATGGACTCGGGATTCCCGATGCTTTTAGCGGATGAGGATGGGGAGCGTTTGACGCCATCGGTGGTATATTTTCCGGAGACGGGCCCTCCGTTGGTTGGGCGGGCGGCTGTGCGGATGCGGGCGGTCGAGCCTGGGGCGACGATTTATTCGTCGAAGCGTTTGATGGGGAGCCGGGTGGGAGAAGTGGTTGATCCCGTTAGTTATAGCTTGGTTGGGGTTTTGGGAAGTCCGATACGTATTGGGGTGCGGGAAAAGGAATATCTGCCGGAGGAGGTGGCGGGGTTGATTTTAAAGAAGCTTCGGGCGGACGCCTCGAGAGTGCTAGGGGTGGAGGTGACGCGAGCGGTGATTACCGTTCCCGCTTACTTTAATCACGCGCAGCGGGAGGCGACGAAATTGGCGGGAGAATTGGCGGGTTGGGTGGTGGAGAGAATCGTCAATGAACCGACAGCGGCGGCGCTGGCTTACGGTTTAGATAAGCTTGGAGAACGGTCAAAGATCGCGGTGTTCGACTTTGGTGGGGGGACATTTGACATTTCGATTTTGGAGTTGAATCAGGGAGTTTTTCAGGTGCTCTCTACGCATGGCGATACGCGGCTTGGCGGGGATGATATTGACGCGGGGTTGATTGCGGAATGCCCCTTGGAAATTCCCGAGTGGCAGAAGCGAGACTTGGTGATTGAGGCGAAGCACCGGCTATCGACGGAGGAGAGTGTCGAGCTGACCGTGCCGCTCGGGTCTGGGGGTGCGTTTGGCGTTTATCGACTGATTCGGAGTGATTTAGATCGGGTATCGCGACCGATTATCGAGCGAACTCGGGCACATTGTTTGAGGGCGTTGGAGGATGCGCGGATGAAGCCTGAGGATCTTTCTGAGGTGATTTTAGTGGGTGGTCAGACGCGGATGCCATTCGTGCGTGAATGGGTGAAGGAGATTTTCCAGCGGGAGCCAAATGACGGGCAGAATCCTGATCAGGCGGTGGCCTTGGGGGCGACGATTCAGGGGGGAATTCTCAGTGGTGCGGTGCAGAATGTGTTGTTGCTGGATGTCACGCCGCTTTCGCTGGGAATTGAGACCTTTGGGGGGCTGATGAATGTGATTATTCCGCGGAATTCGACGATTCCGATCAAAGCTGGGGAAATGTTTACCAATGCACTGGCGGGTCAGGGGGCGATGTTGATCAAGGTTTTGCAAGGGGAGCGCGAATTGGTGAAGGACAACTGGGAACTTGGGCAGTTTGAGTTGGCATTTGAACCTGCGCCGAAAGGGCATGCTCGGGTGGGGGTGCAGTTTGAAATTGATGCGAATGGAATTCTTCATGTCCTAGCTCGGGATACGAAGAGTGGGTTGGAGAAAGTGTTGGCTTTGCGGAGCGCGGTTGATGTTTCGGATGAAGCGGTGGAGAAGATGCTGGAGGATTCGCTGGAGCATGCGTTTGAGGATGTGAGCGACCGAATTTTTGTGGAAGCGAAGTTAAAGTCGGATGAGTTGCTTCCGGCGGTGGCGAAGGCGTTGATCGAGGTAGGGGCAGACCTTGACGCTGGGGAGCGGGCATTGATTGCGAAATGTGTGGCGGACGTGGAGTCGGCGATAGGGACTGGGGGCGGGGCCAATTTGAAGCGAGCGAATGGCGAGTTGGATGTGGCGACGCAACGATTGGCCACCCTACTGATTGAGCGCGCGATGTCTGCTTAGCGGCTGATTTTCAACCACTTTGGAGCAATGATTTAGCGGGAAAGATCGGCTTGGCTGAGGATTTTGAATTCGGCGCCTTGGAGGACGGCGACGGCGCATTCATTGTCTTCGACATGGAGGGCGAGAGCGGGGCGTCCGCGCGGGCGGGTGAGGAGGGCGTAGCTTCCGAAAATATTGCATTCAGCGGCGAGGAGAGCGGCGAGGAGTCGACCGAGTTCTGAGGCACCGTCTTGGAGTTCCACGACGACAAGTTCGCAGATGGAGAAGGGGATGGCGTGTTCGATGAACATTTGTTGGACGCTTTCGGGGTCGCTGACGACGATGCGAACGATGGCGGTATCTGCGGAGCCTTGGACGCTAATCGCGAGCACATGAATGTGGCGATCGTTGAGGATTCGGACGACATCGAGGAGAGTGCCGACGCGATTGGGGAGAAAAATGGAGAACTGGGAGACGCGGGGACCGCCGAGTTTTTCGGTAGTTTGATTGGAGTCGAATGGCATAATTTTTTATCGGTAACTATAGATGAGAGAGAATGTTGCGGCGGTCCCTTCGAGGAGTGCAATTTTGATGTAGTAGGGGCCACTAGTGGTGGCGGCAAATCCAGCGGCGACGGTAGTGGGGCGTTGGTAGGGCAGGGTGGGGAGGGATTGGCCTAATTCGTCAAAGAGGGTCACGGCGATTTTTTTTGCGGTCTCGGTGGCTCCGACAGTGAACCAGTATTGATTACCTGCGTAGAGATTGACTTGGATGACGCGAGATTTTCCGAGTTCGCACCGACCTGACCAGGTGCCGTCGCGAATCTTGAATCCGTCATTAGAAAAAGCGCCGGCGGTTTCGAGGGCGACTTTTCGGGCGACGGTTTCATCGTCATTGGCAGCCTGGAGGGATGGGTGGAGACCGAGAAGGGGGAGGAGGGCGAGGCGGAGAAGGTGGAGGGGCGGCTTCATTTCGTTTGTTTTTTGGTGATTTCCTTGATGGTCTGGGCGGTCAGGCTGCTCAGTTGGGAGACGGTATTTTGGCTGGGAACGGTGGCGAGAGGGAAGGAGATGAGTTGCTCGATTTCGGCCATTCTTTTGCGGACGGTGATCACGGTGGGATCTTCCTGATTTTTTTCGCTTAGTTTGCCTAAACGAGAGTTGAGCATGGCGGCGATGCCGGGTTGGCGGAGGAGTCGAGCGCCTGCGGGGGTGTAATTTTTTGCGAGGTATGCGCTCATCGCTTCATTGGCGCGGATCCAACCTCCGACGGTCACGAGGGTGACGAGGTCGGCATCTTTTTGATCGGCCATGCCATTTTTGACTTCGTTTTGGGTGGCCTCGAGTTCTTCCTTGAGTTGATTCCAGAGTTTTTGGTCGGCGAACCCGGTGATGCTTGCGCCCCGTTCGATGACATCTTTGCTGACGCCGAGAGTTTTGGCCAAGGCAAGGATGTCTTTACCGATACTTTTGACTTGGGGTGCGTCTTCGGCTTCGACGGCGATATAGCCATCGGCGATGAGGCCACCGAGGTTGAGGGCGAGTTGGGGTCGGCTGGTAAAATTGGTGGCGATGGGGGGGCGGAAGAGAGTTGTCCAATCGATTTTTCCGAGTTTATCGAGGGAGGCCATAAACTCGCCGGGCATGGGAATGGAAAGTTCATCGGTGCGGGTGGCTTCAGTGATTTCTTCTGGGGAGAGGTGGATGGCGGTGGGGGGGTGATCCGCGGCAGAAGCGCGCAGGCCAAGAGCAGCGAGAGCAGCCACGATGGTGCGAAGAGTCGGAATCATTTCGGAAAATAGGCAGGGTAGGCGTGGGTTGTCATCCGTCAAATGAATTGAGGGAGGGAATTTTGGGGGTACATTTTCCGTGACTGATGGGATGGGGCGGGGAGTTTCTAGAATTGTCTTGGTCGAGTCGTTGCTTCTCCCTAGGCTTTTAAGCCCATGATTTCTGACATTCAAAAAGCCGTAGAAGCGGGAAAACTTTCTGTGAACGCTGGCCAAGCGCTTGCGAAGCTTTCACCGGGAACATTCGTTGTTCATAAAAGCTGGGGGTTTGGAAAAGTGGGGGCGGTCGACTTTGTGATTAGTCAGATGACCATCGATTTTAAGTCAAAAAAGGATCACCCGATGCGCCTTGATTATGCGGCGGAGTCATTGGAGGCATTGGCAGCAGATCACATTTTGGCGCAGATTGCCGGGGATGCGAGTGGGGTGAAGGCTCGGGCACAGAGTGCGGGGGTGGAGATGATGAGGACGATTTTGCTGAGTTTTGGAGGGAAGGCAACGCAGGATCAGATTACCCAAACGCTTGTGCCAGCTGTTTTTAGCGATGCGGAGTTTAAAAAGTGGTGGGAGGCGACGAAAAAAGTCATTAAAAAAGATGGTCACTTTATTGTTCCTGCGAAGAAAACTTCGCCATTGGAGTTACGCTCTGCACCCGTTTCGCATGTGGTGGAGTATCTTGAGGCCTTTGGGAATGCTCGGCAGTTGAAGGATCAACTTTCTGCGCTTGACCGAATTCTCAAGAACCTTTCGGACTTCACCGATCCGGTGGTGCAGTTGACGCCGATTTTGGTGGCGGCGGATACGCAGGCGAAGAAAAGCCAGAGATTAAATACCGCTGAAGCGCTGGAGCTTTTGTTGATTCGTGATGAGATAGCGGAAAAAGTAAATTTGGAAAAAGGGGCAGAGGCGTTGGGGGTTGATCAGATTCTTCGGGAGGAAAAGCGCCGATTGGTTTCCTTGATTGCGGATCTTCCTGCGGTCAAGCACAAGCGAGTTTTTGCAGAAATTCCTCAGGCATTTGGGGAAGACTGGCCAAATGTGGCTTTGGATTTGGCGACGCGGGGGAGCACTCGGGTGGTCACGGAAGCGGCAAGGTTATTGGAGGAAAAAGGGCAAGTGGCGGTCCTTCTCAAGGGGATTGACCGAGAGATTCGGGATCACGCGATTACCTCGGAGACCTTGATCTGGCTTTGCAAAGAGAGGGATGGGGCGTTTGCGGATTTGGTGAATCCCCGGTTACTGAGTTCGATTATTAGTGCATTGGAGCGGGATCAATTTGATGAAGCGAAGCGGGATCGGCGGTTGCACGATCTTTTGTTGAACGACAAGGAATTGCTCAATGACCTAGTAGATTCTGCGACGCACGAGGACATGCGGAACATCATGCAAAAGCTCATGCGGACGCCAGTTTTTGAGGAGTTGAACAAGCGATCTTTGATGGGGCGAATCATTCGATTATTTCCAGAAATGCAGGCTTTGCTTTCTGGGGAGAGTGATACGAAGCAGGAGACGCTGGTGGTTTCTTGGGAGAGCCTAGAAAAGAAGAAGATCGCTTTTGATGATTTGGTGAACAAACAGATTCCTGAGAATGTGAAAGAGATCAGTGTGGCAAGGAGTTATGGGGATTTACGGGAAAACTTTGAGTTCAAGGCGGCGAAAGAAATGCAACGGGTTTTGGGGCGGCGTCGGAGTGAGATGGAGCGGGAGCTTTCGCTCGCCCGAGGGACTGACTTTGCGAATCCAGATCTCACGCAAGTTTCTCTGGGGACGGTGGTTAGTCTTCGTGAAGTCACTGGCGGTGCGGTGGAGACATACACTATTTTGGGAGCATGGGATGGTGAGCCGGAAAAGGGATTGGTCAGTTATCAATCGGCGCTTGCGCAGGCCTTGCTGAGCCGGAAGCCTGGGGATCAGGTGAATGTGCCGACGGAGATTGGTGAACGATTGGTTGAGGTGGTGAAGATCGAGCCCTTTTTGAAGGCTTAAAAGAGAGGAAACTCTTTTTTCGCCATTTGCATCATTTTTGAGTCAATTCCTCGCCTTCTAGCTTGATCTCCGCTTCATTTTCCGCTTTTTACCGGTCGCCTTAATTTTAACCCTCAATTTACCAACCATGTCACTTACTGAAATCATTGAAGTCCACGCTCGCCAAGTTATTGATTCGCGAGGAAATCCGACAGTTGAGGCGGAGGTCTCTTTGGCTGGTGGGGCGATTGGTCGGGCGATCGTGCCGAGTGGCGCGAGCACTGGCGAGCATGAGGCTTGGGAGTTGCGGGATGGGGTGAAAGATCGCTATCTGGGCAAGGGGGTCACGAAGGCGGTGGGGAATGTCAATAAGGCGATTGCGAAAATTGTGGAGGGGCAGGATGCGCTCGACCAGGTGGGGATTGATCGGGCGATGATTGCCTTGGATGGGACAAAGAACAAAGCCAAGTTGGGGGCGAATGCGCTCTTGGCGGTTTCGTTGGCGACGGCCAAGGCGGCGGCTGAGCAGCTTGGGTTACCTCTTTACAAGTATCTTGGGGGGCCGAACGCCAAGGTTTTGCCGGTGCCAATGATGAATATCGTCAATGGAGGGGCACATTCGGATGCGCCGGTGGACTTTCAAGAGTTCATGATTATGCCTAAAGGGGTGGGGTCATTTAGCGAAGCGATTCGTGCGGGTTGCGAGATTTTTCATGCCTTGAAAGGGGTATTGAAGGGTCGTGGGTTATCGACGGCGGTGGGTGATGAGGGGGGATTTGCGCCGAACTTCACTTCGGCGGATGACGCCTTGGAGACGATTGCGGTGGCTGTTAAAAAAGCGGGATACAAGCTTGGGCAGGATATTTTCATTGCGTTGGATGTGGCGGCGAGTGAATTTTACGACAAGGCGAAGAAGCAATATATTTTCAAGAAGTCCGACGGATCGAAGCGGAGCGCTGACGAGTTGGTGGCTTATTATGTGGAGTTAGCGAAAAAGTTTCCGATTATTTCGATTGAGGATGGCTGTGCGGAAAATGATTGGGCTGGCTGGAAGAAATTGACGGAGGTGATGGGGGCAGGGACCCAATTGGTTGGGGACGACCTTTTTGTTACGAATGTGGAATTTTTGCGAAAGGGAATTGAGACGGGGACAGCGAATTCTATTTTAGTGAAAGTGAACCAGATTGGGACATTGACCGAGACCTTGGATGCGATTGAGTTGGCGAAAGAGAATGGTTATACGGCGGTGATTTCGCATCGTTCTGGGGAGAGTGAGGACACGACGATCGCGGACATCGCGGTGGCGACTAACGCTGGTCAGATCAAGACGGGATCGTTGAGTCGGACGGACCGGGTGGCGAAGTATAACCAACTTTTGCGGATTGAGGAGGAACTTGGTGACAACGCAATTTTTGGCGGTAAGATGCGCTAAGTGAGTACGAACCAACCAGATTACTTCGGTCACTCTGAGGTTGATAAGAGTCCTTGGTCTTTTATTAATCGATGGTTGTTTATTCTGACTTGTGGTGGGGTTTTGATTGCTCTGGGGATTCAATTTGCTCCGTTATTGTTGGAGCGATCGTCTCAACAAGAGCAGCTCGCGGCGTTGGAGGTGGAAGTGCAGAAGGAAACGCAGTTGCGTGATCGGAACGTCTGTTTGGTGAAAGCTTTAAAGCATGATTCGGAGTTGGCATCTTACTATGCACGCGACCGGTTGAATTTAATGAAGGAGGGAGAGATGATTTACCGCTTCCCGAAACCGAAGTCGCACTGAGTGTAGCGGAACTTCGAGTTCAGCGAGCGCGGGAGGGCTAACCCGGAAAGAGTAAGGATTCGTTGGTGGATCTTTCGAGGAGATGGCCGAAAATTTTCGATTACGACCACCCACTTTTTACAATTTATGGACATTCAAGCGATTAATACGGAAGAACTTCAGGCGCGGGTTGGTGAATTGCGGAGGTATCTTTGACTTCGGTAAATTGCAGGAGCGATTGGCGGAGCTCGAAGGATTGATGAGCGAGCCCGATTTCTGGACGAACAAGGAGCGGGCACAGAAAAATGTTGAAGAGGTTTCGGTGATTCGGGGCAAAGTAGGCCCACTGGTTTCTTTGGAAAATCAGCTGAATGATTTGCCGGTCTTGATCGAACTGGCTTTGGAGGCAAATGATTCGGAAGCGACGGCGGAGGCAGAAAAAGAATATCGGGCGATTTTGCGGAGCTTGGCAGACTTTGAAATGAAGATGCTTTTGGCGGGTCCAAATGACCGTTGCAATGCCTTTGTGACGATCAATTCTGGGGCGGGGGGGACGGAGTCATGCGACTGGGCGGATATGCTTTTGCGAATGTACCAGCGGTGGATAGAGCGTCGGGGTTTTAAAAGTCAGATTATCGATATTCAGCTGGGGGATGAAGCGGGGATTAAGTCGTGTACAGTATTGGTGAGTGGGGAGTTTAGCTTTGGATATCTGGCGACCGAGCGAGGGGTTCATCGGTTGGTGCGGATCTCGCCGTTTGACTCGAATAAGCGGCGGCACACCTCATTTGCGGGGGTGGATGTGGTTGCGGAGTTGCCAGAAAGTGCCCCGATTGAAATTAATGAGGCGGACATTGAGGTGGACACCTATCGGAGCGGCGGTAAGGGGGGACAAAACGTCAACAAGGTGGAGACGGCCGTGCGGATTCGGCATCTTCCGAGTGGGTTAGTGGCGGCTTGTCAAAACGAGCGGAGTCAGCAAAAAAACAAGGTGACGGCGATGCGCATGCTTCAGGCGAAGCTTCAGCAGATCGAGGTGGACAAGGCGGCGGCGGAGATTTCGGCTGCTTATGGTGAAAAGAGTGATGTGGCTTTTGGGAGTCAGATTCGTTCGTATGTATTTCAGCCCTATCAAAAAGTCATTGATCTCCGGACTGGGGTGGAGACGAGCAACATTGCGGCGATGATGGATGGGGATATTGATGCTTTTATCCAAGGCAAGCTGCGGGGATTGCGGAGAGAGAAAGGGGCGAGTGACGAAGACTAGGTGGAGGTGAGGGTTGGAGGTCGTTGTGGAGGTCGTTGTGGAGG
>JBAWZW010000086.1:0-11212 GCA_037142835.1 Verrucomicrobiota bacterium
CAACCACCAATCGAAACGCCACCGCTTCGACCGCTTCGACCGCTTCGACCGCTTCACAAACGAGCGACGTCGCAAAAAGATCGGGAATCTCCGCATCAATCTCCACCCCTCGGCGCGCCTGAACCCGCTCGCCCTCCCCACGCAGAAACGCCGGAGCAATCACCTTCAACGGAAGTACCAGCACCGTCGTCGCATCAACGCTGCTAGGCTTCCCCAGCGGCGGCTCTAAACTCGCTAACAATTCCCCCCAAGTGATTTCCACCCGGCCAGTCGCCAATCTCTTCGAAATTTTTACCCGATCCAAACGGACGATCGTCGACCCATCCGCCCCCGCAATTTCCTCGCGCACCTCCACCGGCCAAGCCTCCATGACTTCCAATAATCCAATCCCCATCAACTCCACATCCCCCAACAAATCCTCAACAGGTGAAACCAAATCGTCTTCCACCGATAAGTCCACCAGCCGCAAACCACTCAGCGCATCCCCCGCCCCATCCAGCAAATTCCTCCCCCCAATCTTCGCCTCTTGGAATTCCTCCTCCCGCTCTGGCAATGGCATCCTCACCCACCCCGCCTCACTCCGAGACAATCGCCCCACCGACGCACTCGCAATCTCCCGTGGATTCTTCGCATTCCCAAACACCGTAAACTCCCCGTCAGGAACTTCAAAAACCCGCTGATCTTTCCGCCGCGCCAAATCCGTAGGCCGCAGATGCTTAAAAACTTCCTGCAAGGGAATTTCCACCTGACGCTTCTCCCCCAGAGGAAGTGGACCGAAAATTCCCTGCGGCGCCAAACGATGCAGGCTCGCTAAGGAAATCTTCACCGCCCCCTTCGGCAACTGCTTTGCTACCAAAAAAAGCGGCAGGGCGATCGTCATCGTCGCATCGGGTTCCCGCAAAACTAAACTCGCCAGGTCTTCGGAAAATCGACCCACGATTGCCCTCAACGAAAGATGCACGACCTCCGCACTCAACCCGCCCAACCCCACTTCACCTCGGCTCGCCGCCACACTGGTCGCCACCACCCCTCCAGCACCTCCCACATACTCACTCGCACACCCATCAGTCACCGCTGATAACCCCACTCGCCCGACGGTTCCCCCATCAGTCGACGACCGAAAAAGTTTTTTGAAAATCGTAAACATCAGCGCAATGCAATCTCTCCTCTTCAAGCACTCCCAATGCCACCGCCCAACATTGATCTTTTTTTTCACATCGAAAAAATTTGGCGTGTGACCTGCTAAACACCCTCCCACTGAGCTTTCCTTTTTTCTTTCACTCTCTTTCTTATGGCCGCCCGACAAAAAATTCTCATCCTCGATGACGAACAAGACATTCTCGAGATCTACCAAGAAATTCTCGCTCGTCTCCCTAGTCAGCCGGAAATTCACACCTCCGATTCCGGTTCCCAAGCGATCGCTCTCCTCGGCAGCGAACCCTTCCACCTCCTCCTCGTGGATCTCCGTATGCCCCAAATGGACGGATTCCAAGTCCTCGCCATCGTCCGCAGAAAGTTTCCCGGCCTCCGCGTGGTTGTCATGACGGCCGCCACCGATGAGGAACTCCGCGCCCGCGCTTACGCCTTAGGCATCGATCTCTATTTGGAAAAGCCCAAGACCGGCAAAGAAATCGTCAACTTTGTCGATTGCATCGAGTCCATGCTCGAAAAAGAGGGCTCGGGCGGATTCCGCGGAATGCAAAGCAAAACCCTCATCGATATCATTCAGCTGGAATGTCTTACGAAAAATTCTGCAGTTTTAAAAATCGCTAGCCCCGAAGGCGAAGGCACCATTTGGATTCATCAGGGCGATGTCATCGACGCCACCAGCGGCGACCGCACTGGGAAGGAAGCTTTTCTCGATATGCTCCGCAGAAAAACCGGAAGCTTCGAAATCCTTCCCTCCGTTCTCCCTCGCCCGCGCACGATCTTTTGCTCGTCCGAAAGTCTCCTCATGGAGTCCGCTCAAGCTCTCGACGAAGCGGACTCCCTACCGCCTAGCCAGCAGGACTCCCATCCTCTCGCCCCCCTCGCTCGCCATCAAGGCGTTCAGTTCGTCCTTTCCGTTGAGACCGCTCCTCCCCACTCCGTCAGCCACACAGGGGTCGAAAATTCCCAACTTCTCGCCAACTGGATCACCGAAACCGCCACCGCATTTGCCAGCCTCGAAACCTCTCTGCATACCGGCCCCCTCGAACACATCGAAGCCCTCGGCACCCATCGACACCTCGCCGTCCTCACCCGCGACCATGCCCACCTCGGCGTCGGCTTCACCCGCTCCGCCACTCTTCCTGACCTCCGCGAAACCATCCAACTCATCAGCAAACAATGGGCCTCCTAAAAGCATTACAACCCGAACCAGACCCCGCACCACTCCTTGCCCCACCCTCAGGAAGTTTCACCGTCCACCGAGAAGGAACGATCGGCGCCTCCACTCTCCCCTCCACCGTATCGCCCATCCTCCTCGCCGATCTCGCCCAGACCATCTCCACCGCTTTCCTTTCCGCGGATCAGGCGGGCTTTCCCCTAACCGATCTCCACCTGAAATTCCGTGGACTCACCATCACCGCCATCGCCACGCGCTCGGGATTGATGGTTTTCTTACAGCCAACTCTGCCAGAACCATTTGCCATAAAACTTCTTCCCTTTATGCCCACCAAAAATCTCCAAGAATTTATCCTCCAGTTTGAAAGCTATATTGACTCTTGGAAGCAGTTTAACCACCTCGCCAACCTCGCCCGCACCCGAAAATTTACCGACGTCGACGAATCGCAATTTCTCGAAGTCAAGAGCCTCATCGCCCAAGGCCTCGAAGCCATCGCCGCCGCCAAAGAAAAGTCAGGCCCCAATCAAACCGAGGTTCTCGCCCTCTTCGCCCTCGCCCCAAGCCTCCGCTTCTTAGCCGATTCCCCAGACGCCCTCTCCCGCGTCGAATCCCAATGGCACCTCATCTATCTCCAACTCCAATCCCTCCTCGGCCAACTCAAAGTAGAACAAAATCGTCCCGAAAAATCCTCCCCGTGGAACCTCTTCGGACGCAAATAGCCCGCTTCAATCACCAAAAAATCTGCCCCCAATGCCCCCTCCCCTCTCCTCAGCTTTTCCAAGTCACCACCACGATCGCCAGCAAAAGCATTCCCGCTCCAGCCAAACGACGCCCCATCACCCCCGCCCCATGCTCTCGCTCAGCGTTCCCAAACCACCCTCCGATCGCCCACACCAAGGCCACACTCCAAATTCCCCGCGAGTTATAAAGCACGTTGGTCGTCGTCGCTCCCAGCATGCCAATACTCCAGGTCACCCCTGCCGCTTGCATCGCCAAAAGCATCCCACCACCCAAACTCCCTCGCCATGCCACACTCGAAAGCTCCCGCAAACTTCCCCCAAACCAGGGGATCAATCCCACCGACAATACCCCAATCGTCAAAAACATCGTCGCCGCATAGTGTGCAAATCCCCACTGATTTATCCATCGTTGCTGCAAAACATCCGTCAAAGCAAAAAAGCCTGCCGCCAAACATCCGTAGATTATTCCCCGAATCGCCACCGCGTGCTTCCTCCTCCCGCCACCACCCAGCAAAACCATCCCCATTGCCGTCAACCCCACCGCCACCCAAATCTCCACGGTTATCTCTGCCACCCCCATCATCAAACTCAACCATGCCACAAAAATCACCTTCGTCCCCAAGACAGGCGTGGCCACCGATACATCACCCCGACTTAAGGCAAGAAAGGTAAAAACTTGCCCAATAAAAAAAAATCCACCACAAATGATCGCATGCCCGAAGTTCTCCCCACTGCCCGGATGGTCACTCGGCAAAAACCATAGTAAAGAAAATCCCAACCCCAGAACCCCATTGACCAAAAAATTCACCCTCCAAGGATCGCCCGCTTCCTTGGTCGCTCGCTTCAATACCAAAGCGGCCACCGCGTAAACGGCCGCTGAGATCAACGGAATCCATCGTGGAGAAAAATCAGTCATCACCAACCCACACCCTCACCACCCCAACCTCAACGCGCAAGGCTCAATCAGTCCCCCGCCCAAACCCCACCGCGCAAATCTTCACAAACATCCCTTTGCGTAGTTCAAAATAAGGATTATCCTTAATCTTAACGCTTAAATAATCTTGCCCCTTGACTTATAAACTAATTAGCACGATCAACTCGTTTCCCTCTTTTTAACTCCATCCACAGATGAACACCAACGGCGTCCTCAGAGCTCACTGGTTCCACGTGACTCTCCATTTTCTCATCGATGCAGCTATCTTCTGTGGCGCTTTTTGTGGAGGCATCTTTCTCCGCTTTGGCGCGGAAGCCGCCACGTCTTTTTGGACCTACCTCCCCATCATTCTCCTCGGCGCCGTGATCTTCCCTTCCGTCGTCTACATCCTCGGACTCTACTCCACCCACAGCGCCCATCAAAATGCCTTCGAACGCGCCATCGCTCTCCTCAGCTGCACGATCGTTGCCTCACTCCTCGTCATCGGTGGCTCCTACGCCATCACCGCCCACCCCCTCGGTCGCGGCGTGATGCTCATCAGTGCCCTCGCCTCCTTTTTGCTCGTGGTCATCCATCACGCATTCCTCCTCCACGCCCTCCATAATAGCCGCGAACGCGTCGCCTACGTCGTCGGAAATCTCTCCGATGAATTAGAAACCCGCCTCTTCACCAACTTCAGTGGCAAAAATCTCCAACTCGTTGGCGTCGTTCTCTATAACGGCTACCAACTCGCCGGCCCAGGCCACGTCCTCGGACGCGGGGAACAACTCGCCGAAATCGTCCAACGCGAAAAAATCGACCGCGTCCTCTGCTCCAATAAAAGCCTCACCAGCACCAGAATGACCCGCCACTTTTGTAAACTCCGCTACAGCGGAATTTCTGTGATGCCCCTGATCATTCTCTGCGAGGAAATCGAACAATATGTCCCCCTCGAACTCATCAACGCCGAATGGCTTCTCAATGCCAGCGGAGAACCCCAGCTCATCTACATCAAAAAGATCAAGCGCCTCTTCGATATCGTCTGCTCCATCGTCGGACTGATTCTCTCCGCTCCCATCCTCCTCCTCGCCGTCATCGCCATCGCCATCACCTCCCCAGGCCCGATCTTTTATCGCCAAAGTCGCGCCGGTCGCTTCGGCAAAGAATTCTCCATGCTCAAGCTCCGCACCATGTGCGTCGATGCCGAAAAATACGGCGCCCAGTGGAGCCAAACATCCGATCCCCGCGTCACTTTCATCGGTCGGTTTCTTCGCCGCTATCGCATCGACGAAATCCCCCAACTTTGGCAAGTCCTCACCGGCCACCTCTCCTTCGTCGGACCACGACCCGAACGCCCAGAAATGATCGAGATGCTCGCCACCGAAGTCCGCTACTATGAGGAAAGAGCCATGGTCCAACCAGGACTAACCGGCTGGGCACAAGTTAGTTACCCATACGGATCTTCTGTACAAGATGCCCGCCGCAAACTCGAGTATGACTTGTACTACATGAAGCACATGAGCCTCTTCCTCGATCTCTTTATCCTTCTCGATACCATTCGGATCGTCATCTTCGGTGGCGCCATCCAAACCCCGCGACCACTCGAAGAAGCGGAGACCCTTCAAGAATGGGTCAAATTGCGCGACCAAGATACCCCGCTCATCCCCCATGCCCAAGTCGGTCTAAATTAATTCACCTTGAGCGAATCGAATGATCAAGGCGCCGATCCCTCAAAACAGGCGCCCCGCAAAAAAATTGGGTTCATTAAACGCGGAACTTTCTCCGGAACCAACCGCCGCACCCGCGAAGAGCTAATCCGCAATTTCCCCGAGTTCGATCTCGAAGAAGTCGATGTCGGCCTCGACCTCCTCAAAAAACATCCCTCGATTTTCCTCTGGAATTGGATCTGGGTCTTCCTCCTCTACGCCTGGCCTCTCCTCCGCCACCAACGCCCCCTCGCCCCCTGCTTCTACTACACCCCTTATCTCTTCCGCAAAATCCGCAAACTCCTCCTCGCCCACTTCGCGGGACGAGAAAATCAATTCGCCTTCACCTTCTCCACCCAGTCGCTCTTCGATGCCCATCTCCCCAATGTCCCCCACTTCCTCTATACCGATCACACTCACCTCGCTAATCTCAACTCCCCAGCCTTCAACCCAGCCTTCCTCGCCTCTCGCTCTTGGATCGCCCTCGAACGCTCCGTCTACCAAAACGCCACCCGCGTTTTCGTGATGGGCGAAAATGCTCGCCTCTCCCTCCTCGATCAATACCAGTGCCCCTCCGAACGCATCCGCTGCGTCTACGCCGGTAGCCACATCGATACCTCCCCCGTCCCCTTGCAAAATGACGAGTATCGGAACCGCACCATCCTCTTCATCGGCATCGACTGGGAACGCAAAGGCGGCCCCGAATTAGTCGCCGCTTTCTACCGCGTCCTCCTCCAAGTCCCCAGAGCCCGCCTCCGAATCGTCGGCGCTTCCCCAAACCTTCATCACCCCCAAATCGAAGTCTCAGGCCGCATCGCCCTCCCCGAAATCAAAGAATGCCTCACCCGATCCTCCCTCCTTTGCCTCCCCAGTCGCTTCGAACCCTTCGGCATCGCCGTCCTCGAAGCCTTCGCCACTAAACTCCCCGTCGTCGTCACTCGCGTCGGCGCTCTCCCTCACCTCGTCCAAGACGGCGTCACGGGACGCGTCGTCGACCCAGGAGACGTCGACGCCTTAGCCGCCGCTCTCATCGAACTCATCACCAACCCCAATCTCTGTCGTCGCTTCGGAGAAGCTGGCCATCAATTCGCCAAAAATAACTTCACCTGGGAGGCTGTCGGCCAAAAGTTTCGCCAAGAAATCTTCCCCCTCCTCCACCCCTCCCAACCCCAAAATCAATAAAGCTCCACCGGCGAGCGCTTCCCATCCTCCGCACTTCGCTGCCCAGCCGCCTCCACCCCCAGCGTCGCCACTCGCAAATCCCCCACCTCAGCGTCCCGACGCCGAAACTCCTCCTCACTCCACTCGTCCGGCCCAATCATCCCCGCCTTAAACCGCCCCACATTCTCCAAGGCCCGGTCCAACTCCACCCTCGAGATCCCCTCCAAATAGCCCAGCGCTTCCTCCACCAAATTCACCCGATGACAGATCATCGCCAAATCATTCCCCGCACTGATCGCCAACCGCATGGTTTCCTCCAGCCCATAATGATTCAAAATTGCCCCCATATCCAAATCGTCAGTCATAATTAACCCCCGATATCCCATCTCTCCACGAAGCAAATCCGTAATCACCCCTCGCGAAAGCGACGACGGCGTCCGCTGACTCTCCAAACTCGGATAAAATCCGTGCCCAATCATCATCGAGTCCACCCAACTTCCCCCCTTCCCTTCCCCAGCCGCAAAATGCCGAAAAACCGCCAACTCCCCCGCCTCTAACTCCGCCCGACTCAAGTCGATCACCGGCAACTCATGGTGCGCATCCAACGGCGCCCGCGAATAACCAGGAAAATGTTTGCCACAACTCTTCACCCCTTCCCCACGAAGCGCCTCATTAAAAACCCCCGCATTCTCCATCACTTGCCCCACAGTATTCCCATAACAACGACCGCGTAACGAGTTGTCCGCCTCATCGTCAAACGAGATGTCCAACACGGGACAAAGATCGAGGTTAAACCCAAACATTCGCAAAAGCCGACCCGTAATCGCCCCGTGCCGCCGAATCAATTCCAAGTCTCCCTTGTCCCTCAGTTGATTGGCATTCGGCGGCTCTTGCCCGATCAACTTTAACCGAGAAACCCGTCCCCCCTCTTGATCAATCGTCACAATCGGCTCGATCTCGCTCAAATCTCGCAGATCATCAATCAACTTGCGCAACTGGCTGGGCGACTGAATGTTCCGCCCAAAAAGAATGAACCCTCCAGGCTGCAATCGCCGCAGGGTCGCCGCGGTTTCCGCGTCAAGTACCGGCCCAGGTACGCCCGTCAAGAGGAGTTGGCCTAATGTCGATGTTGCCATATTTGAATCAATGCCTTCCAGCCTACCAACACCCACACATCTCGTCAGCTCTCAAAGGTTTTCGCCGATAATTTCTCCCACTCCGCCGTCAGTCGCTCAATCGATGCCCCCACCGAAACCGCTTCCCGATTCAAACTCATCGCCGCACCCCCAGGCTCGTAAGTCTCCGACTTTTCTAACTCCACGGTAATTTGTTGTTGTCGCGTCTCTAACCCCAAAATCTCCATCTCCAACGACGCCACCCGCGCGTCATGTTCTTTCTTCACCCGACTCTGGGCCTGCCGCGCATCCGCCTCCGCTCGCTTCTGCTCTTTCGATTTCCTCGGCGTCGGCGCATTCCCCCCACCAGACGATGTCCCCGCCGCCACCACCACCGGTTGGAAGTTGGTTAGTTTCTCCCCAGCCGTTAATGCCGCCCGTTCCGACGTCGCCCGCGATTTGTCCAAGTAATACTGGTAATCCCCAGCATACGGCTTCAACTGCCCAGCACTAATATGCAAAACCGTCCGCGCCATCGCCCGGATGAAATGAACGTCATGACTAATAAAAATCAGCGTTCCCTCATACTGCTGAAGCGCACCAATCAAGGCGTCAATCGACCCAATATCCAAATGGGTCGTCGGCTCGTCCATCAAGAGCAAATTCGGCGGGTCCAAAAGCAGTTTGACCAACGCCAAGCGCGTTTTCTCCCCACCACTCAATACCCCAACCGGCTTGAAAACATCGTCCCCACGAAAAAGGAAAGACCCCAACACGGTCCGCGCCTGCTGCTCCCCCACGGGATTCGGCATGTCTTGGACACTCTCCAAAACGGTGTGCTTGGCGTTTAAACTCTCCATCCGATGTTGAGAAAAATACCCCACCTTCACATTGTGCCCCAACTCCCGCGTCCCTTTCTCAGGAGCCAAATTGCCCGCCAATAACTTGATCAATGTCGACTTCCCCGCCCCATTCGGCCCCACCAAAACCGTCCGCTGACCACGCTCCGCCTCAAATTCAAGACCCCGATACACCGCCAGATCCCCATAGGAAAAATCCATGTCCTTTAAGGTGATCGACCGCGATCCCGATCTCGGGGGCTGCGGAAATCGCATGTGCACGGTCTTCTCCTGACTCAACGGCGCCTCAATCTTTTCCATCCGATCAATCTGCTTCAACTTGCTCTGGGCCTGCGACGCCTTGCTCGCCTTCGCCCGAAACCGATCCGCAAACTCTTGCAGGGAAGCAATTTCCTTCTGCTGATTCTTATACGCCGCCAATTGCTGCTCCTCTCGCGCCACTTTCTCCACCACATACTTATCCCAATTCCCGCGATACCGATTCAGTTTCGAATGGGAAATCTCCAAAATCGAATCGACCAGCGCGTTGAGAAATTCTCGGTCATGCGAAATCATCAAAATCGCCCCCGGATACGACTGCAGATATTCTTGAAACCAATACAGCGACTCCAGATCAAGGTGGTTGGTCGGCTCGTCAAGCAAGAGCAAGTCCGGCTCCATGACCAAGAGCCGCGCCAAATGCGCCCGCATAATCCACCCTCCACTCATCGTCCGAGCCTCCCGATCAAAGTCCGCCTCCCGAAATGCCAACCCCTTGAGAATCTGTTTGGCTTTAGGCTCCAACTGCCATCCCCCTAACTCACTAAATGTCGCCAAGGCCTCATGATACTCCTCCTCATCAAAGGTCCCCGCTAACTCATGCCGCTTAATCGCACTCTGCGCCTTCGCCATCTCGGGAGAAATCGCACACGCTAACTCCAATACCGTCTCCGATCCCGCTGGCGCGGTCTCCTGGGGCAAAAAGCCCAAGGTGGCATTCTTCTCCAAAATAACCCGCCCATCATCGGGAGTCGCCTCCCGCAAAATTAACGAAAAAAGGGTCGATTTCCCCGCCCCATTCGGCCCCACCAATCCAATCCGATCCTCCCGATTCACCTGCAACGAAACATCGCTAAAGAGGGTCCGACCCGCAAAGGATTTACTAACTTGTGAGAGCGTAAGCATATCTGAAAAAAGGGGGCGAATATCGCGAGAAATTCCCCATCACGCAAGCGTGCTTATTTCCCCTCACCCTTCCCCTCCCTATATACTCAACGCCAACATCCGCCGAATCGGTACCTCCGCCCGCGCACGAATCGCTTCAGGAATGCAAATCTCCGGCTGCAAATTCGCCAACGCATCCCGCAACTTCTCTAAGGTGTTCATCTTCATATACCGACAATCCGCACACGCACAGTGATCGGTCGGCCCAGCAATAAAATGCTTCTCCGGCAACTCCCGCCGCAACCGGTGAAGCATCCCACTCTCCGTAACAATCACAAAAGCCTCCGCCGCAGACTTTCGACAGTAATCAATCATCCGCTCCGTCGAACAAACCTCATCCGCCAAGATCCGCACCGCCCGCGTACACTCAGGATGCGCCACGATCGGCGCCTCCGGCCACTCCGCACGCGCTCGCTCAATCGAGTCCCGCGTAAACTCCACGTGCACATAACAATTCCCCTGCCACAGCTCCATCGGGCGCCCCGTCTGCTCGATCACCCACGCCCCCAAATTCTCATCAGGAACAAAGAGCAGATTCCGATCTGCGGGCGCAGCTTCCACCATCCGCACCGCGTTCCCACTCGTGCAAATCACATCACTCAACGCCTTCACTCCAGCACTACAATTGATATACGCGATCACATAGTAGTTCTTCTCCGCGTGCGCCGCCAAATAGCTCGCCAACTTCTCCGGCGGACACGAGTCGCTCAGCGAACATCCCGCCCCCAAATCAGGAATGACTACCGTCTTGCTCGGACTCAAAATCTTCGCCGTCTCCCCCATAAAATGCACCCCACAAAAGGCGATCACTTCCGCCTCCGTCTCCGCCGCTTGCCTCGAAAGCCCCAGCGAATCCCCCACATAATCCGCGAGCTCTTGAATCTCTTTCACCTGATAATTATGCGCCAAAATAATCGCTCGGCGCTCCCGTTTCAGGGTGAGAATTTCTTCGGTAAGATCAAGGCCAGTCATTGACATGCCTCGACTATCTCATCCCTTCTCCCCAACGGCAATCCGTTTGCTTTCCCCCCTCCACCCATAGATCATTCCCCACTGATGATACCCCACTCTCTCTTCCTCACTTTGCCGATGGCCGTGCGCCTCACTCTCGTCGCCTTCCTCTTCTCTTTCTCCGTTCACACCGCCCCATCAGCCCAGCCCGCCCAACCCGCCAAACCCGTAAAATCA
>JBAWZW010000087.1:0-10685 GCA_037142835.1 Verrucomicrobiota bacterium
CCCGATCGCCGTTTGGATCGCTACCGTGCCCACGGTGGTCGCGTTAGCAGGCGTCAAACCAGCGGCCGTCACCACATTCTTGGCAACTCCACCAGCAGTCGAGATTTGACCTCCACGAATACATCCCGTCGTGACATCCGTGAGTGTCGCCCCACCAAAGGCTCCAGCAGCCAAAGTCGTCGCCACCGTCAATGCACTCGATTGCGCAGCGGCTACCCCACGCTCAATCGTCGTCTGCCGAGTGCCTGCGACTCCGCTCGCATTACCCGTAAGCGAGTCCCGAATAATCGTGTTCGCATTCGCAGGAAATCGCAGAGACCCCGCGGCCGCGGCGGCCGTCTGACCGCGCACTGCCGCAATCGCTGCAGCATTAGCCGCCGAACCCAAATTAAAACTGTTAAACGCATCGACCAAGTTGTTCGAGTAAGTCAAACCACCCACCCCACTCTTAATCACCGCATAGGATCCGGCGTTCCGATTGATGGCATTCCTCAAGGCACCCTGAGCAATCGCTCCCGAAACGCTATCCGAAGCACCACCCGCTGCCGCCGTAACGACCGTCAACATGGATGCCAAATCCAAACTAGCCGAAGGGATGGTCACGCCAGCCGCCGCCAGATCCAAGTTCACTGGGCGGTTCAAAACTGGAGAAGCCACAATCGCGGCGATGGCCGAACTTGCCACACCTTCATTAATCGCTTGACGCAACGCTGGCGTTGAAGTCGCAAGATTCGATGGGTTGGCCGTGGTGACCGCGACCATCGCACTGTTCAACAACGTATTCAACATCGCTGGCTGCACCGCACTCGCTCCAAAAGAGGTGGAGACGGATCCCACCAAAATCGCCGAGACGACACTTCCTAATCCGGCGACTTGGGTGTTATCGTTGGCGATCGTGTTGATAAAAGGCGTGTAATCTGGGCTACCAATTCCATTAGGATAAGTCGTGGCCGCCGCAGTGGCGATCGTCGCCAGATCCGCTGGCTTAGCTGCACTCGTTGAAGCGATTACCCCCTTTGCCATCGCGTCCAAAGCAGCCCCGTTTTGCGGAACACCTTGCGAACGGTACAGCGCCAATTCACTCGCCAACGATGTCAGCGTGACCCCAGCTGGACCAGATCCACTAGCCACCGCGGTGGTCACCGCTTGAACTGCCGCCGCATACTCAGCTGCCGAGGCGGTTGTTTTGCCAGGAGGCAAGGGGATAATCAGGGACGCCGTTCCCGTCAAAGCACTGTTAATCGCATTCAAGTTGGCCGTCGAAGTGACCGGTAACCCGCTTGGAATAAAGGGTGAACCCCCATTGACACTCACTTGGTTGGAGTAGTAACCACCCTGTGCCATCACGGACTCGACACTCAGACCGAGGGCGAGAGCCGTGGCGAAGATAGCGGCAAACCCTTGGCCGACAAAGCGACGACGAAGAGCAGATTTCGTTGGAATGCTGATGTTTAGTTGTGTTTTCATGTTGATGTTGGGGTTCGTTGGAGTTTGTAGGTAAAGTAAAAGAAACGGATGATTTGGATTTGCTTAATTTTGATCAGTTTTCATCAGAGAGATCACATGTTGCCATTCTAGCATCTGTCATTCCCTGATTAAGTTGCCATCAACATTAGCGGTCAATTGACCCTTGTCAATAAAATCTTTGCGATTTTTTCACTTTTTTTGATGACCACTCCGCAAGGTAAGATTCTCGCCCAATCTCCTCATCAACGAGCAAATAAAAAATTACTCCGTCCTCGAGGAAATTAATTCACACATTCGCTCGGAGATCCTTTACAGTAAACCATTGGCGAGGATTGGAGATCACTTGATCTCGCGGTCTTTTCCCTATGAAATTTCCGCTAAATCTCCAGAGTTTTATTTGCTCCCCCGCGCAAACTCCCAGTCCATCAGTCATCAAAAAATTCGCTGTCACCCAATCTTTACAAAGAAAAAGTGGACGAAATTTTTTTTCTTCGCCAACTCCAACATCTTAAGTTTATCTTTCAAAATTCCCCAAAATTTTCTCTCCCCCGCCATGACTGCTTTGCCTCAGACCTCCCGGCCGTACCCCCGCTTTTGATAAAATCATCCTCCCCGAGTAGCTCGCGCGACCTCCAAATCGTCGTCAGGCACCAAAGAATTCTTCCCCCACTTGATGGGCCAATCAATCATCAATACCTCTGACGACTTCCCCCTCCCCCCCTTGAGCCTCTTGCTCCCATCGGCTTCCAGATCTCATCAGGCGTCGTCCATCACCCCTCCCCGTCGGATCTCCAATTCATCCCGCTCTCCACCTCAAGCACCCGACTATGTGGAGCGGTTTTGTTTTCTAACCCAGCACATCCGCCTCGCCCGCCAATCTCCCCTAGCACCCAGTCCCCCTCGCTTCACCAACTGAAGATGACCGCCCTTTGGAAAACGAGACGGCTCGTTTGCTCCTAGTCCCGCTGAAAATTCACAAAATATTCAGCAGATTCCCGCGAAAGATTGGATGATCAAGAATTGGCATTAAATCGATAGCTCGGGAGCCCTTTGCCAATCACCAAACGCCGAGCCTGTCGCAAGCCCAGAACGTCCTATAGCTCTTCCCCATAGAATTCAAATCCCCAACCACGACCGACCATCTCACTTTCTCCTCAAACACCTTCCCAGCCTTAATCCGCGGCCTTGCCACATCCAGAGTCCACTGGAAAAATCGCCACCCGCCACAGAGAACTCAACCTGACAACAGAGCGGTGATCTCCTTGTCACCTCAGGACAATCCCCCACCCTTCCGCCAATTTGCCAACGTGACTCATGCATTCGTGAAAGATGCCAGATGGTCAAATGCTGATCATCCTCAACCATCCGAAAAAAACCGACCGCTACAAATTTACCCTTCGGGCACATCCATCACCTATCCACTCCATCCCCGATCGTTTCCCTACCCGCCACCGCAAGGCGCAAGGCTCAAGTTGACCAACCTCACGCTGCGACGACTTTCGGGAATCACCTGAATGATCCTCGCTTAAGGGCTACTTTCGTGGAAAGAACCCCCATGTCGCTGGAGTCACTGACCAGGTCGTTGTGCCTTGGCTTGCCACGGAATCACCGGTCTCCGGCTCCATCCATCGTCAGCGGCTCTTTTTCAGCGATAGCGTACTTGAACCGAGAGCCATCCGAGACTCACCCTTTTCCCGCTTCTAATCTCAGGATGAGAAGATCGAAAGCCTCATCACCATCATCTGCACCAATCGAACCCGAGTACCTACCCAAGAAGCCAACGAGCTCACCGAAAATGCCCATCCTCTCCCCAGAGCAAAAGCCCTAGCCGATCTGAGGATTTCCCTCATTCCTCCTCATCTTATCCGCTACCCGCCAAGCAGTCGGCGGGCATCAGACCTTCAAGCGCCTCGGCCGCAGCAACTTTTAAACTTTTTCCCGCTCCCGCAAGGGCAAGGATCGTTGCGGCCCACCTTCGCGGGATCAACCACCGGCACCTGTTCAATGAACGCCCCCTCAAGGGTGGGCTCAGGCTCTTCAAAACGCAGCGGACGAGCAGGCGAGGGCGCCAAACTGCCACCAGCGGTCTCCGTTTGCTCAGCTCCCGTTTCATCCGCATGAATCAAAAACTGCGGAAGACTCTGCAGAAAAGATCCAAACGCCTCAAGATTCGCCGTCGACCGGAAGAAGTTGTGGAGCATCTCATTCTTGATCGCCACCATTAGGCTGGTGAACATGTCATAAGCCTCTGTCTTATACTCCACGAGCGGATCCTTCTGTCCATAAGCCCGCAAATAAACCGCCTCCCGAAGCGAATCCATCGAGTAGAGGTGCTCCTGCCAAAGTCGATCAATCGCGTTCAATAAAATATTCCGCTCCAGATACTTCACCGATTCCGCAGGCTCATGGGAACATTTCAGCTCATAGCTTTTTTTGACCCGCTCCAGCAAATAATTCGAGACTTCCTCAGGACTTTTCTCCTTCGCCCCAAGGCTCTCCACAGTCAAACCAAGCGGAAAGGTATTGTTTGCCCAAAAAATCAACCCCTCTGGGTTTTGCTCCGCCCCACCCTCAGGCAAAAACTCCGCCACCCGAAGCGGGATTACTTCATCAGCCACCTCATAAAGCAACGGCCGCGGATCCTCACTATGAATCGCATCGTTCCGCCATCCATAGACAACCTCCCGCTGCTTGTTCATCACGTCATCAAAATCCAATGACCGTTTCCGTTGCAGATAATCGCGCTGCTCCACCCGCTTCTGCGCGGTTTCCACCGACCGATTTAGCCACGGGTGCTCTAACTCTTGCCCCTCTTCAAGCCCAAATCGCTCCATCATTTTCGTCATCCGCTCCGCCGCCCCAAAGTTTCGCATCAGGTCATCTTCAAATGAAACATAAAACCGCGAAAGACCAGGATCACCCTGACGCGCACATCGACCACGCAACTGGCGATCAATCCGCCGAGCAGAATGCCGCTCCGTGCCAATCACATAAAGTCCCCCAACCTCCACAACCCCAGGCCCCAGCTTAATATCCGTGCCTCGACCCGCCATATTCGTCGAGATCGTCACGCTCCCCGGTTGCCCAGCCCGAGCAATAATCTCCGCTTCCTGAAGGTGATACTTGGCGTTCAGCACCGCATGCGGGACTTTTTCGCGCTTGAGCATTCGAGAAAGCAACTCGCTCGATCCCACACTCACCGTCCCCACCAACACCGGCTGCTGGCGAGCATGCGCCGCACTGATTTCCTTAACCACAGCGTTAAACTTCTCCCGCCGCGTCTTGTAAATAAAGTCGTTCATATCCTTGCGAATGCAGGGACGATTCGTCGGGATCACCGAAACATCTAACTTATAGACATCATGAAACTCGTTGGCCTCCGTCTCCGCCGTCCCCGTCATTCCCGCGAGCTTGTGGTAAAGTCGGAAATAATTCTGAATCGTAATCGTCGCCAAGGTTTGCGTCTCCCGATCAATCTGCACCTCCTCTTTAGCCTCGACCGCCTGGTGCAGCCCGTCACTCCACCGGCGCCCCGACATTTTCCGCCCAGTATTTTCATCCACAATGACCACTTTGCCTTCCTCAACAACATATTGCACATCCCGCTCAAAAAGGCAGTACGCCCGTAGCAGTTGAGAAATATTGTGAATCCGCTCCGCTTGATGATCACAGAAAGCTTGCCGTTTCGACTTCTCCTCAATCTTTTCAGCCTCCGTCATTCCACCCGTCTGATCAATCTCCGCAAACTGCGTCATCAAATCAGGTAGGACGAAAGTATCGGGATCCGCCGGATTCATAAAAGTGCGCCCTTGCTCACTCAAATCCGCTTCATGGGCACGCTCATCGATCACAAAGAAGAGCTCTTCCTTCAAACTAAAAAACTCCTCTTTCCGGGCGTCCCCATAAAAAGAAAGCTCGGCCTTCTCAATCGCCCTCCGCTTCTCAGGATCCTCCATCGCTCGCGTAAATCCCTTGTTCCTCGGTTGCCCAAGCTTCGCCTTAAACATCATCGTCCCAAACTCCTCAGTCTTCTTCTGCTCCCACAACCCGTCAGCATCCGCCACCAACCGGTTGCACAGCAACAACTGCTTCTTCACCAACTGATCGACCAACGGCCGATAGGTGTCGTATTGATGCGTCGAAACCGTCGCCGGTCCACTGATAATCAGCGGCGTCCGCGCTTCATCGATCAAGATGGAATCCACCTCGTCCACAATCGCAAAATGATAACCTCTCTGGACTTGCTGCCCCGCCGATGTCGCCATCCCATTATCCCGAAGATAGTCAAACCCAAACTCCGAGTTCATCCCATAAGTGATGTCCTCATAATACTGCAACCGTCGCTCTTGCGGATCCTGATCATGTTGCAAAATTCCCGTCGAAAGACCGAGAAATCGATAAAGATGCCCCATCGTTTCCCCATCGCGACGCGCCAGATAGTCGTTGGTCGTCACCAAATGCGAACCCCGGCCCGCCAGCCCATTCAAAAAGAGCGGCAAGGTCGCCACTAAGGTCTTGCCCTCGCCCGTCGCCATTTCCGCAATCATCCCTCGATGCAAACAAATCCCCCCAATCAACTGCACATCAAAGTGCACCATGTTCCAAGTGTATGGCTGGTCACAGACGGTCAGCGTCGACCCACAGAGACGACGTGCCGCATTCTTCACCGCCGCAAATGCTTCTGGAAGAATCGCATCCAGCGCCAGCTTCAACTCGGCAGGATCCTCAATCTTACTCAACCGCTCCTTCCAACCCGCCGTTTTTGCCCGAAGCTCCTCATCGCTCAGCTTCTGATAATCCACCTCAAGCTGATTGATTTGCGCAATCGTCGGACGAAGTCGCTTCACCATTCGGGTATTTTTCGAGCCGATGATCTTTTTGATGAGCCAGTTAAACATGGTAGGAAAAGTCTTAAAGCTAGGAGGTCGTTCGAAAACTAAAAAATTGGATCGTGACCCTACTTCGCTATCGCCTCGCTGAAAACTGAAATCTCTCCCTTTTCTAAACATCCTCTCCACAAAAAATTCCCCGCCCACCCTCCAAATCCCCACTTCTTCGCCAACCCCAACGCAATCCACTCGACTTCCTCCCCCAACCCGCTATCTGTCCAACCCCTATGTTTTGGACTGAAGAAATCGCCGCCAAAGTCAGTGGCCCACAGATCATCAATGACTCAAAGACCCCATCAGGACGCGTCCATGTCGGCGCCCTCCGTGGCGTGCTCATTCACGATGCCATCTACCGCACCCTTTCCGAAAAAGGCATTCCCGCCCGCTATCTTTTCGGTGTCGATGACTATGATCCCGTCGACGAAATCCCCAAAGGCGAAGACGAACACTTCGGACAATACATCGGCCAACCCATCTGCAATACCCCAGCCCCCGGCGGTGGATCCGGGGATATGGCCGATCACTACATGCGCGAATTCTGGGAGGTCTTCGCCGAACTCGGCGTCAAGGTGGAACGCTACCGCATGCGCGATATTTATCGCTCCGGGCAATTCAATCACGCCATCGATCAAATCCTCCGCCACTCCGCCTCGGTCCGCCAAGTCTACCAAGAAGTCTCCAACAGCGCCCGACCAGACAATTGGCACCCCTTCCAAGTCATCTGCGAAAATTGCCAGAAAATCGCCACCACCGAAGTCCACGCCTACGATGGCTCGCTAGTCGATTACCGCTGCCTCACCACCAAGGTCGTCAACCCCCAACTCAACCTCGGACGCGGATGCGGACACCAAGGCCGCGTCTCCCCCTTCGACGGACGCGGCAAACTCCCCTGGAAACTCGAGTGGGTTGCCAAATTCGTCACTTTTCCCATCACCATCGAAGGCGCCGGAAAAGATCACTCCACCAGAGGCGGCTCCCGCGATGTCAGCGAAGCCTGCCTCCGCGCCATCTACGGCATCGAACCCCCACTCCGCGTCCCTTACGAATTCTTTCTCGTCGGCGGAGCCAAAATGTCCTCCTCCAAAGGCGTCGGCGCCAGTGCCCGCGATATGGCTAATCTCCTCCCCCCCGAGGTCCTTCGCTTCCTCATGATTCGCACAAAACCCAACTCTCCAGTCAATTTCGACGTCCGAGAAGAAGGCATCGTCAAACTCTTCAACGAGTTCGATCGCTATCAGCAACGCGTCCAACACCAAAAAAACGCCACCCCAGATGAAGCCAGCG
Organism: Verrucomicrobiota bacterium; assembly: GCA_037142835.1. GTDB lineage: Bacteria > Verrucomicrobiota > Verrucomicrobiia > Chthoniobacterales > Chthoniobacteraceae > Chthoniobacter. The sequence continues at coordinate 7,641 of JBAWZW010000087.1, forward strand.
TCTATCGCCTATGCGAGCTCACCCCCGAAGGCGATTACTATAACGCCAACTTTCAAGTGGTCTCCGCTCTCGTCCAAATGCCCCACCTCGATCCCCTCACCGAGATCGCCAAACGCAAAGGCGCCCCCCTCAACCCCATCGAACTCCGCCACCTCAACCAAAGAATCGCCTCCGCGAATCTCTGGGTCCAACAGTATGCCACCGAAGAAGAGAAAACCCACCTCCAACAAACCCTCCCTCCGCGAGCCACAGAATTACCAGCCGCCGCCCGCGCCTTTCTCCACCGCTTAGCCCAGTCCCTTACCTCCACCCCTTGGAACGACGAATCCCTCCAAGCAAAAGTCTTCGAAACCGCTCGCCTCACCCCCATCGACCAACCCCTCGCCTTCAAAGCCATTTATCGCGTGCTTCTCGATAAGGAAGCTGGCCCCAAAGCCGGTAATCTCCTCGCCTTTCTCGAACGCGACTTCGTCATCGCCCGCTTCCAAGAATTGCCCTTCACCCAACGCGATTATTGGCAAGAAACTGCCATCACCGAGGCCGACCTCACCCTTTGGCTCAACCAAAATTGCGAAAAAATCGCCAGCAAAACGGTCACCACTGCCATCGATGGCGACCTCGCTGGATTCGAAATCCTCTTCGAAATGAAGGACGGAAAACTCCAACTCAAGCGCCTCCTCATCCAAGGCACGAACCCAGAGCATTTCCTCCCCAGTTTCCTCGCCTAAGTCTCTCCAGCCGAACTCATCGGCCCGCTCAACTCGGCAATGAACCCGGCGAAATCACCACCCGGATCGAATGCTTTTTCCCAGGCCCAATCGTCACCGCGTTCACCCCAGCATTCGCCGTCTCCACACAAATCATTCGCCTCCACTCCTCATCCCCAAAGTCCTTCATTTTTAGAGCTTTTTCTATCCACGGATTCCAAACCACCGTGGTCATTGATCCACTTTTATTCACGGTAATCCTTCGCCCAGTCACCCCGTCCTCAATCTCACACTTCGCCGCAGTGCTCTCAAAAATTCGATCGGTCTCCCCCGTAAATCGCAATGGCTCAGCCCCTTGCATCTTACTCGCTAACCCATCCACCTTATCCCGATAGCCCGTATTCTCTAAACCCCTCACCAAAACCTCCCGCACATCCTCCACCGCAAAGTAACTGTGCAACGCTTCCTCAAACGTCATCTCGCTCTCCCCAGTGTTTTCCACTTCCAAAAGCATCACCAACCACATCCCCACAAAAATATGGCATCGCACCACAAACTCGTGCGCCCACTCCGCCCTCGTCGCCTCGTTCGATTCCAATCTCAAAATCACCAAAATCGCCTCGTCTCCATCCACCGATAACGACTCCACCTCCCAGTCCATCGTTCGCGCAAAACCATGCGCAGGTGACTCAGGATGCCCCTCCCGACCTCCAAACCACGGAAAACAAATCGGGATCCCCCCACGAATCGCTTGCCCACTCGCAAACCCACTTTCCTCACTCAAAAAAAGTACAGGCGCCATCCCAATCGGCTGAAAATGAACAACATGCGCTCCATGTAAGTAAATCTGGGCGTTCGCCTTGGGAGAAGTAATCGCCAACCGAATCATCCCATGGTCGTCTTCTTCAAAACTTGCCACCCCAGGAAAGTTCATCGCTTGTAAATAGCTCGGTATCATTCCCCAATCTGAGAAAGACCAATCCCAAGACCAAGAAAATTCCCCACAACCCACCCGACAAATTCCCGTCATTCCCATCAAAAAAGATTACATCCACCCCTCATAATGTTAGCGTCTTCCCATCCGCCTTTCTCTTCTTTCTTCCTCACTCTCTTCGCCCTCACTGCCACCTCCATCCGCTCCTATGCACGATCCACGGCCCTCCGTTCTTCTGGTCGCAGAAAACCCCGAACACTTCGACCCCTTACAATCTCTCCTCGACTCCCCAGAATTCCAGCACTTCCAAACCCACTCCGTTCGCTCACTCACCCACGCCCTCGCCTGGCTTTCATCCCGTCACGCCGATCTCATTCTCCTCGACCTCAGTCTCCCCAATACCCCCACCCTCATTGCTTTCCTCCAAATTGCCGCCGCCGCTCCCCAATCCGCTCTCCTCGTCCTCAGCAACCCAACCGACATCCCCTCCCCCAGCGAATTCATCAAACACGGAGCCCAAGATTGCCTCATCCGAGGAACCATCGACCAACATCTCCTCCTCCGGACAATCCATCACGCCATCGAACGAAAACGCGCCCAAATCGAACTCCAAAACAAACTCCAATCTTTAAAAGCAGAAATCGCTAACGCCCAAAAAAATGCCCACACCCTCCAAGAAAGTAACGCCCGACTCAGTGTCGCTCTCGCCCAGTTCCAATCCCCGCCAACCCAGTCCATCGATCGCACCGATCACCTCCACATTATCCAAACCTTAACCAAAGACATCGCTCACGATGTCAATAACGCCCTCGCTCCCATCCTCGGATTTAGCGAACTCTTACTCCTTCAATCAGAAGACTTTGTCGATATAACCAGAATTCGCAACTATATCGAAATGATTCATTCCGCCGCCAAAACTACCGCCCGCCAAGTCTCCGAATTACTCGAAACTCACCAACTTCGCGAAGCCGTTCGCCCCCATGATCCGCAAAATATCCATCTCAATCATCTCATCCTTCAAGCCATCGCCATTCGCCACCCGCATCCCTCCAGTAACCCACCCGAAAACAACGAACACTTTGACCTCCAAATCGCCATCACCGAAGTCCCCCCGATCCCCTGTAACCCCGCGGAAATTCGCGAGTTAATCGTCCTTCTCGTCTTCAATCCCCCATCCATCCCCATCCCCAGCCGCCAAGTCACCATCAAAACCGCCACCAAAAATCATCGTCTCATCATCTCCGTTCACACCACCATCGCCACGATTCCTCCAGACCCCTCCCCCCTCATCCGCCTAGCAACCCCACGCACCCTCCGCATCGCAGAGATTGTGCGCAAAAACGGCGGCACACTCCACACCCACCCCACCCTCGACTCCACCGAATCCATCGAAGTCTCTTTCCC
>JBAWZW010000088.1:0-10532 GCA_037142835.1 Verrucomicrobiota bacterium
CCCCCAGCATGCTTCCAAACAGCGAACTCATAAACCCCCCGCCACCTCCACCACCCATCCCAGCGCCAGCTCCCATCCCGCCACTTCCACTGCTCCGAAAGATCGCCTTAATAATACTGATCACCACCCAAACCACCACCCCAACCAAAATCACCGGAAGAATCCACCCCATCCCACTGCTCTTCTCTGGCAAAGCCAACGCCTTCCTCGACTCCACCCTCGCTGATTTTTGTCCCCCACCCATGTGCCCCAAAATCGTCGACGAAACATAATTCACCCCCACCGATAACGCCGCATCATTCCGCTTCGCCCGCAACTCCGCCAACATCTTACTCACCAACTCATCCCGATCCCCCAACGTAAACGCCTGCTTCGCCGTGTCATTCCCCACCACCGCCTGCAAATGGGCAGGATTCTTCACCAGCATCACATACACTCCATTCGTCCCGCTCGCCTTCGCACGCTTGGTCGCCCACCCCTCATACAGTCGATTCAACGCCACCTTGTCTCCCACATCCGTCCCCCCTTTCACCTCCGCAGGAATCTCCTTAAAGGTCTCAATCGACAAATCTTTCTTCGAAACTCTTTCCATCGCGACGATCTTCCTCCTCGCCTCCACCTTGGCACTCTCCGAGAAAAAATCTCCGCCATCCTCAATCCCCGCATACCCACTCCCACCCATCAAAACACCCACTACCAATGAGGAAAAAATCTTCGTTAAATTTGCCATAGTCGTCTCAGACCACCCTCCCCACATTTCGTTCAAACCTCCAGCCCAACTTTTATATCCCCTCCCCAAGCTTCTTTCCTTGTCCCCCACCGACTCCACCCCTACCCATCCACTATGAATCTTCTCCACACCCTCCAAACTCACTTCGGCCACTCCCAATTCCGCAGCGGTCAACTCGAAGTCATCACCGCCCTCCTCAATCACCAATCCGCTCTCGCTCTCTTCCCCACCGGCGCCGGCAAATCCCTCTGCTACCAACTCCCAGCCCTCCTCCTCGATGGCACCGCCCTCATCGTCTCCCCGCTAATCGCCCTCATGAAAGATCAGGTCGATTCCCTCCGCTCCAAAGGCATCGCCGCCGCCAGACTCGATTCCACTCTCTCCGCCAAACAAACCCAACAACTCTACGCCGACTTCCTCAACGGCCAACTCAAACTCCTCTACATCGCCCCAGAACGCCTCTCCAGTGACTCCTTCGTCGATCGCCTCCGCCGCACCAAAATCTCCCTCCTCGCCATCGATGAAGCCCATTGCATCTCCGAATGGGGTCACAATTTCCGCCCCGAATATCTCCGACTCGCTCGCCTCGCCTCAGAACTCCAAATCCACCCCGTCCTCGCCCTCACCGCCACCGCCACCCCAGAAGTCGCCCGCAATATCTGCTCCGCTTTTTCCATCGCCCCTCAACACCATCTCCAAACCTCTTTCCATCGAAAAAATCTCCACCTCCGCATCACCCCCTGCCTCCCCTCCGATCGCCTCGATCTCCTCACCAAACGCCTCGCCAATCCGAAAATCTCCCCTTCCATCGTCTACGTCACTTTCCAAAAAACCGCCGAACTCGTCGCCACCCACCTCTCCAACGCAGGCCTCCCCGCCACCCCTTATCATGCCGGCCTCTCCCCAGAAGAACGCCACAAAATCCAAGACGATTTTATGCGCGGTTCTTCCCCCATCATCGTTGCCACTATCGCCTTCGGCATGGGGATCGATAAATCAAACATCCGCAGCGTCATCCATTTTAATCTCCCCAAAACCCTCGAAAATTATCAGCAAGAAATCGGTCGCGCGGGACGCGACGACCTTCCCGCTTTTTGCGAAATCCTCGCCTCCGCCGACGACGCCATCCCCCTCGAAAACTTCACCCTCGGCGATACCCCAGCACCCGAGGCCGTCCTCGCCCTCGTCACCCGCTTACTCACCTCTGGCAACTCCTTCGACATCAGTCGTTACGATCTCAGCCAAGAAACCGATATCCGCCCTCTCGTTCTCGAAACCGTCATCACGTATCTCGAGCTCAGCGGTCTCCTCCGCCCCACCCACTCCTTTTACACCACCACCCAAATCCAGTTTCTTAAAACCGAAACCCAAATCCTCGCCCCCTTAAACCCCGAACGCCAAGCCTTCCTCTCCGCCCTTTTTCTCTCCGGTCATCGCACCCCAAAATATCTCACCCTCACCCTCGAAACCTCCGCCGAAAAACTCCACGAATCACGCGAACGCATCGTCAAAGCCCTCACCTGGTTAGAGGAAACCGGCGCCATCACCCAAAAACCCGCCGGTCTCCGCCACGCCTTCCAACTCACCACCGAAGCCGCCAACGCCCATCCCGCCACCGTCGCCGCCGCTCAATCCCTCCTCTTCACCCAACGCGAATCCCGCGACTCCCTCCGCCTCACCCAAATTCTCGACTTCACCACCCAAACAGGTTGCATCACCCAACGCCTCCTCCACTACTTCGGTGAACCTCTCCCAGAAGCATCTTGTCACCACTGCCACTTCTGCAAATCTCAACTCCCATCCTCCGTCATCCCTCTCCCAGCTACTCCCATCCCGCCCTTCACCGAGACCGACGACGACCTCATCCAATCCCTCTTCTTCGAAGAAATCCCCGCCCTCTCCACCCCTCGCCAATTAACCCGCTTCCTCTGCGGTCTCACCAGTCCAGCCACCACCCGCGCCAAACTTACCCGTCGCCCCGAGTTTGCCCACTTCGCCTCTCACCCCTTCCGCACTGTCCTCGCTCAAGTCCAAGCCTGCTGCACCGAAGCCGATTAGCCCCTCATCCACCCAAAACCCCTCACCTCGCCCATTGACAAAACCTCCCCTCATCCAGAAAGTCCGCCCATGATCCCACTCCAATCAACCGTTTTCCCGAACTCTCCCACAGATCTCCAAGCCGCTATCCTCAAAGGACTTGCCAATTACCAAATCATCCCCCATCAACTCATCGTCCAAGGATCCACCCTCGAACACCTCGAAGAACTCACCCTCAACCTCTCCAATACCAACCTCTCCCCCCTTTCCCTTTCTTCCTCGACCCCGGAAATTTCCCCGCCCACTTTCCTCACCCATCACCTCCAAATCATCGGCTCCCCCATCCTCATCCAAGGCCACCCCGCCTCGCTCTCCCTCACCGCCTCCAATGCCACTTTCCAAATCAATGGCGCCCCCGCCCATGCCCTTTGTTCCCTCGTCACCACCGAAACCGGCTCCCTCAATCTCTCCGTCGCCCACCACACCCTCGAATCCCTTCTCTCCCAACTCGCCACCAACGCCGCCGCCAAACACAGCGTAAAAATCAAGAATTCTAAACTCTCTCTCTCCACCCCAACCCCCCAATCCCTCCACTTCACCGCAGAAATCACCGCCGGTATTTTCATGATGAGCGCCACCCTCTCCCTCAGCGGTCACCTCGATATCGATGAAAATTTCCTCCAAGCCACCCTTTCGCACCTCACCCTCGATGGCGACTCCATGCTCAAAAGCCTCGCCGCCTCTTTCATCCAGCCCCTCATCAACCAATACGAAGGCCACGTCGTTCTCTTCTCCCCAACCTTTCACGCTCTAGGCCTCCAAAATTTCCGCCTCAAAAATCTCTCCCTCTCCACCGCCCAAGGACTCACCTGCCAAGCCCAGTTCTAAACCGCCATTCCCCCCATCATCACCCCAGAAACATCCGCTCCCAGCCTCCACCCCAAACCGCGCCCAAATCCCTCCCGCACATTCACTTCACCACACTCGCCGTCTCCACTTTCACGGGAACCGACAGCGAAATCAAATCACAGAGAATATTCAGCGTCTCTGTCTTGATCGGATCATTCTTCGATGCCTTCACTGTGACCTCCACATCCTCATCAGTTTCCCCATCCTCATCCGTCGCCGCCACCTTCTTCTCCTCCACCTTTTCATCAGGCGTTTTCTTTTCCACCTTCTCATTCACCACCAACTTCAACTCCTCCTTCTTCGACACATTATCCAGCGTCAACGCATAAACCTTCGGCTCCACTTGCGCATTCTTCGCCCGCGCCGCCGTCCGCGCATCCTTCTTCACTTTGTCCTGCTCAATCTCCGTTCGCCGGCTCTTCTCATTCAACGATACCTTGTTCTCCAACTGCCGCTTCTTAATCATCTCCAAATCCTCCACAATATACCGAAACTCCATGTCCGCGGCTACCCGCGCCGCTGACTTCGCACTCAGCTCTTTTTTAAATAACGACCGATCCCACTTCTCATAGTCCGCCGGCTCCACGGTGTCATAATCCAATGGCCCCTTTAACGCTCCCTCCCCAATCTCCACCTGGTCAAATAACGATGGCAACCGAATGTCCGACTCCACCCCCTTCAATTGCGTCGATCCCCCAGCAATCCGGTAAAATTTCTGAATGGTTAACTTCAACGCCCCAGCATCGTTACTGCCATTCCCCAAAAATGGCATCACTTTCCCAATCTCCAACATCGTCTGCACCGTCCCTTTTCCAAAGGTACTCGCGTCACCCACAATCAGTCCCCGACCATAATCCTGGATCGCCGCCGCAAAAATTTCGCTGGCACTCGCACTCAACCGATTCGTGCACACCACCAACGGTCCATCCCATGAAATCGTCGGATCGCGATCCTTCGAAACATGCGGCACCCCATCCGCTCCCTTCGTCTGCACCACCGGCCCCTTCTTAATAAATAATCCCGTCAAATTAATCGCCTCCTCCAACGAACCTCCACCGTTCCGCCTCAAATCCATCACCAACCCCTGCACCCCCTCCGCCTTCAATCGCGTAATCAACGCCAACACGTCCTTCGTGGTGCTCTTCGCCCCACTCTCTCCATTCTTCTCAAAATCCGCGTAAAATGATGGCAAAATAATCCACCCCAAACGCACCACATTCCCACCAACTCCCACCCGCTCAATCACTTCCGCATGAGCTTCCTGCTCCTTTAATTTAATCTCATCCCGCTTGATCTCCACCACTTTCCTCACCGATGGATCAGCCGCGTTCACCGGAATCACCTGAATTCTCACCACCGTATCCTTCTTCCCCCGAATCATTTCCACCACTTTATCCAGTTTCATATCCACCGCATCCACAAATTCCTTCTCCCCCTGCGCCACCGCCGAGACCCGATCCCCCACCTTGATCCGACCATCCTTCGCCGCCGGTCCCCCAACCACCAACTCCGCAATCTTCGCATACCCCTCATCCGACCGCAAAACCGCCCCAATCCCCACCAGCGCCAACCTCATGTTAATCTGAAAAGTCTCCAACTCCGATTTACTCATGTATTCAGAGTGCGGATCATAGGTCTGCGCCAAAACCGTCAAAAATCCCTTGATCACATCCTCCTTCGTCTGCTCGTGAATGTAGCGCAGCACTTGATCATACCGTCGCGTCAAGGTCTTCACCGGCGGATTCAGCGGATGCTTGTTCAACGCTTCCTGCAATAATTCCCCCTCAATTCTCGCCCGCCATAGCCGGTCCGCGTCCGCCTCATCCTTCGGCCACGCCGCCTTCTGCCGGTTAATCTGCACACTCCCCTCACTCGCAAAGAGAAACTTCTCTTTCACTAACTCCTTGTTCTTCGCAATCCGATCCTCCAACCGCTTCTTGTAAATTTCGTAAATCGTAAAGGCTGGCTCAGTATTCCCAATCAACACGTCCGTGCTCAATGACTTGCCATACTTCGCCGTAAAAAGATCAATGTCCTTTTGCGTAAAATAAAGCCGATTGTAATCCAACCCCTCCAAATAGTTCTTCAAAAATTGCTGGGAAATCTTCTCGTCCAACTTGTGCCGCGTGTAATGCCCTTGCTCCAAAAGTCGCCCCACACTGATCTCAATCTGCGCAGGATCCGGTTCCCCAGCACCTCGCCCACTCGTTGCCACCACCAAAAACGCCAACACCGGTAAACAAACAGAACGCAGCAGTTTCATCAGTTTTTTATTCTTTTAATTTAAGGATCTCCGAACAATTGAATGCCCCAAAATGACAGGTTTAACGCAAAGCGCAAACCTCACATTGAGAAGATTTCTTCACGCCTTCCACACTAAAAAGTGCTTCCGCTTGCTCTCCGTGCTTCCAGACGCTCAAATCACTACTTTCTTCCTATGCAAATCGATACCTTCACCGGCGGAATCTTTGACACAAATTGCTTCTTTCTTCCCGAATACGGCATCCTCATCGATGCCCCACAAGGCGCCGCCTCTTGGCTCGCCGATCACGGCCACTCCGTAAAAAACCTCCTCCTCACCCACGGCCACATCGACCACGTCTGGGACGCCGCCCACATCCAACGCCAACACCATTGCCAAGTCGGGTATCATCCCGATACCCAACCCATGGTCACCCAACCGAATTTCTTCCGCAATTTCGGCTTCAATTGGAATATCGAAACCATCACCCCAGGCTTCCAAATCTTCGCCACCCCCTCCCTGATCATCCACGGCCTCGACCTCCAGGTCCTCGAAGTCCCAGGCCACTGCGACGGCAGTCTCTGCTTCTTCGAAAAAAAATCCCAAGTCCTCTTCGGCGGCGATGTCCTCTTCGCGGGAAGCGTCGGTCGCACCGATCTTCCAGGCGGCCATACCGCCACCCTCCTCGACGGAATCCGTAAAAAAATCTTCCCCCTCGGTGACCCCGTCCGCGTCCTCTCCGGCCACGGTCCCGAAACCTCCATCGGTCACGAACGCCGCACCAACCCTTTCGTCGGCGAAAAGTAAATCTCCTCAACCCCCCTTCATCTCTCCCTCTCTCCACCCTTGAAAATTTCCCCATCCTCCACGATGGTCCCCATCCTTCTTTTTTCTTAAATTATCCCATGCTCACGATTCGCGATCTCAAAAAAAGCCACGGCGGCCGCGTCCTCTTCGAAGAGGCCTCCATGCAAGTCGGTTACGGCGAAAAGGTCGCCTTAATCGGCCCCAACGGCGCCGGAAAATCCACCCTCTTTAATATCATCCTCCACACCGAGGAACAAGACAACGGAACGGTCGAACGCGACGAATGGACGATGATCGGCTACCTCCCCCAAGAAGCCGAAGTCCTTGGCATGGAGACCGCTATGGATGTCGCCACCGGTCGAGCAGGCGAAATCCAACGCCTCGAATCCATCCTCCACTCCTGCGAAAAATCAGGCGATGTCAGTAGCCCCATCTACCTCGAAGCCCACGCCAAACACGAGGCCCTCTGCGATACCCAAGTCGAAGCCAAAGCCAAACGCATGCTCTCCGGCCTCGGCTTCCGCGAAGCCGATTTCAATAAAGCCGCCCGGGAACTCTCCGGTGGCTGGGTGATGCGGGCCCACCTCGCCCGACTCCTCGTCATGGAGCCCGATCTCCTCATGCTCGACGAACCCACCAATCACCTCGATCTCGTCTCGCTCCTCTGGCTCCAACAGTATCTCCAAACCTATTCGGGGGCCGTTCTCCTCATCTCCCATGATCGCGCTTTCATGGACGAAATCGTCGGCAGCGTCTACGAAATCGATGAACGAAAACTCGTCCCTTATACGGGCAATTACGCCGACTTCCTTCGCCTCAAAGAGGAACGCTACGAACAACAAAACGCCGCCTACAAAAATCAACAAAAGGAAATCGCCAACCTCCGCGAATTCTACGATCGCTTCCGCCAAGTCGCCTCCAAAGCCAGCCAGGCCATGAGCAAACTCAAGCAGATCGAACGCATGGATCTCATCGAAAAACCCATCCCCCCACGCAAACCTTTCCGCTTCCAAATCCCTCAACCCCCGCGCGGTGGCCAACGCATCATCGGCCTCGAAAAAATTGACTTTAGTTACCCCGAAAATCCCGTCTACCGTGGCCTCGATCTTGACGTGGAACGCGGCGAACGCACCGTCCTCGTCGGCCCCAACGGGAGCGGCAAAAGTACCCTCCTCAAACTCCTCGGCGGTGTCCTCGAACCCCAACGCGGTGAACGCAAACTCGGCCTCAATGCCAAAATCGGCTACTTCAGCCAACACCGCTCCGCCACCCTCGACCCCCACAAAACCGTCCTCCAAGAAGTCATGGACTCCAATGGCACACTCTCCGAAAATGAAGCCCGAGGCATTCTCGGCTCCTTCCTCTTTCGCAAAGACGAAATCTACAAAAAAACCGAGATCCTTTCCGGTGGCGAAAAAACCCGCCTCAATCTCATCAAATTCCTCGTCGACCCCCCCAACCTCCTCCTCATGGATGAGCCCACCACCCACCTCGATATCCATACGGTCGAATCCCTCATCCTCGCCCTCAGCGGCTACGAAGGCACGCTCGTCTTCATCAGCCACGACGTCCATTTCATCCGTAAACTCGCCACCAAAGTCCTCCATGTCCACGCGGGCAGCGTCTCCCCGTATCCCGGCGGCTACGACTACTTCCTCGAAAAAACTGGCGCCATCGGCAACGATCGCGCCGCCCTAACCGCCCGCTAACCCCCGCCGCCGGTCGGAACCGAAAACGACCCCACATCAATCCCCGTCCACTGATTTCCTTTTTTAAGGAAGCACGGCAGATCGCTGGTGGAAATGCCACGGATGTTGCCCATTTATTTTTCAACAATCGGACGCGCTGGATGGCGCGGACCCTTCCGAGAATCAGTCTAGAAATCGAGGGTGTGCCTTGATGTTCCAGCCCCTCATGTAGGCAGTTTTGCCGACATGCAGAATGATTGAATGATGTCATTCTCAATCCCTCTTTGAAAATAATTAAATCCCAAAACACCCATCCCCATTCACTTGTGAACCCCGTCCTCCGCTCCACCCACCCCACTCTCCGCAACCCATCGGTGAAAACTCCACCTCAAAAAATCTCCACCCGAATCCTCGCCGGGTCCGTCGCCGCCCTCCTCGCTTTCCAGTCTCTGCCCGAGGCGAAGGCGGCGTCCTATTACTGGGACACCACCACCACCGGACTCTGGGCCACCGGCGCCAACTGGTCGGACAATCCCGCCTCCGGCGGAACCACCGGCTTCGTTCCCGGGACTGGCGACACCGTGGTTTTCAATCAGTCTTCCGTGAACGGGAACGAAACCGTCCAATTAAACGCCGCCACCAGCATCGCGGGCATGACCTTCAACAACACCGGCACCACGCTTATCGCGTCCGATTCGGCGACGCCCCGGACGCTCACCCTGGGCAAGGCGCCGGGAAGTGCTATAACCACCGTAGCTGCCAATAATACAATCAATGTCGCGGCGACTGCGGGGCCAGTCACGATCGGAACGGCCGCGCTCCCCGTGAACCTCGTGCTGAATGGAAGCACCAACGTAGCAACACAGCAGTACTGGACTAACTACTCCGCAAACCCGGTGAACATTGTCGGGAATATTGTCAATGCGAACAACCACAGCACATCCCCGAGTTCTTGGGACGGTTTCTTCGTCAGGCAAGGCGCATTCGTCGTCGATCTCAACGGCACGACGGGACAAGAATACGTCTATACCAACGGTGCCTCCACTCTCCTCAACAACAGCCCCGGGACTGTCACCGGGATCGTCGAGAGTGGCGCCAACACCCTCGCCACCGCCAGCAGCCTGACGATCAAGAACAACATACCTTTCAATGGAACAAACTATAGTTTCATAATAAACGCCAGCGGCGCTTCGGGCATTGGACAAGTGACCGGATTCAACACGCTGACAATCGATGGTGGGAGTGTTCAATTTGCAGGAGCAGGTGTCTTTAATGTCGGCACCGCCAGTTTTGGGAACAACACGCTGAACGTCAAAAACGGTGCTGTCTTTAATGCGTCAGGCCGACTGGGAGTAGGCAACCTCGCCACCAACGTCGTCAATGTAACTGGCGCGGGATCGACCATATCAGGGATAACAAGAAATAACAACGGTGGCCTGGGAGCTGGCGGCACTTGGAACATCACCAACGGCGGCACTGCGGTTCTTGGTGCCAACACGATGACACTTCTCAGCACATTTAATGCGACCGTCTCTGGCACTGATACCACCACCGGCCAGCCCTCCGTGTTTAGCTTTCTCACCGGCCCGACGTTAAGCCAATCGACTAACGCTAGCGCAATCACCTGCAATAGCATGGGATTTTACGACCTCAACGGCTTATCCCCGACCGGCAATGCGAACCAAATAAAGCTAAATACCGGCGGCGGACTGGCCTACAGAAATCAAACGGGCGACGCTTTTGCCCAACCAGCCTGGGCGACTGGCACCTTGGTGCAATGGTCTGGAAGCAATCGGCTCTACCTGAGCGGTGCCACCGACAACGGGTCAACCGCTTACACATTTACGACCACACTAGGAACCAAGAATTACCTCGGCTTGGTCTGCGCGGGCAACAATACGATCGCCCGCCAAGTCTCGTTTGACAACGTCAACGGCGGCAACTTGCTATTCTCCGCACCTGTCTCGACAACCGTCACCGATACCTTTAACGGCGGCATGCAGACGAATACCAGCACGGGCGGCACCAACCAGATTCCCGTCACCGTGATGGGCGGGACGACGCAATTGACCGTCACCGGAGGCATCCAAGGCACCGGCGGCATAAACCTCACGAGCAC
>JBAWZW010000089.1:0-10374 GCA_037142835.1 Verrucomicrobiota bacterium
ATCCCCAGTCCTCGCCAAGTCCCCCCAAGAGGAAGCAAAAACTTTCCAACTCCCTCCAGGCTACCGCATGGAATTGGTCGTCAGTGAACCCGAAATTAAGGAGCCAGGGGTGGTTGCCTTTGACGGCGATGGCCGGATGTTTGTCGCCGAACTCCGTGGCTACATGCAGGACATCGATGGCAAAAATCAGCTCGATAAAATCAGCCAAGTTTCCCTCCATTGGTCTTCAAAGGGCGATGGCGTCTACGACAAACATACCGTCTTTATTGATAAACTCATCCTCCCCCGAATGCTCGTCGCTCTCGACAAAGGGCGGATCATCGTCGGCGAAACCAATACCAACGACCTCTTCATTTACACCGACACCGACGGCGACGGCGTCGCCGATAAAAAAGAGCCGTTCTACATCGGGGGCGGCCGAGGGGGTAATCTCGAGCATCAGCCCAATGGAATGATTTGGGCGATCGATAACGGACTCTACTCCACCTATAATAACTACCGCCTGCGCTGGACGGCAACCGGCGCGGTCAAAGAACCCGTCGCCCCCAACGGCGGTCAATGGGGACTCGCTCAAGACAACTTCGGGAAGATGGTTTTTATGAATGCGGGGGGCGAACAAGGACCGCGAAGCTTTCAACAACCCGTTCTCTACGGGGAGTTTAACCCCGGTGGCCAGTTTGCTCCAGGCTATGAAGTGGTTTGGCCACTCGTCGGCCTCGCCGATGTCCAAGGCGGTGGCGGACGATTCCGCGCCGATGACAAAACACTCAATCATTTCACCGCTACCGCAGGAGCGGAGTTTTATCGTGGAGACCGATTGCCCGCAGAACTCCGCGGCGACTTGTTCTTCGGTGAACCCGTCGGCCGTTTAGTTCGCCGTTCTAAAGTAGATGTCAAAGACGGCTTCACCACCCTCAGCAACCCCTATCAAGAAGCAAAATCCGAGTTCCTTCGCTCCACAGACGCTTGCTTCCGACCTGTCAATTTCTCCAACGCCCCTGATGGAACGCTCTACATCGTCGATATGTATCGCGGGATTATTCAGGAAGGAAATTGGGTCCGAGGTGGCTCCTATCTCCGCAAGGTGGTCGAACAATACGGACTCCAAAATGTCTTCGGTCACGGCCGCATCTGGCGCCTCGTCCACGAAACCACCAAGCCCGGCCCTCAACCCCGGATGAACGCCGAAACCCCCGCCCAACTCGTCTCCCACCTCGGTCATCCCAACGGTTGGTGGCGCGATACCGCCCAAAAACTCCTCGTCATCCGTGGCGATCTTTCCATCGTTCCCGCCCTCACCTCGATGGCTCGCTCCGACAAAAATGACTTCGCTCGTCTCCACGCCCTCTGGACTTTAGAAGGCCTCGGAGCGCTCACCCCAGCTTTGGTCAAAGAAAAACTCCAAGACCCTCAACCCCAAATACGGATCGCCGCTCTTCGCGTCAGTGAATCGCTCTTCAAAAAGGGCGACCGATCCCTCACCCCAGAGATCCTCCTCGCTACCAAGGACACCGATACCAATGTGGTCATCCAATCCATCCTCACCGCCAAACAACTCGACCTCCCCGACTGGCGCGCCATGGTCGCCACCATCGCCACCCCCACCGCTCCCCGCGGAATTCGCGAGGTCGCAGGCAAACTCCCCCCCTTGCCACCACCCGCCGGTGGCCTCGCCATGAATGACGAACAAAAAAAGCTCTACCAAACTGGTCAGACCGCTTTCCAAACCCTCTGCGCAACCTGCCACGGCGCCGACGCCAAAGGCTTGCCCATGGCCGGTGCTGGCCCGGGAGCGATGCTCGCCCCATCCCTAGCTGGCTCGAAAACCATCAACGGTCACCGCGACGGCGGAATCAAAGTCTTACTCCATGGACTCGTCGGCGAGATCGACGGCAAAAAATACGAAGGCCAAATGATCTCCATGGCCACCAACGACGACGCTTGGATCGCCGGTGTCCTCAGCTATCTGCGGACAAACTTTGGCAACCACGCCGGCTTCGTCAGTCCCAGCGATGTCGCCACCCTGCGCGCTTCCCTCAAAAATCGCGCTCTCCCTTGGTCGATCACTGACCTCCGAGCATCTCTCCCGCAATCATTGCCCAATCGCAAAGACTGGAAACTCACCGCCAGCCACGGACTCGAAGGCTGCGCAAGCGCGGTCGATGGCAACGACGCCACCCGCTTCACCACGGGCACTCCCCAGATTCCCGGGATGTGGTTTCAAATCGAACTTCCCCAAGAATCCCCCATCACCGGTTTAATCCTCGATAACTCCAAGTCCGCAGGAGATTTCCCTCGGGGATTTGAGGTCCTCCTCTCCTCCGATGGCCAAACCTGGGGCTCGCCAGCAGCCAAAGGAAATGGCGTCGGCCCCGTGACCGATATCGCCTTCGCCCCTCACCGCGCCCGCTTCATTCGGATCGCCCAAACCGGCACCGATAATCGGAACCCCTGGTCAATCAACGAACTGCAAGTGCTCGCCGCCAGCGGGAACTCCGCGGCCTTGCCATGACCTTCGGATTCAAAGAGTGGGCCTTGGTTTGCGAGGCCCTCGGACGCGGCGACCAAAGTATCATTCTCCGCAAAGGCGGCATCGCCGAAGGCCGAGCGGGCTTCCGCTTTGAACACCCGGAGTTTCTGCTTTTTCCCACGCTCTTTCACGAGCAAGTCAAAAAACTCCAACTACCCGAGCTCACCCCCTTGCCGGCCGCCCGACCCGACGGCCACCACGAAATTCGTTACCATGTCGCCGTCGAATGGACAGCCGAAGTCCATCACTGGCAGGTCGTTCAATCTCTCGCTCCACTCCATCTCTGGCAGGAAACCGAAGTCGAAAAACGCTTCCAACAAGGCGATGTCACCGCCATCAACTTGGCTTTCGTCCGCGTCTCCACCTTGATCAAACCGCTGATCTTTCCTGATTCTCCACGCTACGGCGGGTGCCGATCGTGGATCGCTTTGCCGGAATTCCCCGACGCCCAACCGCAGAGCCATGTCATCGATGATCTCGAACACGAGCGACGCTCCCACGAGCTTCGCACCTTGCTTTCCGCCGATCCTCGATCACCACTTTAACCCCCAGAAATTCCCCCTCGCCAACTCCGCCCCCCTCACAAAAATTCCTCAATCTCGAAGAATTTGATGCATCAGCGAAAATTGCCAGCCATGCTGGCGATTGTGAATGCTCAAGATCATCAATCATCTCCGCCAGATGGCAGTTTAGAAGTCCGTAGCTACTTTGTCCGTGGCCGCAATGCCCTTCTCACCAGAGCCGACTTCGGTGACCTCTACGTCGACTACTATTTGCACCAAGGCCAAATCGGTCTCCAACATCACCCAGAGCACGACGAACTCCTCAAACAAGCCCTCGCCGCCATGACCCTGCATGCCGCGTCGCGACCGTGGAATGAGTCGGCTGCTTGGACGATTCACTTTCAAAAGCCCCTCCTCAATCTCTTCGTCGCCAGCGATAACCCGCTCGGCACGATCGTCGGCCAGCTCTTCACCGAAAATGTCAAAGAGGACGGCCAACAATTGTTTTTAAGTGATGTCGCCCGCCGAGGCGGCGATCAACGACGCAGCGCCGTGGAGTTTTCCAGCGACAATGCCTTCACCGCCGTCGAAGAATATTACGCCCAAAGCGAACAACGACCCGCTCGCTTCTTTCAGTTCGGCCCCGAAGATTTCGTCCTCCTCACCGCCCAACCCCAGTGCGACCTCGCGTGGCTGGAATCGCTCGACGATGCCGCCCTCCTCACCCTCGATACCACCGAAGAACTCAGCCTCCTCGAGACCCGCCACTATCGCTGGGAATGTGGCTGCTCCCACACCCGAATGCTCGACATCCTCTCCGGCGTCATGCGCCAAGATCCCGAGGGCCTCTTTGGCGAGGAGTCCTCCATCCGCATGCATTGTCCCCGTTGCGGCACCCGCCACGCCATCACCCGAGAGGCTTTAGAAGCATATGTCGCCAGCAAGTGACGACTTTCTCCAACGATTCGGCGGGATCGCCCGACTTTACGGCCAACAAGGATTAACCCGACTCCAAGCCGCCGAAGTCTGTGTCATCGGCGTCGGCGGGGTCGGCTCCTGGACGGTCGAAGCCCTCGCCCGCTCAGGCGTCGGCTCTTTGACCATCATCGATCTCGACGATGTCTGCATCACCAATGTCAACCGCCAACTCCCCGCCCTCGACGGCCAAATCGGTCAGCCCAAAGTCGCCGTCCTCGCCGACCGCGTAAAACTCATCCATCCAGGCTGTCTGGTTCACCCCATTCTCCAGTTTGTTACCGCCGCATCCGCCCCCCAATTACTCCAAAAATCGTTTTCTTTTGTGGTCGATGCCACCGATCGCCTCTCCAATAAATGCGCCATCATTGTCGCTTGTCAGGAGCGGTCCATCCCCGTTTTAACCATCGGAGGCGCCGGTGGAAAACGCGACGGCACCGCCATTCGAGTCTCTGATCTCGCTCACAGCGTCCAAGATGAACTCCTCCGCCAAGTCAGACGCAAACTCCGACGCGAACACGCTTTCCCTCGGGATGTCCGCGAGAATTTCAAGGTGTCCTGCGTGTTTTCACCAGAGCTCCCAAATTATCCATGGGCCGATGGCACTTGCTCCACCGAACCTGAGCCAGGAAGCGCCCGAACGCTCGACTGCGCTTCGGGATTCGGCTCCGCCACCGCCGTGACGGGCGCCTTTGGCTTTGCCGCCGCCGGCGAAGTCATCCGCCGAATCGTCATCGGCTAATTAGCAAAGCATCAACTACTTCTAGCTTACTTCGCCGAAAAAATTTCCGCGATCTCCGCCTGCATCGCCTCCGCGACCGCTCGCGGATCCGCCGCCTGCCGAATCGGACGCCCCACCACAATCTGATCGGAGCCCGCACGAAAAGCGTCTCCCAGACTCATCACCCGCTTCTGGTCATCCCCACCACGATCATCCGCCGCCCGAATTCCTGGGGTAATCAAAAGGGGCTCGGGCCCAAGTTCACGACGCAATCGCCCCACTTCCTCAGGCGAACAAATCAATCCATCCACCCCAGCATCGACCGCGGCTCGCGCCCGTAAAGAAACCAAGTCCGCAACCGGTCCGCCAGACCACCCCAACTCCGCAAGGTCGCTCTCGTCCATACTTGTCAAAACCGTCACCGCCAGCAGTTTCATCGATCCCCGAACCGGGATCGCCGCCCGATAAATCGAACCCACCCCGTGAAGCGTGCAACACTCCGCACCCGCCCGACTCAAATTGGCCACCGCACCACGCACCGTGGCTGGCACATCGTAAAACTTCAAATCAGCGAAAACCTTTTTGCCCGCACTTCGCAACTCCTCAACCAAGGTGAAATAATCTCCACCCATACAGAACTCCAACCCCACTTTGTAAAAAGTCACCGCTGAACCCAACCGATCAATCCAAGACCGCGCCTCCGCGATCGTCGGGACATCGAGGGCAAAGATCAGCCGATCAGCAGGTTCAATCAGTTTTGTTGAAAGCGTGGCGGGATTGAATGAATCAGACATCCCCCACTTCTTAAGGTTTTTTCTGCGGTCCCCAAAGAATAAACTGCTCGCATCAGAGAAACTTCGCCCCCCAAACCCCAGCACCAGCTAGCCGATTCCCATCGCCGAAAGATTGCAATTCTCCACTCCATCTTTCACATTCCCCACTTATGTCCTGCGCAAAAATTGATCCTGCCCTTCACTTGGCCAAGAAGCCCGACTGGATCAAGGTCCGACTCCCTTCCAATCCAGTATTCTTCTCCACCAAAGCCCTCATCTCCGATCTCCGTTTACACACCGTCTGCGAGGAGGCCCAATGCCCAAACCGCTGGGAATGCTGGAGCGCAGGCACCGCCACGTTCATGATCGCTGGCGACCGCTGCACCAGAGCCTGTGGCTTCTGTGCCGTCACCACCGCCAAACCCTTCGCCCTCGAAGCCGATGAACCTGCACGAGTCGCCGAAGCCGTCACCCGGATGCGCTTAAAACATGTCGTCGTCACCGCCGTCGCCCGCGATGATCTTCGCGATGGCGGCGCCGAACACTTTGCCCGCACCATCGAAGCCATTCGAGCCGCCCAACCAGGAATCACCATCGAAGTCTTAACCCCAGACTTTCACGCCAAAGAGGAGTGCCTCAAAATCGTCGCCGATGCCCGACCCGATATTTTCAATCACAATGTCGAGACGGTCGAACGCCTCACCCCTCTCGTCCGTTCCCGGGCCAAATACCGCCTCTCCCTCTCCGTCCTCCGCCGCATGAAGGAAATCGCCCCCCACATCGTCACCAAAAGCGGCCTGATGCTCGGACTCGGAGAAAAAGAGGCGGAGATTTTTCAAACCATGGATGATCTCCGCGAAGCCGGAGTCGAGGTCCTCACGATGGGCCAATACCTCCGCCCAACCCCCCAACACTTACCCGTCTTGGAATACGTTCACCCAGACACCTTCCAGTCTTATAAATTGATCGCCGAACAAAAAGGCTTCACCCACGTCGCTTCAGGACCTCTCGTTCGTAGCTCCTACCACGCGGCCGAATTTCAACCCGCGAAATCTCTCCCCCATGCTGGCTAGCCGCGCCTCCGTCGCGGCTCTGCTTCCGTGCTACTCCGAGGAAAAACATCTCCGCACGCTCCTCGCCCGCGTTCAGGCGGAAGTCGATACCGTTCTCGTGGTGGACGATGGCTCCCCAGACAACACCGCACAGGAAGCCCAAAAAGCCGGCGTGGAATGTCTTAAACACCTCACCAACCAAGGCAAAGGTGCCGCCATCAAGACCGGCCTCCGCGCCCTCCAAGAACGCAGCGGTATCGATTATGTCCTCATCCTCGACGGCGATGGCCAGCATTTACCCGAGGAAATCCCCCGGTTCTTCGACGCCGCTAACCAACAATCCGCTCCCCTCATCCTCGGCACCCGAATGAGCGACACCCGAACAATGCCTTGGCTTCGCCGCTTAACCAATCAGACGATGTCCTCGCAAATCAGTCGCGTCTGTGGACAGAAAATCAGCGACACCCAATGCGGTTTCCGGATGATTCGTCGCGACTTTTTTCAAGGCCTGATCGCCATCGAAACCAATCAGTTCGATTACGAAACCGAGATGCTTGTCGTCATCTCGCGCCTTGGCGGAAAGGTCGGCTCCGTTCCCATCAGCACGGTCTACGGAGACGAGGTTAGCAAGATTCATCCCGTCCGAGATACGATGCGCTTTCTCCAAATGATGGCTCGATTCCGACGCGAGGCGAAGATCAAACCCTGACCCACCCCGCCTTCATTCCCCCCGCACACCATGCACTAATCGTAAAAGTGCTCGAGCTTCGGTGGCGCCGATGGCACGCAAATCCGGTCGACTAAGCGATCCCAGCTTGCCTGCCCCTCAAGAATTCCAATTTCCACCCGCAAATAATAAACCGGCACCTTCAATCCTTCAAAGTGCGCAGGAAACCGCACGCTGTCTTTCTCCGTGGTGATGATCGCATCCAAATCCCGACGGGCACAACGATTGGAAAACTCCCCAAGCTCCTCGTCAGTAAACCGATGGTGATCCGCAAACCTCTTCGTAATCTCTAATTTCGCTCCCAAAGCAGTCAGCTTTTCCTCAAAACTTTCTGGCCGCGCAATCCCCGAAATCGCCGCGATATATTGCCCCTCCAAAAAATCCAAAGACTGCCGATCCCCAGGAACATAGAGGTTTTGCAGATAAAGTGCCTCGTGCCAAGTTTGGATAATTTCCGCCGTGCGATTGTATTTTCGCAACCGCGCAATCAGCGCCTCGTTGCCCGTCGGCGGTGACTTCGTAATGAAAATGTAATGGGCTCGCTGGAGATTCCTCGGGGGCTCCCGAAGCGTCCCGCGCGGGAGGAGAAACTCATTGCCAAAGGGCGCCTGGGCGTCGATCAGGCAGACATCCAACCGATGCTGAAGGGTCAGATATTGCATCCCATCGTCGAGGATCAAAGTGTCGCAACGATATTTCTTCACCGCAAACTTCGCCGCCCGAACCCGATCCTTATCTACCAGCACGATCACATCGCCCAACGACTTGGCGAGCATGTAGGGCTCATCCCCAGACAACCGACTGTCCAAGAGTACCCGGGTTCCGTCATGGACAGTCCTAGGCTCACTCCGCTCCAACCCCAACCACTTGCGTTGCAACCGCCGAAGCAGCGGCGGTCGCTTCGATTTATAACCCCGACTCAAAATCGCCACCCGACGCCCCCGATCCTGCAATGTCCGCGCAAACATCTCCACCACAGGAGTTTTCCCAGTTCCTCCAACCGTCAAATTCCCCACAGAAATGACCAGACAAGCTGGCGAATGATTGCGAATCAACCGCCGCCGATACAGCCAAAGACGCGTCTGAACTCCCCCACGAAAAAGCCAGCTCAACCCATAAAGGAACCAACGCAGAAGCGCGGCACGCTTCCCGTAGCGACGATCAAGAATGACATCGATCGCAAACTGCTCAAACGCTTCGAGCCGTTGACGCATCGCCTAGCCCAATCGGGAGTCCATGACGGTTTCTCTCATTCGCAAAATTTCGCTCCCCAGTCGTCCGCCCGGGTGAGGATCAGTCGAGCCCGATCTTGGCCACTCGCCCCCAACATCGCTAACCCAATCGCCTCGGAAATCTTTTCCCCATCACCCCCAGCAGAGGCCTCGTCAAAAACCGCGCAAATCGTCGAGCCACTCCCACTCAGAAATCCCCCAATCGCCCCCGCATCTTCCGCCGCCGAAATCACCCGACTCAAGAAAGGAATCAGTTCCTTCTCCCGAAAAGGTTGATGCAGTTGATCCCCAAAAGATCCCCGAAGAAGATGGTACTTTTGCGAGGCCATCGCCGCCGTAATCCGACAGGCATTCGATGAACTCTCCGCCGCCGCACCATGCCCCAAGGTCGCAGGCAGGACCGCGCGGGCGGCCGGCGTAGATACCTCAAAGTCAGGGACTAACAAAATAAACCGCAGACTCCCAGCCACCGGAAAACGGATCACCTCCTCGCCACCAGCCACCGTAAAGCCCCCAAAGGTCGCGGGCGCAGCGTTGTCAGGATGCCCCTCCAATTCCGCACAAAGAGCAAAGAGGCGTTCCCGACTCAGTGGATCACCCGCAAGCGCATTCAACCCCAGCAACAAACCCAACCGCACGGTCACGCTACTCCCCAGACCGCGCGACCTCGGAACCTCACCGCGGATCGTCCAGCTAAACGGAAATCGCTCCCCATCGCTCGCCCCAAAAAATTTCTCCGCCGCTGCCATCGCCATCGGATCCGTCGACCCAACATCCCCTCGTGAAACCGTCACGAAGTTATAGATTTGTAAGGCAACCCCCAGGCAATCATAGCCCGGCCCAAGGTTGGCGGTGGTCGCAGGAATCCGAATAGTCACTTCTTTCATTGGAAATTCAATGCTCGCGAACCCGTGGATCAGGGTCAAGCGGATCAACCGACCGAAGCCCCAAATAGCCAATATCCCAACGGCGATTCGCTAGGTCTCCAACTCCAATCGAATCCTCTAATTTTTCTCAATACTCGCCGTCTTCTCCGTCTTCTCCGTCTTCTCAACCTTCTCCGTTTTCACAAAGAGAGGAAGATATTCGCCATAACCCAGCTCCTTCATCTTCGCCACAGGAATAAACTTCAAAGAGGCCGAGTTGATGCAATACCGCATCCCCCCAGGCTGCGGACCGTCATTAAATACGTGCCCAAGATGGGCGTCGCTTTTCGTCGCCCGCACCTCGTCACGCTGAATCCCATGGCTGGTATCCGCCTGATCCCGAATCGCAGTTTTTTTCAAAGGCTGCCGAAAACTCGGCCACCCTGTCCCGGAATCAAATTTATCCACAGAAGCAAACAACGCCTCGCCACTGATCACATCGACATAAATTCCCGCTTCATGATGGTTCCAATAGGCGTTCCGAAAGGGCGGCTCCGTGGCGCTTTCACACGTCACGCTAAACTGCTCAGGAGTGAGTTTTTTGCGAAGTTCTTCAGTATTCATTTTCTTGGGAGCGACTGGCTTGGCGGCGGTTTTTGGAACATCACTGGCCTGGCAATTTACCAATGCTAGACTAAAGACGATCAAGGAACGGGTGAGGACGATCATAGTGGTTAAGTAAGGGTGGTTTTAAAAATTTCCAAGTCCCAATCTGCAGTTGTTCATCATTAGTTTACTCGCTTCATTCGTTCCAGATGATTCTTTTCCGTAACCTCTTTGCGAAGTTTATCCCGCTTGTTTCGCCAGAACTTCGCATAAGAAATCGCAAAAATCGAACCAACCAAAAGAAGAGCAAACCGCAGACCATTCGGCAGAAAAACCAAGGCCACCAAAAAAATCCCCCCCAGCAACCAAGAAAAAGCCGACACCCGAAT